>WRGQ01000152.1 GCA_009787115.1 Bacteroidota bacterium
TACAGAAACCGGCTATATCCGGTTACGAGTACGAAGAAAACGGGGTTTCCTATTGCGCGAGCGCAACCGAAAACCTGCAACAACGGTATCACGAAACAGAAAGCGCCTGCGGGTGGCAATTGGCGGTGAGCGGTATGCGGTGTGCGGTGAGCGGGAACAAAGATGCCTGCGGGTGGCAATGTCGGCAGGCGGTGCAGACGCGGTTGTGCGGTGGGATTCCTGCCGACTTGACTTTTTGGCTACTTTTTTGGTCAAGCAAAAAAGTAGAAGAAGAAAATATGAACGGGCGATTGTATGATCCCGTGATTGCCCGCTTCTTCTCGCCGGATAAGTACGTGGCAAATTCTTCGTTTACGCAGGATTTTAACCGATATACGTATGCTCGGAATTGTCCGTTGATGTACACGGATCCGGATGGTAATGAATTTCTCTTTTTCATTTTTCCAACTTTTAGTTGGAGTAAAGATGGCGGATTTAGCATAGGAATAACAGCCGGAATTGGAATACCGAGTGTGTTTAGCGCTCAAATTAGTCTTGGATATAGTTTTAAAAATAATGATTTTTCAATTGCTGTAAGCGCTTCGGCTGCATTAAATACAGTATATGCATCGTTTGGCACGCAAAGTGGATTTAATGCAGGATGGGCAGCAGGTCTTACGCCTTATGCCTTTCCAATTAGTACAAATTTCTTTACTGTGGGCGCTAACTACAATTTTAAGTACCAGACTGTAAGCGCCAACGTATCTGCCTTTTACTATACTTATGGTCCAAATGGCAGTGGGTGGTCGTTTAATCCCTCTGTGTCTGCCGCCATATACCCCGAACAATTTACAAATTTAGTAAAAGGCGGAGGATTTAGAAGTAATGAGCAAGTATTTGAGAGAATGATGAGCGGAACCGAAACATGTCAAGATATTCTTGATTATTTTGGGTTTAAAGGAACGTATGCTCCAAGTAAAACTGGAGGTTATCCCGGAGTAACAGATGATAAGACAGGGAAAATTTTTTATGGTGATTTTCCTTTTCAAGGCAATTATGACAGATTAGCGCTAATAGCATATCATGAATTGAGACATAGTCGTAACGTCTTGGCTGGAAAATATAAAGATATTGATCTTAGAGATGATATAAATAGACCTATTTTAAATAGAGAAGAATGGGATACATATTTGTATAATTACCGCAATCAAGGATTATATCCAAATCCAACAAATGTAGATCTCATTAAGGCAATAAAATATTATGGTTATCAAATTGGAGTATATGGACCAACAACTTTCTCACCTGCATGGTGGCATTTCATTTATAAAATTCCAAGACTATGGTAAGAAAACATATAATATTAATCGTTTTGCTGTCGTTGATAAATTTTTCATATTGCCAAATTGATAACAATGGTAATTTGGTAAGTTTTCGTTGCGATATTGTTCGTCCGGTGTTTTCACATCCTGAAGAACTTCCAATTTTCAGTAAAGAAAATTATAGAAATGATATGGAAAAATTTTATGAATTTATTAGGGCAAACTTAATATATCCTGAAACAGCCAAAGCAGATAAAATTGAAGGGAAAGTATCTGTTCAGTTTTGGATAGATACTCTCGGTTATACTACTGAACATCGAATAATTGAAGGTGTTCGTCAAGATTTGGATGATGAAACTTTACGAGTTGCAAAACTTATAAAATTTGATGTTCCCGCAAAAAATCAAGGAAAACCTGTTGGTATGTGTTTCTCATTTCCTGTTAGATTTACGTTAGAAAAAGTTAAGCCCTCACGAAGTAGTATTGAACGACCTGCAAATGCAAAACCCAAACCTAAGAAAGTCAAAGGCACTTCAAAAAGCGGTACGTAATTGTAGAATTCCAAGATTATGGTAAAACATAAACAATTATTAACCTCAAAAAAAGAAAAACTATTAACAAATCAATTAATAAACCTTATTAAATTTTTTTAAAGATGAAAAAACAAATCCTTAAATTAATGATCATAATCACATTATTGTTGGTGATTATTAACGCCTGTAAAGAAGCGCCTACGAGAGAAGAATTACTTACACAGAAAAAGGGTTGGAAATTAACAGCCATTACTTGCGATCCTCCTTATGAAATGGAGGAAGGTCATCTTATAACCAATCTATTTAACTATCGTATGCGTGATTGTGAATTAGATGATATAATCTTTTTTCTGAAGGATAAATCACAAATTTTAGACCCCGGTAAGAAACTTTGTGATAGTTATCCACTAGTATCCTCGGGAAATTGGGATTTATTGGATAATGATCAAAAGTTAAAATTTTATTTTCTAAATTACCCTGAACCATTTGTGGGAAGTATCCTTATATTGGATAAAAAAACTTTGAGATTAACTATTGTATTCAACGAGGAGGATGGTACAAAATTAGCAAAGATATCCCGTAGCGCAGTCAATTCTAAAACTATAAAGAGTTATATTCTCACATTAACCTATACAAAACCGTAAAAATGAACTACGGTCTTCCTGTCTTTTCTGAAAAAAGAGTAGTCCTTTCCGACCTCTGGGGCAACCGCCTTTCCATTGAAGAACCCAATGCAGGACTGATTACCTCTACCTACAACAAGTTTAATGAACTGACAAAACAGATAGACGCCCGCGGAGATACCACTACTTACCAGTACGATATCTTAGGGCGGGTAACACAAAAACGATTTGCCGCTCCTCATACCAATCCGCAAATCTTAAAATATATATGATGAATTTTCCTCAACCAATAAAGGCAAAGGTAAAATTTCTCATATTAAAATAAACAATTTACCGGAAGAAGATTTTACGTACGATGCTTTAGGGCGCTTGGCTCGACATATTAAGAACAACTGTGGCGGGTTTCTCTATACCTACACCTCCTACGGGCAATTGCAAACCCTTACCTACCCCAGTGGTTTTAGCATAATTTACAGTTATACTTCCACAGAAAAGTTACATCAAATACGGAACAGCAAAGATAACAGCCTGATTTACAAAGTGGATTCCCGAAATGAGTTTGGTGCAACAACACTTTGCACGTTTGGCAATGCCTTGGTAATCGATTATACTTATAACCCATTCTGACTTTTAACCCGCAGTAATACCGGTAACAGAAGAGAGATTGGGGTTGAAAATCCTAATGAAAAAGGTATCCCCGGTTTATATACCGCAGACAGTACGATATTGAATTACCGCTATACTTACAATAACATCGGCTTAATGTCCTCCCGCTCCGAAAGGGTAATTAATCAATTGGAAACATTTACTTACGATAATTTAGACAGACTTACCGGCTTTACCAACGGACATATAGGGCAACAGGGAACATTGCAAACCTTTGTATATTCCAATAACGGAAATATTAACAGTAGTTCTAATTTGGGAAACTACATCTATGATAATAAACCCCATGCTGTAACCAGAATAATTGCACCAAAAGAAAACCCAATCTCTCCCAACAATTGTGCCGTTACTTACAACTTCTTTAACCAACCCACCAAAATAGAAGAAGGAAAATACCGGATAGAGCTCTCTTACGGCGCCGACCAGCAACGCAAAAAAATGAAAACCTACCGAAACGATACATTAGAGTATGCGCATACTTACTATAACAAGTATTTCGAGCACGAGTTTGATTATACTTTGGATACTGCCATAGTTTCGCGCTCTTATTATTACATTTACGGCGACAACGGCGTGGTGGCGATGCACATTACTACACGTAGCGGTAAAGATACTACTGAGTGGGGAACGGATACTGCTATCGTAATAAAAAGTTTTATTAGTACCGACAGTACGTACTACATCCACACCGACCACTTGGGCAACTACGCTGCCATTACCAACGCCGCTAAGAAAGTGCGACAGCAAAACTGGTTCGACCCGTGGGGCAATTACCAAATAAGGTACGATACCATTAGGGGAAGAGGGATTGACCCACCCCCGCATACACTTATAGAAAACTACTTCTTAAACTTCCCGCTCACTTTGCGCGGCTTTACCGGACACGAACACTACCCCCAGTTTAAGATTATCAATATGAACGGGCGGTTGTACGACCCTGTTATTGCCCGCTTCTTTTCGCCGGATAAGTACGTGATGAATAGTAGTTTTACGCAGGATTTTAACCGGTACAGTTATGCCAGAAATAACCCGCTAATGTACACCGACCCGGATGGAGAGTTTATACAATTTGTTATTGGAGCGGTAGTAGGATTTATTAATGGGCTAAGTCAAGGCGCTGATATCGCAAAAGCTGCAGGTAAAACGGAATGGGCAAAGTTCGGTATAATGATGGCTGCTGCGCATATTAGCGCAGGCATTGGAGCGGCTACGGCAGGATTAGGGTGTGCATTGAATTTTGGCGGTGTTGCTGCCGGAGCTATTACTGGAGCGGCTTTAGATCATACTACCAGCATCTTACAACCGAACACGAATAAGGATCTTACAATTACTTTCGGCGCCGGCGATATAGTGGAGAACTGCATAAAAACCGCCCAACTCTATTTCTACTCCAACGATTTCAATAAAGAGAAAACCATTATTGACGTTACTGCCAATTTTACCACCGGCATTGAAGAATTAACAATGAATAATGAACAATTAACAATATATCCCAACCCCACGAGCGGCGAATTTAAAATTCAAAATTTAAAATTCAAGGTGTTGAGGTATTTGATGTTTACGGCAGACTTCAAAGTCACTCGTCACTCGTCACGAAACCGTATTAGATATTTCACATCTACCGACAGGAATATATTTTGTAAAGATAACAACGGAAAAAGGTGTGGTGATGAAGAAAGTGGTGAAGCGATGAGCGGTGTGCGATGAGATTCTTCGCTTCGCTCAGAATGACCAAAGCGACGGTCTTATGGTACTACAGTCTTACGGTCTTGAATAAAAATCTATTTTCGCACTTTCATTATTTATACTATTTTTGACCCGATTTTTTCAAAGGGTTTTTTAATGGACTCCGACTTTTGGAAAAATCAAATATGTAAAGAATAATTTTTAGGAGTCCACTTAAATTTGTTTCTTTGCCACATTAAAAATTTATCAATATGAAACTAAAATTCTTTACCACATTATTAGCAATCGTCATAAGTATTAGTACGATAGCGCAAAAACAGATCTACACGCCGGAACTGCTATGGCAGTTGGGCAGGGTGAGTGAAGCAGTGCTTTCTCCCGACGGAACGCAGGTTTTGTTTGGAATCACTTATTACGACATTGAGCAAAATAAAGGAAACAGAGACTTATATGTAATCTCTTCAACAGGAACAAATCTTAAACAACTCACCCGCACCGAAATCAGCGAACAGAACGCATTGTGGCGTCCCGACGGCAAAAAGATAGGCTATTTGGCGCCGGTAAACGGGGAAATGAAAATTTGGGAAATGAACCCTGACGGCTCTGACCAAAAGCCCATTTCAAAAATTGAGGGAGACATAGAAAGCTTTCTATACGCTCCGGCAGGTAATCGTATCCTCTTTACACAATCGGTGAAAATGGACAAGAATGCGCACGACCTCTACCCCGACCTGCCCAAAGCAAATGCTATGATTTTCGACGAACTTATGTACCGCCACTGGAACGACTGGACAGACTACTCCTACTCGCACATCTTTGTTGCCGATTATCCGAATATGACTAATGTAACGGATATTATGAAAAATGAACGCTGTGCAAGCCCTATTCCAATGAATGGCGGTTTGGAGCAAATCTGCTTCTCGCCCGATGGCGACTTTATTGCTTACACCTCAAAAAAAATGACCGGAAAAGAGTTTGCAGTAAGCACAAATTCAGATATTTACTTGTACGATATTGTAAATAAAACTACTAAAAATATCTCTGCTCCCAATGCAGGATACGACGTTGACCCCATCTTTTCTCCCAACGGGAATACACTTATTTGGGCAAGTATGGAAACCGACGGCTTTGAATCGGATTTGAAACGTATTATGAGTTACGATTTTAAAAACGGTTTAACTACCAACTGTTCGGAAAATTTTGATGAAAGCGCTTCCGATTTTGCGTTTAGTAAAGATGGTAAAATGCTCTATTTTATTAGCGGTACTAAAGCAACATACCAAATTTATGAGTTGAATCTGGCAACCAACAAGTTCAGACAGGTCACCAAAGGCAGGCACGACTATACATCTATTTCTCTGCAAAACAATACTTTAATAGGTATCAAAACTTCTATGGAGAAACCTGCGGATATTTTTCGTATTGACATAAAAACCGGCAAAGAAACGCAACTCACTTTTATTAATGATGACAAACTGAAGAACGTAGCCTCTATCACCGTGAAAGAACGCTGGGTTGAGACTACTGACGGCAAACAGATGTTGGTATGGGTAATTTTACCGCCCAACTTTGATGCACGCAAAAAATATCCGGCTGTTTTGTACTGTCAGGGTGGCCCACAGTCTGCCGTAAGTCAGTTTTTTTCCTATCGCTGGAATTTTCAAATGCTGGCATCTCATGGCTATGTGATTGTTGCGCCCAACAGAAGAGGGTTGCCCACCTTCGGTAAAAACTGGAACGACCAAATCAGTTTGGACTATGGCGGGCAGAATATGAAAGATTATCTTTCGGCAATTGACAACGTGGCAAAGGAGCCTTACGTAGATGAAACAAAATTAGGTTGTGTAGGCGCAAGTTACGGAGGCTATTCGGTATATTGGCTGGCAGGAAACCACAACAAGCGTTTTAAGACTTTTATTGCCCATTGCGGTATGTTTAACCTTGAAAGTTTCTACGGCACAACCGAAGAGATGTTCTTTGTGAACCACGATTTGGGCGGCGCATACTGGGAAAATCCATCTCCGATTGGCTACTCCTTTTCCCCACATCTTTTTGTAAAGAAATGGGATACGCCTATGTTAGTCATTCACGGCGGTAAAGATTTTCGCATTCCTTACACCGAAGGGATGCAAGCGTTTAATGCTGCGCAATTACAAGGAATTTCAAGCAGATTCCTGTTCTTCCCCGAAGAAACCCATTTCGTTCTCAAACCGCAGAATTCCATTCTTTGGCATAGAGAATTTATGGGATGGTTGGATAAGTGGTTGAAATAGCGGTAAGCGGTAATTAGATGATTACATACTCACCACCCCCTGCCCTACCGCACAATCAATACACCGTTTTTTTTCACAATATTCATGATGTAACTCTAACAACGCCTGCGAATGGCTTGCATGTTTAGCGCAAAATCCCATCTGTTGATACCTTCTGGTAATATGGTTTTCTTCAAATGGAAGTAATTCAAGTAATTGCATACTATATTCCTGTAGTTTTTCATTGCCCGTAAAAGTTCCATAAGAGTATAGAAAAGGTATCAATGCATTGATAAGAAGTAAATAAAAACTTTGTTCGCCCATTATCTTTTCACTTTCACGACTTTCTTTTCCAAAATAATAATGTGTTTTCCAATAATTATTGGGCTTATTTACAAATATCTCCTGAAAATAAGCAAGTTTTTGTGGGGTGGTTATTTTTTCAAAAAAATCGTGATGGTTATAGATAACTTCGCCCAACTGTGCTAAGCGGATGCACGGAAAGTTGTGCGGACGCAAACGCAGCAAATTCCAACACTTGACATTAACAGGAATAAGTCTGTATTTGGCTTTGAGATACAAATATTCGTCTTGCAACGACAGATAATAGGGGTCATCCAAATCCTCTTCCAACATTCCCGCTTGCCCGAAAATGAGCGCAGCCACTTGCAAATGAGAATCTGTATGTTTTTTTAGGATTTTGTATGGCAATGCTTTGCCAAGCATCTCAAAAGCAGGCGCATTAGTCTTAAAACCAAAACTTTGACAGAGAATATAAAAAAGTGTTTGCTCCCAGTCTTCTGAAAAAGAATGCAATATTTCAAAAATTTGTGTTTGTTTTCGGGTTAATCTGTCAAAAGACAATCTTGTAAGAAATGAGAGTATGCTTAAAACCGCAATCTTTTCAATGTATGCTTCGCAAGGATAGGGAAATGGCGCATGCATTAACTGATTGTATCTCAATAAAAGTTGTGAAGATACTAAATGTTGCAGTTCTAAAGTAGGCAACAGAATATTTTGCGATAAATAGACTTCCTGATCATATTCATATACCACGTGCAAAATCACCGAATCGTATTTCATATCGTTTTGATGTTCGTGCCGGTACCAGTCAGACGAGCGGATATGTATTTCCACATTTCCTGCCCAAGTCATACCGTCAATCTTAATAATTGCCTGTTTAAAATCGGGACCGGCATCCTGATGTGGAAATCCTTGATTAATTATTGAAACAGGTTGTTTGTGAACCGTTTCTAATCTTTTTTTATCAAACCATTGGTTTTGCCAAATGTAGTGCAGCAGTTTTTCTGAGATCATAATGAGTTGATTTAGAATGTTTATAGATTTTTTTTGCGAGCTTGCAAATATATGTTTGAAAATTACGTTTGTCAAGAGGTAAATGCATTTTTATGAAAAAAATATTTGTCATTACAATTTCCCTATTGTTCTTTGGAGTTGCATTTTCGCAACCTATTGACACCGCGAGGTTTAAGTTGGATTTTACGCCACGACTGCAAAACTTCCAAAAGATTACGCAACCTGCCGTCATTCCTGATGAACCACAGGAAGCTGTAGATTTTGAGTACGAGATAACGCCTCAATCTATAGACCTCACTTTTTCTCCAACGCCGCTAAAACCGATAAAACTACCGGGTGAAGTGATGAAAAAACTTTACCGGAATTTTCTGAAAATCGGGTTTGGCTTTCCTGCTACGCCGTTTGGCGAACTCTGTATTCATAATTTCGATAATACAAAGTTTTCCTACGGACTAAATGTCAATCACATTTCCGGCTGGGCGCAATCAATTTCAAAAACTATGAAAAATTATGCTTATGCTCCTTTTAGCGATACCCGGATATTGTTGTTTTTTAATACTTTCTTTAAGAACCAAACCCTCTATTCTTCGGTAGGGTACAATCACGAAGTAGCCCATTTATACGGTTTTAACCGCTATAATACGCCGGATTCATTACACTATTTTTATGAAAAAATTCACAGAGATTCTTTGAAGAATAATTTTCATCACCTGCGTGCGGAAATTGGATTGCGTTCCAATTTTCTTCAAGCCGACGACCACCTTAAACAAGATGTGCGCCTGAATTACGATTTTCTGACTACTTATAAAAAAGATATGGAAAACCATATCGGGCTTACTTCATTTTTTCTATACGATTTTAATTTAAGTAAACTCAACGGCTTTATTCGTCCGCAAGTGGATTTTAATGTGGATTATTTTATGAATCATTGGTATAATGCTGAACAAATTGCCAATACAATCACTTACAGCAGTTATAAATTAGAATTTATTCCTACGGTTAAATTTGCAGTTAGAGAATATCATATTCGTTTGGGATTAGGGCTTCCTGTTATTAACAGTTTGGATGCCGTTATGCACGGCGAAGCAAAATGTCCTATATATCCCGTTGCGGAAGTACAATTAGGCGTTGTCCCCGGCATTTTGAGTATTTATGCAGGAATTGACGGAAATGTTAAATACAACTCACTCAAAGATTTACTCTATGAAAATCCTTTTGTAAAACCCGGATTGGATTCCCTTCAATTTACAAAAACCCGATTCAGCATTTATGGAGGCGTTAAAGGAAACTTGGTGAAGAAATTGAATTACCATATTTCTGCGCGTTATTCGCACACTAACGATATGGCATTCTTCTTCTTAGATACATTGTCACTATTAAAAAATCAGTTTGATGTGGTATATTCGGATGTGGATTTGTTAAACGTTTGTGCAAACATAAACTGGCAGGTTGTGGACAGACTTTATTTGAATCTGGAAGCCAATTACTGGGGCTATTTTAATCTCAAATCTATTGAAAAACCTTGGTATAAACCCGCTTGGGAAGTTGCTTTTTCAGGAAAATATTATTTAAAAGAGAAATTTATTTTCGATTTGAATATGAAGTTGGGATTTGACGCTTATCGTCCTGTTACGGCAGAAGAAAGAGCCAGAATGGATACTCCTTTAAATGGCACGATTTACGCTGCAACGATGAAACCGATTCTCAATTTTGGCGCAGGGTTTGAGTATTTGGTAACGAAACGGTTTTCGTGCTTCGCTATGCTAAATAATATTGGATTTCAGTATTTCTCAAAATATTATGATTTTAATAATCTTGGGTTTAATGCCATCGTTGGGGTTACCTATTCTTTTGGAGATGAGAGTTTAAAAAGAGGAAAAAGATAATTATCAAAAAGATTATTTTTCCTCTTACTGCCGTTATTAAAAAAAACTTAATTTTGCCGTTGTTTTATACTAACCCATAATGTTGTTCGTTATTATATCACATTCATAAAATCATTCACCAAACAAAATGTAGCGATGGAAAAATTTGAAAAAAATGAAGTATTGTCAAGAGCAGTGAGAGCGGGAAAACGCACCTACTTTTTTGATGTAAAAACCACAAAGGCTGAAGACAAATACCTGACTATTACCGAAAGTAAACGCAGGTTTGATCCTAATACGGGATTGTTTAGCTATGAAAAGCATAAGTTATTCCTGTATAAAGAAGATTTTGAAAAATTTCAAAATGCATTGGGAGCCATCTTAAATTTCATTGAAACCGGTCAACTTCCCGATGACAGTTTGTTCGCTTCGGAAAATCCAAGATACGAAAATCAGGATTCGGCAGATTTTAATTTTGAAGATTTAGATGCATAAAGAAGATGGGGAAAATTATTGCCGTTGTTAACCAAAAGGGAGGAGTAGGAAAAACCACAACAGCCGTCAATTTGGCGGCTTGTTTGTCTATTTTGGAACATAAAACACTTTTGATTGACGCCGACCCGCAAGCCAACGCCACCATTGCCGTAGGTGTGGAAGAAAAAGATGTGGAGTTTTGCATCTACGACACACTGATGGGAAATCAATATATCTCAGATATCGTTAAAAAAACATCCACCTCTAATTTAGACCTCGTTCCTTCTCATATTGATTTGATTGGCGCTGAAATTGAAATGATTGGCATTGACAGAAGAGAATACCGCCTGCGCGATGTTTTGCAATCTATTAAAAACGAGTATGAATTTATCATTATAGATTGCGCTCCGTCATTAGGACTGATTACCGTGAATGCCTTAGTGGCTGCCGATTCGGTAATTATTCCCGTGCAGTGCGAGTATTTTGCATTGGAAGGGTTAGGAAAATTACTGAATACCATTCGGATAGTGCAAAACGGTATGAACCCGCAGTTAGGCATTGAAGGAATTTTGCTTACTATGTACGACGCCCGTACTGCGCACTCCAACGCCGTAGTTGCCGATGTTAAGCAATATTGCAAAAATATCGTTTTCGATACAGTCATCTCCCGCAATGTGCGTATCAGCGAAGCACACAGCAACAGTTTGCCTATTATTTTGTATGATATTAAATCAAAAGGCACTATTAATTATTTGAATTTAGCTAAAGAGGTTTTATTAAAAAACGGATACACTCCACAATCATAAGTTATGGAAAAGAAACAACCCAACAGATTGGGCAGAGGGTTAGGCATTCTATTAGGAGACACGGAAATTCCTATTGCAAAGGATTCTATATTAAGAGTTCCTTCCGATGCCAATGCTATGATTCGGTTGGATTCAATTGAAACAAACGAAGAACAACCCCGTAAAGATTTTGACGAGAACAGCCTACAAAAAATGGCGCTATCCATTCGGTCTTACGGCATTATTCAACCGATAACCGTACGTCCAATACAAAACGGAAAATACCAAATTATTTCAGGTGAAAGAAGATACCGTGCTTCGTTGTTAGCCGGCTTGCAGGAGATTCCTGCATTTGTGCGCACAGTGGACGAAGTGAGCGCTTTGCAGATGGCTTTAGTGGAAAATATTCAACGTGAAGACCTAAATGCTATTGAAGTAGCCGTTACTTATCAAAGATTGCTCAATGAATGTGATTTGTCGCACGAAGAACTGAGTGTAAAGGTAGGCAAAGAGCGCGCAACGGTTACCAATTATTTGCGTCTGCTTCGCCTCACCAAAGAAGCACAGCAGGCTATCGTTGAAAAAAAGATATCTATGGCGCACGCCCGTACTTTAGTCGCCGTTGAAGATATTGAACTGCAAAAGAAAATATTGAAAGATATTATCAACCGACAACTCTCTGTTAGAGAAACCGAAGCCATAGTAAAAAAACTTACTGCCGAAGTAAAACTGCCTAAAACTAAAGTAAAGGTAATGCTTCCCGACGAAGTAATGACTTTTTCAAGACAACTGTCCGATAAATTAAAAAGCAAAGTGTCCATCCAGAAAGATATTACCGGAAAAGGAAAAATTTCTATCTCTTTTACTTCTAACGATGAATTGACCCATATTATCAAATCATTAAGTTAATAATCAAAATGTAATGAAAAAAACGTTATTGATTTTTTGCGTTTTCTACATTTTCAATTTTCAACTTTCAATTTCCAATTGTAATGCACAATCCGATTCGGTACAAACGAAATTACACAGTCCTAAAAAAGCAACTTTATTAGCCCTTGTTCCGGGTGCAGGGCAAATCTATAACAAAAAATATTGGAAACTCCCCATTGTATATGGCGGTTTGGGCGCATCGAGTTTCCTAATTTATTATTATGCAGATAATACCGCTACTTATAGAAAAGAATATGTAGCAAGAGTGAACGGAGAGCCTAAAGAAACGTTGAATCCTGATCTTGCAGATAAAACATTAGAAAGCATTTTACTTGAAAGAAATCGCTACAGAAGAAATATGGAGATATCAGTAGCTGCATGTGCTATTGTCTATGCGTTGAGTATTTTAGATGCCTGTGTAGATGCACACTTATATTATTATGACGTCTCGGACAATTTATCCTTAGGCATCAAACCCAAATTCGATTATAATCCTGTTACCAAATCCACCACGCCTTGCCTGGCGTTGGTTATTAAATTCTAATGTATGAAATTACTCATTATCGGTTATGGTAAAATGGGAAGGGCAATAGAGCGCCTTGCCCCTCAGTATGGTTTTCAATCTGTTGTTATTATTGATAATGAAGAAGATTGGCTGCAAAAAACAGCAGAAGTTAAAACGTGCGATGTTGCCATTGAATTTTCAACTCCACAGAGTGTTTTGAGTAATGTGACAAAATGTTTTGAGATGAAAATGGCTGTAGTTTCCGGCACTACAGGCTGGGAAAAACAAAAAGAGGAGTTTTTTAAATTATGGCACAACAAAACCATATCTTTTATTTACGGCACTAACTTTTCTATTGGGGCAAACATCTTCTTTAAGTTGAATGAATTTCTTGCCAAACAGATGAATACGCAGCATCAATACCATGTTTCTATTGAAGAAACGCACCATATAAACAAGAAAGATGCGCCCAGCGGCACCGCCATTACCATCGAAAAAACTATTTTATCTCAGTTTGATAATAAAACGCCTGTTCCCATAAATTCTATTAGAAAAGGAGAGGTTGTCGGCGAACATCTTGTAAATTACATATCGGCTGAAGACATAATACAAATAAAACACAACGCTTTGAACAGAGAAGCATTTGCACACGGCGCCTTAAAGGCAGCGGTGTGGCTGCCTGCTCATAAGGGGATTTATGCTTTTGAGGATATCTTTCAGAAAGTGTAGCACCTGAAAAAAAATATATCACCTCTTTTTGTCAATACAAAAAATTATTATACGGATAAATCTGAATGTGTAGTTTCTTAATCTCTTCATAGAGAAGTTTCCGCAATGCCTCATAATTTTCTTTCGTTTTTGCCGATATAAAAATTGATTTCTGCCCTATCTTTGCCATCCACGTGGCTTTTAACTCATCTATGGAAATATTGTATTTTTCTTTGGGTGTTAAATCGTCTTCGGCTTTTTTTATCCACGTGTAATTGTCTATCTTGTTGAACAGATAGAGCATCGGTTTTTCAGCAGCGACTATCTCCTGTAAGGTTTGGTTTACTACTTGTATCTGTTCTTCAAAATCGGGGTGGCTGATATCTACAACGTGCAATAGCAGGTCGGTTTCTCTAATTTCATCTAATGTTGATTTAAACGACTCTACCAAATGGTGTGGAAGTTTACGAATGAACCCTACAGTATCGGATAACAGAAAAGGAAGATTTTCAAAAACTACTTTTCTAACTGTAGTATCCAAAGTAGCAAACAGTTTATTTTCCGCAAACACCTCCGATTTGCTGATGAGGTTCATAAGAGTAGATTTTCCCACATTAGTATAACCCACTAACGCTACTCTCACAAATTTCTCTCTATTACTTCGTTGGGTGAATTTCTGTTTATCAATCTCTTTCAATTTCTCTTTCAGCAGGGCAATTCTGTCGCGGATAATACGGCGGTCAGTTTCAATCTCTTTTTCGCCGGGACCGCGCATACCAATGCCGCCGCGTTGCTTTTCCAAGTGCGTCCACATTCTTGTCAAACGCGGTAACAGATACTGATACTGCGCCAATTCTACCTGCACTTTGGCGTGTGCCGTTTGGGCGCGTTTGGAAAAAATATCCAAAATAAGGCGCGTTCTGTCAATCACCCTGCACTGCAATACTTCCTCAATATTGCGGGTCTGCGACGGAGATAACTCGTCATCAAAAACCGCAATCTCTATCTTATTTTCAGCGATGTAACCGGCAACCTCTTCTAATTTTCCGGAGCCGAGATAAGTGCGCGGGTCAGGGTACGGCAAATTCTGTATGAATTTACACACGGCAATACCGCCGGCAGTATCGGTTAAAAAAGCCAGTTCATCTAAATATTCATTCACTCTTTCAAAAGGAACAGCAGGCGTTGCAACAGCAATAAGAACAGCGGTTTCGTTGTGAAGTTGAGCGCTAATTTCGTTCATTTTCGGTAATATTTTTTGAGAGCGCAAAGGTAGTATAAATGAGATAATCTTATTCAAATCTGTGAAAATCTGTTTAATCTGTGTTGTCTCTGTGCTTAAATTTATGACAACACAATTAAAAAATGTGTGGAAAACAAAATAATTACAAAAAGATAATATTTTTGCTACCCTATTCTCGTATCAATGAAAAAACAGATTTTAACCCTCTTTTTATTGTTCCCGTGGTTTGTTTTTTCACAAACCGTTGTTACTCTTGAGGAATGTCAGCAATGGGCAATTTGTCAATCTTCTGCCAATGTACAAAAAGAATTAAATACACAACTGCTTAAAGTAAAGTTAGATGACGCAGCATCGCACCTGTTTCCTACTTTGGAGGTTAGTGGATGTTTAAGTTATCAATCTCATACGCCGCAATTGCCTTTAGAGTTGGGCGTGGATAAACTTTCTAAAGACCATTATGGTATTTATTTAGACTTCCAGCAGGTACTTTATGCCGGATCCAAACTGTTCAACGGACGACAATACGAAAGAATGATGAATAATTCGGAAATTAATAAATTAGACCTCTCTATCAATGCTCTCAAAGAACAAATTATATCTATCTATTTGAATTTATTAATTTTAGAAAAACAAATCCTATTGCTTTCCAGTGTTGAAAATACAATAGAAGAACAATTGATTCAGCTTAAGAAACTTTTGGAAAGCGGCGTAATATATGGCAATACGGTGGCACAATTGGAATTGGAAGCCCTTAAAATTGAACAACAGAAAGGGGAATTGGCATCTACTATCGAATCATTGGAAGCTTCTTTATCCATCATTACAGGAAAAAATTTACACGGCGTCAATTTTGTTGTGCCTGAAATTCCTGTAATTGAAAGAAACAGCACCTCTTCACGTTTGGAATTTTCTATTTTCGATTATAGTAAAAAAGGGTTGGATTATCAACGAAAATTTCACCTATCCAATAGTTTACCAAGTTTTACTTTTTTCGCTTCCGGAGGTTATGGAAGACCCGCTTTTAATATTTTCTCTAATAAATTCGACTGGAACTATATTTTTGGTATTAAATTCAACATTCCTGTTATAGCGTGGGTAAAAACATCCGGTATTATTAATATTATTACCCTGCAAAAGAAAATATTGGAAAGTCAGGAGCGCGATTTTGAAAAGTCTAACCAAATTGCCATTGAAGAAAAATGGAACGAAATTATTAAGATTGAAAACCTGATTTTATTGGATAAAAAGATTACCGAGAAATATAAAACTATTACAGAAACATCAAAAGTACAACTATTTAATGGAATGATTACGGCGTATGATTTTATTAAACAACAAAATGATGAATTGCAATCGCTCATTAATCAGGAGGTACATTTAATGCAGTTATTAAAAGCAAAATTTGAATTTTTGGCGTTGAAAGGAGAACTCTGATGAAACGCTTGCTCTTTCTCTTTTGTTTATATTTATTCATTATCATTAATTATGCACAAAAAAACTATCCTAATGTGCAATATAATGAAGAATTAAAACAACTCTTTATCTTTGTAGAGCGCAAGCCGATGGTAAGAATTGAAGCATCTGCATTTGCTTTTCATCAGGATATGATTGTGGCACAAGATGCTGCCGTTATTATCTACTTAGATTCCGACTCTATTTATCATCCGTGCGTTGAATTTAATTATAACCCCTATTCAACAGAACTCTTGATATCGAGAAGAGTACGTGGGCTGGGCAGAGCGCCATTCTTCGATTCTTATCATAAATTGGAAATTAAAACAGATGCTATTTCGTGGAAAATGAATTCCACAATGCTCGAATTTAAGCAAATGATATTTCCAAACTCGGATAAATCCTCTACTTTTATTTCTCAGGATTTTTTCGACCCCGAAGTTATGAGACGCAATAAGGGTTATAATGACAAAAACCCTATGATGGAATTATGGGAATTGTTTAAAGTACACGAATTTCAACCCATTCGTTTAGGACACATACTCACTGCATTTAAAATCTCTAAATCCGATGTCGTCTCTTTGTTAATAGATTATACGGTTCAAGGTTTTGTTAATTATGATATGCAGGACGAAACAGTCTTTTATAAAAGTAAATTAGCCCATTATTTAAACAATGAATCGAAACGACACGATTATGATAATCTATGTTGGGAATCGAAATCTCATTATGCTACGCTAAATATGAAAACTTTCGATTTAACGATTCACGATTGTGATTTTTTTGTGTTGAGCGATGCCCATATTGTAAATGTTTATCCTGCCAATGAAAGAGTAACGATACAGAAAAATAGAGAACTGCATTTTTCGGGGCGTGTCATTGGCGGACTGTTCGATTTTATTGCCAAAGCCTGTATTTTCGATTACGATAAGTTTCAACTCTTTATGCCTCAAATTGATTCTATGATTATGTTTTCGGAAGATAAAACGAAAACGAAAGATATGTATGGAGATTATCCTTTGAGAAGAGTGAAAAATGTGATTGAAGACGTTTCCGGAACTATGTTTATTGATGACCCGAAAAATAAAAGCGGTAACAAAACTTTTCCCGATTACCCCATCTTTGAAAGCAGGGAAGGCGGTAAAGTCTATTTCGACCAACCGTTTATCTTAAATGCAGAATATAAAAGAGATGTTTTCTATTTTCAGATTGATTATTTTGTGATAAAAAACTTGGATAATTTTAATATTGCGGAAACTAAAATTCCCGGCAGGTTAATCTCCGGCGGTATTTTCCCCGACATTCACGAGCCGCTGAAACTGCAACCTGATAATTCTCTTGGTTTTATACATTTAACAGATAGTCTGGGGCTCCCTCTGTACGGCGGAACGGCGCATTACTATCACGCTATCAATATGTCAAACAACGGATTGCGGGGAAAAGGAAGCATTAACTATTTAACCTCAACATTAAATAGTGACAGTTTGGTGTTTTATCTGCAATCTGTTCGCGGCAACGTGAATACTTTTAGTGTGAGACCACAGGTAGCAGCAGTGGAATATCCTGAAGTATCTATAAACCAAGCCCGACTCCTCTTTTTGCCATATAAAAACGAGATGTGTATTACTTCCCGTAAAACGCCATTTACAATTTTTAATGAAAGTACGTTTGACGGCGCTTTATACCTGTCGCCACAACATTTGACAGGAAACGGTATATTAAACTTTAAACGCGCTGAAATGCAATCGAAACTGATGACCTTTAAACATCACGAAGTAGAAGCGCAAGATGCAAGTTTACGTATCTTTGATCATAAAAAAGATAATCTATATACATTTACTACAGACCATTATATGGCTAAAATTAATTTTGAAACACGTTGGGGTGAGTTTGTGTCTGAAAAACCTCAGGAACAACGTTTCATCAATAACGGTTTCAAATCAAATGCACAGGAATTTACGTGGAATCCTATTGATAATAATATACTTCATTTCACGTGGAACGATCCTTATAAAGAGTTTTCCGCCAATACTACGCCTGCGCGTGAGTTAGTGAAAATGAAGCGTACGGATAATCTGCTTTCAACCACAGAACAGGGCAGAAGAGGAATCAGTTTTAATTTGCAGGCATTGGATTTCGATTTTGAAGAATATACACTTAAAGCACAAGGGGTACGTTTTGTTCCGGTAGGAGATGCTGCCATTATTCCCCACAATGGGGAGGTCAATATTTTTGGAAAAGCAAAACTGCAACGACTTACAAATGCCGGAATTATAGCATCAAGAGATAATTTGTACCACGAACTCTATAATTGCTCGGTACAAATTGAAAACGGCGACGATTTTAAGGGCAGTGGTTACTATGATTATATTGATGCCTCCAATACAACACAAACGATTCGTTTTGATACAGTCTGGTATTTCAAAAACACAAAAGGAAATGCATCTGTCAAGTCCGAAGTTGATTTTACGCTCAGCCCTCATTTTGGATTTAGCGGTAATGTAGAACTCAACAGCGCGCAAGAGTTTCTTACCTTTTCGGGTGGTGTTTCCCTTTTGCACGATTGCGATACAATCAAACCAACACCGTTGAGAATTAACCAACCTATTGATCCAAACAATATCTTCATTGAGATCAACAAGAAGTCGCGTGATATGAACAACAGGGTGGCTACTGTGGCGATGGCTTCCTCCAATGAAACAGGCAGAATATACACCCGCTTTGGTAGCGCAAAAGACCAAATCAACGATTCGGAGTATATAACCTCTTCGGGGTACATCACTTATAATAATAATGAACAGGCTTTTCAGGCTGCTTCTTTAGAAAAACTTAAAAATCCTCATCTACAAGGAAATATTATCTCACTCTACAATAAAAATTGTATCGCTATTGGGGAAGGCGCTATTGATATGGGCGCTAAATTAGGTCGTGTGGACTTTATTACACAAGGTCAGATAGTGAACTATATGCAGGCTGATTCTGCGGTAATGAATCTCACTGTTTCTATTGATTTCTTATTTAATGATGAGGCTATGAAAATTATGAATGAATATTTTGCAAGTAACAAAGATTTAAAATTTGTTAATCCAAATACCGATAAAAACTATACACAGGCATTAACAAACATATTAGGAAAAGAAATTTATGATAAATTTGAGCAGGAGCGCAGATCGGGTATAATGATAACAAAATTGCCGGAAAAGTTAAATGTTAAGTTTTTATTTTCAAATTTGAGTTTTATGTGGTCAAAAGCAAATGCTGCGTTTGAGTCTCAAACCACGCTTCCGTTAATCTTTTCAGGAGGCACAACCGTTAGCAAGGAGATCCCCGGAAGAATTGTCATTGAAAAAAAAGGTTCCAGAAACACATTATACGTCTATTTTGAGTTGAAAAAAGTTTTTTTCTTTTTCCAATTTGATAACAACAGTTTGTCTGCATTTTCCTCCGATGAGAAATTTAATAATGCTATCACCAAAATTAAAGCCAAACAGAGAGGTATTAACGCCAAAGACGGAAAACCTGCATTTTCGTACAAACTTGGCAACCGCGGACAGAAGACGCGATTCACAAGGAAGTATTTTGAAGGGATGAAGGAGTGAAGCCAAAAATTACGGTTAAGAATATAGTCACTCGTCACGAAAATAATATCATAATTAAGCTATAAAAGACATATCCGGAGAAACTTGCAAACAGCAATCCCCAAATAAACGCCGGCACCCCTGTTGTTTTCTTCAATAAGGTGGCATCTCCCGCTTTATCTTTTTGTTTGATAGAGAGAAATAAAACAGTGAGCGCAGAAAATAGCGCATCAACCGCAATGAAAACGGCGTACAGCAATGCTGCAATGTGAATATATTCCGTGTTGTTTATATAGATTAAATATCCGTTTATGCCGCAAAAAGCGAGTATCCAAATTGCACCGTAAATATTACGTATCCAAAGCGCCAGCATAAACAGGAAAAGTATGGATATGCCAATCAGGAATCCTTTTTCGTATCCCACGTTTAACAGATAGAATATGAAGAAGGAAACCGCTGAGGCAAACGGGTAGCCGGCAATAGCCACCAGAAAACTGCCGAATTTTGTTTTAGTAGATGTGGTGGTAGTTCCGGAAGCATCGTTAAAGAGTTCCATCTTTTTTACGCTACCTTCTAATAATAGCGCCATAAGAGCGTGCCCTAACTCATGAATGGCGGTATTAATGATGTTAAACCATTTCCCAATAACAGGAATGCGGGGCAGCAGCAACGCCAGCCCCGCAAACCAATAAATTAAAGGAATACTTAAAAAAGTCAAGGGTTATTTTTTAAGATTGTGTTTTTTAACAAATTCATCAAGTACTTCTCCTAATGTAGGTTTTCCAATTTCTTGCAGTTCGTAACCTACTTTTACGACAGGTTGATTGATTTTGCAGAAGCGCGGAAGGTCAATAGGAGTACCAATAACAACGGCATCGCAGGGGGTATTGGCGATTGTTTTTTCAAGGTCTTTCATTTGCGCTTCGCCGTATCCCATTGCCGGAAGCAAAATACCGATTTCGGGATAGGTTTTGAAAGTATCTTGTAATGAACCTACGGTGTAAGGTCTTGGGTCAATCAACTCGGCAGCGCCGTATTTCATAGCGGCAACCGTACCGGCGCCAATCTTCATTTCGCCGTGCGTTAAAGTGGGACCATCTTCCACTACCAATACTTTCTTCCCTTTTATCAGTTCGGGTTTATCCACCGTTAAGATAGAAGCGGCGTCGATAACTTTTGCTTTCGGGTTAATTTTTGCTAAATTTTGGCGTACTTTGTTGATGTTTTCTAAAGAAGCGGAGTCAATTTTGTTGATGACAATAACGTCAGCCATACGGGCAACTACTTCGCCCGGATAGTAACTCACTTCGGCGCCCGGGCGCAACGGATCGGCAACGCCCACGAACAGGTCGGGTAGATAGAAGGGGAAGTCGTTATTTCCGCCATCCCAAAGCACGATATCGCAACCATCGGGATCTTTTTCGGCTTCGCGAAGGATAGCTTCATAATCCACTCCGGCATAAATTACGTTTCTTTTTGTAACTACGTGAGGTTCATATTCTTCCATCTCTTCGATAGTACAGTTGTGCTTTTTTAGATCTTCCACACAGGCGAAACGTTGCACTTTTTGTTTGTTCAAATCAGGATCATAAGGCATAGGGTGCCGAACAGCAACCACTTTTAAACCCATAGCTACTAAATATTCAATGATTTTACGGGAAGTTTGCGATTTTCCGCAACCGGTACGGGTAGCGCCCACAGCAATTACCGGTTTCGTTGATTTAATCATCGTATCTTTCGGTCCCATTAAAACGAAATTAGCGCCGGCGGCATTCACAATGGCGCTAACGTTCATTACATAGTTATAAGGTTTGTCGCTATATGCAAAAACGCACTCATCCACATTGAATTTTTTGATGAGTTCCGGCAGTTCCGATTCTTTGTAAATTGGAATTCCGGTGGGATAGAGGTCTTCTCCGGCTAATTCTTTCGGATAAGGTCTGCCGTCAATTCCGGGTATCTGTTCTGCGGTAAATGCTACCACGTTGTAATTGGGGTTGTGGCGGAAATAGGTGTTAAAATTGTGAAAATCGCGCCCAGCTGCGCCGATAATAATGACATTTTTTTTCATAATGTACTGATTTTTAAATTTATATAAATTATTTTGAGAAATATTAATGGAGTGCGCAAATATAGGATTTTTATTCTAATAAAAAAATCTAAAATATGTACAGGGCACAAAACACCACATCCTCTTATAGAAAAGAGAAAAGAAACTGATTATTAGTATTTTGCAGATTTTTTGGCTTAAAACAAATTATCCTAAAAGTTTAAATTGAAGCATATCCCACTTTATTTTTAATAAATCCGCAGAGAAAAATTTTACAGGTTGCCGTAGGACAAATTCCCTGTGTAGCGTTGCTTAAAAAAATAGAAATGGTAGGATATAAGGCTTTCTAATTTCTGTTAATTCCTATTGTAAAAATTCTATTTTTGCCAAAAATTATTTCACTTGAACACTTTTAAAAACACTCTCTTTTCAATTTATTGTTTGTTAATATTCATCTGTATTTTGTCGTGCCATTCAATATCCAATAGAGTAGCCGTTTTGGAATACGAAGGTAAATTTCCCGATGAGTCGGCGCGGAATATTGAAATCATTATGAGCGAAGATGGACAAACCACATTTTCTTTATATGCACCCTTGATGAACAAATATTTTGGTGATAATCCCTATTTTGATTTTCCGGAAGGAATTACCGTTTCTTCTTATACAAACGGAGAAAAACATTCTACGCTTAAAGCTGACTATGCCATAAGCGTAGAGCGTACCCAACTGATGGAAGCGCATAGAAATGTAGTTATTGTTGATTTAATAAAACAGGAATCTATCCTTACCGAAAAAATTATTTGGGATCAAAGGAACAAAAAGATCTATTCCGATGTTGAGGTTACCCAAATAAGAGCAGATGGAACAATAAACAAAGGCGATGGTTTTGAAGCCGATGAAAAGTTTACTAAATATGTTGTTAAAAAACCGCGAGGCGAGATATTAGCGAATGACCTTTAGATTTTTGCAATATTTACAATTACATTCACTGCTTTTTCCATAGATTCAACGGGAATAAACTCATATTTTCCGTGAAAATTATGACCGCCGGCAAAAATGTTTGGACAAGGTAGCCCTTTGAATGAAAGGTTTGCGCCATCGGTTCCCCCACGAATCGGTTTTACTATGGGCGTTACGCCGGCATCAATCATTGCCTTTTTGGCGCGTTCAACCACATAAAACACAGGTTCTACCATCTCACGCATATTTTTGTATTGCTCCTTAATTTCACATTTTACTCTGTCCGCCCCATATTTTTCATTCAAAAAAGCAGTGATTTTGTGCATAAACTCCTTTTTTTGCTCAAAAAGAAGTTTATCATGGTCACGGATAATGTAATTCAATTTGCTGTTTTCTACCGTACCTTCCATTTTTGTTAACAAATAAAATCCTTCATAATGGTCGGTATATTGCGGGCGTTGAAACTCCGGAAGCAGTGCATTAAACTCCATAGCAATGAGTTGTGAGTTTATCATTTTGTTTTTAGCATATCCGGGGTGTACATTTCTTCCTTGAACAGTGATAGTGGCACCTGCAGCGTTAAAGTTTTCATATTCTAATTCGCCCAGCATACCACCATCAAGTGTATATGCAAAATCGCATCCGAATTTGGCAACATCAAAATAGAGTACCCCTTTGCCAATCTCTTCGTCTGGGGTAAATGCTACCCTAATTTTTCCATGTTTAATTTCAGGGTGTTGTATTAAATATTCAAGGGCGCAGATAATTTCGGCGATACCGGCTTTATCGTCTGCACCCAGCAATGTTTTACCATCGGTGGTTAAAAGTGTTTGCCCCGTATAACTTTTCAATTCCGGAAAATCTTGAACGGACAGGATCGTTTGCGATGTCTCATCCAGCACAATATCCGTACCATCGTAATGCTCAATAATATTTGGAGCGGTAATGCCGGGCATATCGGGCGCCGTATCAAAATGGGCAATAAATCCGATTACAGGTGTTTTTTCTTCACAATTTGCCGGTAAAGTAGCCGTAACATAGCCAAATGGGTCTTTTTCTATCTCTGATAATCCTAATTGTTTTAACTCGTCCATTAAAACATCTCCAAAAACAAGTTGTTCGTTTGTGCTGGGATAAGTTTCCGACGCTTCATTGGAAGTTGTTGGAAATGAGATATACTTTGAAAAGCGGGTGATTAAGTTTTCTTTCATTTGATATATAAATTAGAACGGGCGAAAATAGTAAAAAACCTCACACGTTACTTGTCACATCTCACACGTTACTTTTTTCATTCTTCTAACAAGAGTGTTTTTTTGATATTTTTGCCCTCATTTTTAAAACGAGCATAAAATTTACACCAATTTGCAAACTTCACCCTCTACATTTTCTGAAGACCAACTCTGCATCACAGGTGCGCGGGAGAACAATCTGAAAAACATCTCTTTGACATTGCCGCAGCATAAATTGATAGTAATCACCGGCTTGAGTGGCAGCGGTAAATCCTCTTTGGCTTTCGATACCATTTACGCCGAAGGGCAACGCCGCTATATGGAAACTTTTTCTGCGTATGCCCGCCAATTTATTGGTAATTTGGAACATCCCGATGTGGACAAAATTACAGGATTAAACCCCGTAATTGCCATTGAACAGAAAACGGTGAATAAAAATCCGCGCTCTACTGTGGGAACAATTACCGAGATTTACGATTTTTTGCGCTTGTTGTATGCACGATGCGCTACCGCGTATTCTTACGTTACCGGAGAAAAAATGGTGAGTTACCACGAGCGAGAACTGTTGAATATCATTTCAACAAATTATAAAGGTAAAACCATTGCCCTGCTTGCACCGGTAATTCGCGGTAGAAAAGGACATTATAAAGAGTGGTTTGAAAATATTAGAAAAAAAGGGTTTACCAAAGCGCGTGTGGACGGCAAAATTGTATCGCTATCTTTTAATCTTCAATTAGATAGATATAAAATTCACGATATTGATATTGTAATTGACCAGTTTGAAATCAAAGACGCCGCATTGTCGCGACTCTCCAACAGTTTGCGTTTGGGACTGCAACACGGCAAGGGAACTATTGTGGTGTTGGATATTGCAACAGGAGAATCACGCAATTTGAGTCGGCATTTGATTTGCCCCACTTCCGGAATTTCGTATCCGGAACCTGAACCCAATACATTCTCTTTCAACTCGCCTTACGGGGCATGTTCGAAATGCAACGGCTTGGGCTACATCACCGAAATGGATATGGAAAAGGTTATTCCCGATAAAAGACTCTCTATTAATGCGGGCGGTATTGCGTTGCTGGGAAGCGCAAAATCCTCCTCTATGTTTAAACAACTGAATGCCTTAGCCGAAAAATTTAACTTCTCACTAAACGACCCGATTTATGATTTGAGCGATGAGGTTTTAGACATTATTTTATACGGAACAAACGACCCCATATATATTAAATCGGAATTTACAGGGCTCTCTCCGCAAAAAGTTAATTTTGAAGGAATTATCAACTTTATTAATCACTTTGATTTTGATTCTGCGCCGGCGTCTTTAAAAAAATGGATTAATCAATTTGTTAACGAAATTGAATGTCCGGTGTGCAAAGGTGCGAGGTTAAAAAAAGAGTCGCTCTATTTTAAAATCGGCGACAAGTCAATTTCCGATTTGGCAATGATGGATATTTCTGATCTTGCGCA
>WRGQ01000153.1 GCA_009787115.1 Bacteroidota bacterium
AAAGCAGAGCCATTTAAGCGTTGGCTGGCGCAGGTGGGAAGTGAACGAATTGAGGAAATAGAAAACCCTGAAATTGCTACACAACGCACTCGAGAACTCATTTTCTCAATGCTTGGCGAAGCTTCCACAACGGCGATTGTCCGCACACAAAATCCCAAAGGTTTTGGACAAAATAAACAGGCGGCACATCAAGGTGGCAAAATTGCAGGAGACGCACGGAAAGCATTGGAATTAAAAACAGGCGAAAACATAGTTTCAGAGAATAATTTTTTACCCGAAAAGATGAGTACAAAAAGGCTAAAAAAATAACAAAAAACAACGATGAACTTTACCATACATCATTCTGACTCAAAATCTAACGCCCGTGCGGGAGTGATTTCAACAGCGCATGGCGCGATTGAAACGCCCATTTTTATGCCGGTAGGCACGGTGGGCGCCGTGAAAGCGCTGCATATTAAAAATGTAAGAGAAGATGTGAAAGCCCAAATCATTTTGGGAAATACTTATCATTTATATTTGCGTCCGGGATTGGAAGTGTTGCAACAAGCGGGCGGATTGCACAAATTTAACGGATGGAACAAGCCCATATTAACCGACAGCGGCGGCTATCAAGTATTCTCGTTAAGTCATAAACGCAAAATAAAACCGGAAGAGGGTGTGTGGTTTCAGTCGCACATTGATGGCTCGCGGCACTTGTTCAGCCCCGAAAAAGTGATGGATATTCAGCGCGTTATCGGCGCTGATATTATGATGGCTTTTGACGAATGTACCCCTTATCCGTGCGAATATGCGTATGCAAAAAAATCTATGGAGATTACCCACCAATGGCTGGCACGTTGCGGCGCACACTTTGACGCCACCGAGCCACTGTACGGTTATGAACAAACGCTGTTTCCCATTGTACAGGGCAGTGTTTTTAAAGATTTGCGCGTGCAGTCCGCAGAATTTATCGCTGCACAAAACCGCGAAGGAAATGCTATCGGCGGCGTTTCCGTAGGCGAACCTACAGAATTAATGTACGAAATGACAGAGATTTGTTGCAATATTTTGCCCAAAGAGAAACCGCGCTACTTAATGGGTGTGGGAACTCCTGCTAATATATTGGAATGTATCGCTATGGGTGTGGATATGTTCGATTGCGTGATGCCTACCCGAAACGGACGAAACGGCATGATTTTTACATGGGACGGCATCTTAAACATGAGAAACGAAAAATGGAAATACGACTTCACCCCTATTAATATTAATAGTGAACTGTTTGCAGACCAAGAATATACACGTTCATACCTCCGCCATTTATATGTTGCAGAAGAAATGTTAGGACCGATGATAGGAAGCCTCCACAATTTGCATTTCTATTTAGAGTTGGTGAAAACTGCGAGAAATAAAATTGAAGAAGGTACGTTTACTGCGTGGAAATCGGAAATATTACCGCAAATATCAAAAAGATTATAAATAATCAAAGAAATTAATACTATGAAAAAACTTGGCTTTACCTTAATTATTGCGCTCATTATGATAATGTTCGGCACATCATGCAAAGAGAAAATAAATATTTTTTCTATTCAAGATGATATCAACTTTGGCGCACAATTTGATGAGGAAATTTTGAAAAACAAAGATTTTGTTATTCTTCCAGAAACGCAGTATCCCGAAGCGTACAGAAAAATTAATCAATTTAAAACCACCTTGTTGAATACAGGAAAAATGACTCATGTTAATGATTTTAATTGGACGGTGAGAATTATTAGAGATGATGCTACCATAAATGCTTTTGCCGTGCCGGGTGGGTATCTTTATTTTTATACAGGACTGATAAAAGCGTTGGATAATGAGGCAGAATTTGCCGGTGTAATGGCACACGAAATGGCACATGCTGATCGCAGACACTCTACTGCGCAACTTACCAAACAGTATGGAATAGACCTTTTGCTTTCTATGTTGCTGGGTAAAAATAGCAATCAATGGGTAAATATTGCGGCAAATTTGGCTTCAGGACTGACCGAACTCGCATTTTCAAGAAGCGATGAAAATGAAGCCGATAAATATGCGGTAAATAATACTTATGTAACTGAGTGGGATGCGCGCGGCGTGGCAGATTTTCTCAAAAAGATGGATTCTCATTCGCCAACCCCTGTTTTTTTAAGTACGCACCCTTCGGATAAAGACCGAATTGCAGCCGTAGAGAAAGAATGGAAGACGTTAGGAGGCAAACAAGGCGAATATTTTGCAAGCCGTTACGCTGAGTTTGTTAATTCCTTACCCTAACCTATCTTACGCGCAATTTTTGCCCTTCTCTGAGAAAGTCGCTTTTCATATTGTTCAACTTCTTCAGTTTATCCACAGTGGTATGATATTTTTTGGCAAGTCCGCCTAACGTATCCCCTTTTCTAATTGTAATGTATTGAAGAGAAGGATCGTTCGATTGTCCGTTTTGGATTACCGTTGCTATTGGGTCGGTATTTGTTCTTAATGCTTTTCCGCCGATATAAAGCGTATCGCAGGCAAGTTTGTAGTTTTGAAAATCAACAATACGAGCGGGATTAAAGTGTTGTCCCAGATAACGTGTTTCAAAATGGAGATGAGGACCTCGTGAGCGTCCGGTATTTCCGCCCAAGCCAATGGTATCTCCGGCTCTCACCGTTTGTCCGGGATTTACTAAACGTTTAGATAAATGAGCATAATAGGTTTCCAATCTGTTGTCGTGGCGAAGTACTACCAAATTTCCGTAGCCGCCGTTGTTGTAGGTAGAAACGCGCACAATACCGTCGAAGGCAGCCACTACGGGAGTTCCTTCAGGGAATGGCATATCAACGCCCCAGTGCATTCTGCCTCTGCGTCTTCTTACGCCGTACAAAGATGTGGCTTTATATTTTGCCGGATGAATGTAATGTCCCAAAGCGATAGTGTCGGGACTAATAGTGCGGTCGTGTACATAATGTACCTTTAAAATATCAAAATTTGAATAAATACCGTACCCAGGCATCCAGTTAAAATAGATAAACATCATAGATTGGTCGGCGCCTGTATCATCTTCATACTCATCAAAATCCTCTTCATGCTCTAAGGGTGATTCATCAAAAGAGAGCGTATCACTTTCTCTAAAATTCAATTGATTGTTTTTATTTTTAACTTCCTGCGCCATACTTGCAAGGGGTAAAGTCAATATCAAACAGAGCAAGTATGATAGTCTAATTATTTTTTGTAACATTTTATTAATATTTGCGCTTTCTTTTTTAACTTTTAAGGGCGGCGAAAGTAGTCTTTTTTTTATTTATTTACTTGTTTGTATAAAATGTGGTTAAACACCATAAAAAAAGAATTAACCTAAAATGTCAATGTAAAGAGATGTCTCAAAAGTCATTTTTTTCAAAAAAAACAATATTTTTGCCATACCATATATATATTAAAAACAGAAACGATTACCATGCTCAGTATCATCATCTGCACCTATAACAGAGAAAAATATATTTACAACGTGCTGCAAAGTTTGGTGCAAAACGACTTTCCTACAGATTTGTACGAAATTGTGTTGATAAATAATAACAGTACCGACCAAACCGAAGAAAAATGTAAAACTTTTCAACAAGATTATCCACAAATTACTTTTCGTTATTTTATAGAAACTCATCAGGGATTGTCGTTTGCAAGAAACAGGGGAATAAAAGAAGCGCAGGGCGATACGCTTGTTTTCTTAGATGATGATGCTTTTGTAAATCAGGATTATTTAACAAATCTGGTCTATTACTTAAAAGAGTATCCCGATATGATTGCTTTCGGAGGCGAAGTATCTCCTCTGTTTGAAACAGGAATAACCCCTGTATGGCTTTCTAAATGGAGTTATTCCTGGGTGTCGGCTATTAATTTAGGAAACAAAGTTACTCTTTTTAAAGGAAATAAATTTCCCATAGGCGCAAATATGGGATTTCGTAAGGAATATTTTGAAAAATATGGAGATTTCAACACGTCTTTGGGAAGAAATAAGAAAAATATGATGGCAGGGGAAGAAAAAGATATCTTTAACCGAAGCAATAGAGAAACGGAAAAGATTTACTATTTGCCACAACTCAAAGTGAAACATGTTATTCCGGAAAGCAGAACGACAAAAGCATATATTAAAAGGTTAGGCGAAGGAATTGGTATGAGTGAACAATTGAGAACTTTGTATATTTCAAAACGTTGCTATGTTAAAAGAATTTTTTCTGAACTTATTAAATGGGCTGCATCGTTGATTCTTTGTTTAAATTATCTTATAGTTTTAAAACCGCAAAAAGGAACTCTACTTTTGCTATTTCGATGGAATGTAACAAAGGGATTGTTTTCTCATATTCATTAACATTTAATATACATTTATAGTTATGAAAGTAGCTTATCTTATTTTGGCACACCATCAGCCGATATTACTTAAAGAACTGATTACCGCTCTCAACAAACCCAAAGAGCAGGTATTTGTGCATATAAACAAAAAAGTAGATATTCAGCCTTTTGAGACATTGCTAAAAGATAAGTGCATTTTTACGGAACAACGGGAAAAAATTTATTGGGCAAGTTTTTCATTTAAGAAAGCGTATATGCATCTTATAAAAGCGGCAATGGCTATAGAAGAATTTGATTATTATACTTTTCTCAGTGGCGTTGATTTTCCCATAAAACCCATTAAAGCATTTGAGGCATTCCTTGAACAGCACAGAGGCAGCGAATTTATTGAGGCTTTAGCATTAGAAGACTATCCTGACGATAAGATATTAAAAAAAAAGCAACGCAGGTATTCCGGGTATTTTATTTTCCCCAATTATCCTAAGTTTTTTCTGAAGTTAAATTTTGGTATTGCAAAAATTCAGCGAATATTTTACAAACGTAAACCTTACAAAGGAGAAAAAATATTTCATGGATTAACGTTTTGTACCTTGACACACGCATGTTTACAATATATCATAGATCGCATTGAAAGTGAACCTGCGCTTTCCCGCTATTTTAAATTTACATTCGCACCGGATGAAATGTTTTTTCATACCATTATCGGAAATTCACCCTTTGCTGAAAAAATAATTCATAACAACCTGCATTGTATTGTATTTGAAGAAGGAAAATCTAATCCAAAAGTGTGGCGTATGGAAGACAAGGAAATCTTACTTTCGTCACAAGATTATTTTGCACGCAAGTTTGATTTGTCTATTGACGCCGCCATCATTGATTTGCTGAAGCAACATATATCTCTTAATTGCAACCCTAAGATGATATGAGAATTTTTCGTTTTAAATTACAGATGCACTACCAAATCATACTGGGTATTTTACTGGGTATTGGGTTTGGTTTTTTCTTTTCGGAATATGTTTCTTACGTGGACTGGCTAGGGGAACTCTTTTTGCGCGCCCTGAAGATGATAGTAGTTCCGCTTGTTTTTTGCAGCGTTATTTCCGGCGTTGCCAATATTAGTGCACAAGACAATTTTTTGCGCCTCGGCGGAAAAACATTAGGTTTCTACTTGCTTACCTGTATGCTTGCCATTTTTACGGGATTGTTTTTCGTAAATATTATTAAACCCGGCGCAGATGTTTCTATTGAACTTCCGACAGTTCAATCTCAATTGATCACTGCTTTATCCAAACGCGACCTGCTGCTCAACTTAGTTCCCGATAATATCTTTCAGGCGTTTTCTTCTATGAATATGATAGGAATTATCATTTTTGCGATACTTTTTGGCATTTTTCTGGGAAAATCAGAACATTCCGGTGCAAAAAGTACAAAAAATGCGATTGAAGGTATTAACGAAGTAATTTTAAAACTGACCTCCGCTATTCTTGCATTGGCGCCGCTGGGCGTGTTCGGTATCATTGCCGCGGTGGTGGCAAAAGATGCTTCAAACGGGGAGGCGTTATCAGGATTGCTCAAAAGTCAGGGTATCTACCTGGGAACTGTTTTTGCCGGCATAGGCTTTCATACCTTTATCACTTTGAGCGTTTTGTTGATTGTTTTAGGGAAAATAAATCCTTTAAAACATCTGGCAAATATGAAAAATGTGATGCTCTTTGCGTTTTCCACTGCCTCTTCTAATGCTACCTTGCCACTGACATTGAAAGAGATGGAGTGCAAATCGAAAGTACCTTCTAAAATTGCCAATTTTACGTTACCGCTCGGGGCAACCGTGAATATGAACGGGACCTCGCTCTACGAGTGTGTTGCCGTAATCTATCTCACTCAGATTTACGGATTGGATTTGTCGTTTGCGCAACAACTTACCATAGTGTTTGCTTCTTTGATGGTAGGGATCGGCTCCGCCGGAATCCCTATGGCAAGTCTGGTTATGACGGTAGTAATCATTCAGATGGTAGGACTGCCCCCCGAAAGTATCGGTTTGATTATGTTAGTAGATAGGTTTGCCGATATGGCGCGCACTATGCTCAATGTGTATGGAGATACGATTTGTACGTTATTAGTGGCGAAAAACGAAGTATAAGGATTTAAGATTTAAAATTTAGTCGTATTTGGAAAATTTTACAGATATTTGCACCGTAATAAAAAAAACGCTTATGCCAACAAAAGAAGACGCACTAAAAAAAATTGAATCATTAGTTGAGCGTTTTAACGAACAGAAAGCGTTTTACAAACACAAAGACTATAACGAAACGCAAACAAGACAGGATTTCATTAACCCGTTTTGGAAAGCGCTTGGCTGGGATATGGACAACGAAAACGGCTACGCCGAAAGTTACAGAGAAGTGGCGCACGAGGACAGAATAAAAGTAGGCGGAACAACAAAAGCCCCCGACTATACTTTTAAACTTATGGGCGTAAAAAAGTTGTTTTTTCTCGAAGCCAAAAGACCCAGTATTGACATCAAGACCAATGCTCAACCTGCACTGCAAGTTCGCAGATATGGATGGAACGCCAAACTGCCGATAAGCATCATTTCAAATTTTGAGGGATTGGCAATCTATGATTGCACAAAAAAACCGAATCAAACAGACTCGGCAAGTACAGCACGTATTAAATACATTACGTACACCGATTATATTAAAGAATTTGATTTTATTTGGAACACTTTTAGTAGAGAATATGTACCGAAGGGCAACTTCGACAAATATATCGGGAGTGACACCAATAAAAAGGGAACGACCACCGTGGACGAAGATTTCTTAGCTTCGCTTGACAAATGGCGCGCAGAACTTGCTTCTGATATTGCCTCAAATAATAGCAAAAAAGGAATTACGGAAGATAAACTCGCTTTTATAGTACATAACCTGTTGCATCGTATTATTTTTCTTCGTATTGCCGAAGACCGCGGCGCTGAACCATATGGAGATTTACGCAAAGTAATTGAAAACGGCGATTATTACAAAAACCTGATAGAAAGGTTTCAATTAGCCGACAAAAAGTACAATTCAGGGTTGTTTGATTTTACCAAAGATAATATTAGCGCTCAATTAAATGTTGGTAAAGGCGTTATTAAAAAAATTATTTTAGAGCTCTATTATCCGCATTGTCCTTACGAGTTTTCCGTATTGCCGATAGAGGTATTAGGTAGCGCTTATGAGCAATTTTTGGGCAAACAGATAAAACTTTCAAAAGGCAATAAAGCCACCATTGAAACAAAACCCGAAATTCGCAAGGCAGGCGGTGTATATTACACCCCGCAATACATTGTGGATTATATAGTAAAAAATACAGTGGGGAAGTTGACCACCCCTGACCCCTCCAAAGGAGGAGAATTGACCCCCGAAGATGTGGCAAAAATTAAAATTTGCGACCCGGCATGTGGTAGCGGCAGTTTTTTGATTGGCGCGTATCAGTATTTGTTGAATTGGCACAAAGAGTATTACACAAAAAAAATCCCCTCTTATCCCCCACCTCTTCCGCTCTTACACTCTTACGGTCTTACGGTCTCTCCACTCACCCCGATAGGCGAATTGACCACCGCCGAGAAAAAACGCATTCTGCTCAATAATATTTACGGTGTGGATTTAGACGACAACGCGGTGGAAGTAACCAAACTATCGCTTTTGCTCAAATGTATGGAGGGTGAAACGTATGAATCTATTGAAACAGAAACAAAACTTCATCACGACCGTGTTTTACCTACTTTAGACCACAACATTAAATGCGGAAACAGTTTGATTGACCTTGATTATTTTGACCAGGAATTAGATAATGGCGAAGAACGAAAAATAAAACCGTTCTCGTGGGAAAAGAATTTTCCGGAAGTATTTGACCGATTAGTACCTGCCGAAAATATCAATCCTTTTATAGAACATAGTAAAAAAGTATGGCAACTACAAAAAGAAGCAGAAGCATTAATAGCAGAGTACACGGTTCGTGAACCGGATATAAAGCATTTAGTACGCGCTTCAGGCTTTGACTGCGTAATTGGAAATCCGCCGTATGGGGCAGAATATGGAAATGATATAAAAAATTATTTGTCTTATAAATATAAATTACCAATACCCATTGCAGACACTTATTTAATGTTCTTACAACAGGCTTATAATATTGCAAAGAATAATGGTATTATTTCATTTATTATTCCGTCAACTTGGCTTTATATGCCAAAATTCAAAGAATTTAGAAAAACAATTATATCAGAAAAAACTTTAAAAGAAATTCAACTTTTTAGAAAACAGGTATTTACAGATGCAACAGTTGAAACGTGCATAATTATAATAGAAAACAGATTCCAAAATAATTATACATATAAATACAAAGAAATTAAAGAGGAACCCAATTCATTTTTGGGAGAAACTATTTTTCAAAATCAGATTGATGTACTGAATAGTCAAGAGTATAAATTAATTTTATCTCATAAAGAAGAAGAAAATTTATTTGAAAATATCAGAAAAAATAACACTCTGCTAAAAGACATAGCGCTTACAGTATGCGGTTTAACACCATATCGTAAAGGAAAAGGTGACCCGCCTCAAACTGAAAAAATTGTAAAAAACAGAGAATATGATGCAGATTATAGAAAAGATGATACCTATCGAAAATATTTAATGGGGCGAGATTTCAATAAATATCAATGGCATATTGAGAAAGAGCGTTGGATTAGTTATGGAAAATGGTTAGCAGAACCAAGATACAAAGCGCCTTTTGATGATGAAAAGAAAATTGTTATCCGGCAGACTGCCGATAAATTAATAGCACATCTGGATACAGAAAAATATTTATCTCTAAAAAATGTCCATAATGTAAGAATAACAATTGCAGATATATCATACGAATACTTACTTGCTATAATTAATTCCAAACTGCTAAATTGGTGGTATCAAAATCTTATTCCCGAAAAAGGACGTGTTTTTGCAGAAGTTAAAGTTGTAAATCTTGAAAAACTTCCTATAAAAATCATTGACTTAAAAAACATCACAGAAGTTCAACAACAAAAACAAATCATTAAACTTGTGAACCAACTTTTGCAACTCAACAAAGAGTTGCAAACGGCAACATTGCCCAACCACAGAGATCAGATACAATCAAAGATTGGGTATTGCGAAGATAAAATAAATGCGATTGTTTATGAACTATATGAATTGACGGAGGAGGAGATAAAAATGGTAGAAATGAAATAATACTCTTTATATTGTTTAAATATTAAAATTATGAATAAATTAACATTCAAAGTTCGCCTACCGTACACCGCACACCGCTTTCTGCTTTCTGCCTTCTGCCTTCTGCCTTGCTTTGTGCAAGCGCAATATACCGAAGCCGACATTTACAACTATATTGACACCTACAAGGAGATTGCCATTCAAAAGATGGTGGAATATAAGATTCCGGCAAGTATTACTTTGGCGCAGGGGATTTTTGAGAGCGCTTGCGGGACAAGTCGTTTGGCAACTGAAGGCAACAACCATTTCGGGATAAAATGCCATAAAGAATGGGAAGGGGAAACTCTGAAACACGATGATGACGAACTGCAGGAATGTTTTAGAAAATATCAACGACCTGAGGATTCTTACAACGACCATTCTCAGTTTTTGATTACCCGACCGCGCTATGCCAAACTGTTTACTTTGGATGTGATGGATTATCAAGGCTGGGCACGGGAACTGAAAGCCGCCGGTTACGCCACAAACCCCCAATATGCCGACCGTCTTATCAGTTTGATAGAGCGTTTTGACCTCGCCAAACAGGATACAATTTGCATACTATTGTTCGGAGATAAAATAAAACAGAAATAAATCTGTTTCTATAAAGATAAATTATAATAAAATGGCTCGGGATTTCTATTTTTTCAACCCTGATACTATGTCGTTTGAAAAAGCGCAATTGACGTTTTGGGGGTTTATCCGAAGAATTCTGTGGCTTCTCGCTACTGCCATAGCATTCGCAATCTTAGTACTTTGGATAGCCTTCTATCTTTTTGATTCGCCCCGTGAAAAGATGTTGCAGAGAGAAAATCATGACTTGAAGGAGCAACTGCAGATCGTCAGCCAAAAATTAGAAGTGATGGATGTGGTGCTTGAAGATATTCAAGATAGAGACGACCAGGTATATAGAACAATTTTTGAAGCAGAGCCTATTCCCTTAGAAATAAGAAATCCGTGGTTTAACTTAAAAACCCGATACGACTCCATTCCGCTGAATGAAACATTGAAATTGTTGAAAAATATTGATTTAAAAACACAGGTATTATTAATCAAGTTAAGCAAAGAGCGTAAATCTTTGGATACGCTATTGCTACTGGCAGAAAATAAAAGTGATATGTTGGCGGCTATTCCTGCCATACGTCCTATAAAGAATATGTATAATGTAACCTCCGGTTTTGGGATGCGTATTCATCCCGTATTAAAAACCTATCGGAAACATACGGGTGTGGATATAACGGCGCCGCGCGGAACACCGGTATATGCCACTGCCGACGGCGTAGTTTCCCGCGAACAGGCACCCACAGGATACGGTACTCATATTCTGATTAACCACGGATTCTCTTATCAAACGCTTTATGCCCATTTGTCGAAAAAAATAGTCAAACCCGGACAAAAAGTAAAACGTGGCGAATTGATTGGCTATGTAGGAAACACAGGGCTTTCAATGGGCCCCCACTTGCATTATGAAGTTTGGAAAAACGGAACTCCCGTAAACCCCGTACAATTCTTCACCAGCGATATCACTCCCGAAGAATACAATGCCATTTTGGAATCTTCCAAAAAAGTAAATCAGGCACTATCTTAATTTTATACTATGAATTTTCAAAAATTAAAACTCTTCTGGAAAAAATTAAGACAATATTGGACGCTCCCTTTTCGTCTTATTATTAGAAATGAAACCAATCTGCACGATTCATTCAGTTTCAAATTATCGCCCCGAAGAATTTTCGTGATTGGCACTCTGTTTTCTATACTCATTATCACCTTAACGGCTATTCTTATTGCCTTTACGCCCTTGCGGGTTTATGTACCCGGTTACACCAATCCCATTGAATATAAACTCTACAGACAAATGCTTACACGGATAGATTCTATAGAAAAAATAAATGCTATCCACAAAGTTTATTTAGATAATTTTTATAATCTACTCAATGATATTGTGGTTTTTGAAGAGATGGACGCACCCAACGAAGGAACAAAAGAAAAAAGGATCAAAGACAAAGAGAAATCGGAGCAATCCTTAAAACAGGTTAATGACGCGGCAGACCAACTGCTCATTGAAATTACGGATAGAACTGCTAAGACATATATCCCATTATCTCAACATACTACATACCCCACCTTTGCCTTCACAATGCCTGCATTGGGAAAAATTTCAAAACAGTTCTCTATACAGGACAAACATTATGGTATTGATATTGAAAATGAAAAAGGGACGCTAATTACTGCCATCGCAGATGGCGTAATTATAGGTGTTGACGATTCTGAAAAAGAGGGCAATATTCTTATTATCCAACATGGTGGAAATATGGTTTCCCTGTATAAAAATTTAGGACTTTTATTAAAAAACAGGGGTGACAAAGTTAAATCCGGCGACCCGATTGCCACAATGGGAGACCAAAGTAAAGAATCTCAAAGACCATTCTTGCATTTTGAAATTTGGTATAACGGAATGCCTCTTAATCCGGTGGAATATTTTGTGCAATAGGGTATAAGGCAGAGTAGCGTATTTCTGGCTTTGTCTGTTTTCGCATTGCCTTTTCTACAGGGGTATCGCCATTAAACAAAACCACACGTCGGCTGTCAGTGGGTGCCTGTCAATCGGATTTTGCATAAATCCAAAGTATAGTTTGTGCTTCGCCCTGCGAGGTTTTGTGTTAGTATTCCAAGTTCGACAAGTTCTGTCAAGTCGCGAGTGGCGGTGGTTTTGGTCGTTTTGGTGATTGAAATGTACTTTTTGGCGGTCATTCCGCCTTCAAAACCATCTTTGCCTGCGTCAAGCATTTTGTTGATTGCCTTTGTCTGTCGCTTGTTCATAACAGATTTATACTTGTCAAAAAACAGTGTCTTTCTGATTGAAAAATCCAAAATTTCTAATGCGTTTTGTTGTGCATCAATGAGTAGTTGCGAGAAATAAAGCAGCCAACTGTCTATTTCGAGCGTATTTTGTGCTCGCTTAATTTCATCGTAATATTTATTTTTGTTTTTCTCAATAGATTGAGAAATAGACATAATAATCTGCTTGCCAAGCGATTCTGATAAACATTTTTCGATTAAAACCCTGCCGATTCGTCCATTGCCGTCCTCAAAAGGGTGAATACTCTCAAAATAAATATGTGTAATTGCAGCCTTTACAATGATTTTCTGCATATTACCATTCGTTTTGAAATTGTTGTACCATTTTACAAAGTTGTTCATTTCTTGAGGGACTTGACTGGAAGGCGGGGCTTCAAAATGTATTTTTTCTTTACCCACAGCGCCCGAAACAATCTGCATAGATTCTTTGCCTGTCCGATAAACACCTGCATTTACGTATTTTGAGTTGGAAAATAAAATTTCGTGCCACGTTTTGATAAGTTTTTCTGAAAGTTTCGTTTTAAAGTTGTTACGAATTTCCAACATCAACAGGACAATATTTTCTGCCCGACGGTCTTTAATGTTTTTTATAGTTGTGGTCAGACCTAGTTTTTTAAGAAAAGAGGAACGTACATCTTCCCTCAACAACATTTCACCTTCGATTTCAGAAGTTTTAACTGCTTCCGAAATCATTATGTCAAGGATTTCATTTTGTTGTTTCTCGGAATTAAATGTCTTTAAAATACCGAATATTTCACCCGAAAGTTCTGCGAATTTCAGTACGTTATTATTTATAATATTCTCATTATAAATAAATTCTGCCCATTTTTCAAATTGCCAATTATACATAGATGGAAGCGTTTAATTATTTTAATCGGTGCAAAAATACAATTTTTTTGAGCCAAATATAATTTCTTTTCGGCTCAAAGCAATTCTTTTTGTAATATTCGCGTTATAGTGTCCTTTTGCCCAATAGCCTTTTTAACTTTTTTGTCATTTTTAACAATAAAATTTATTTAATTCTGTTCTAATACGCCTTTTGTCAGTTTAGACCAAGGACACTTGTTCATATTTTCTGATTCAATGTAATTGCCAAAAATCAAAAGATTCATTTCTGTACCACTCAGTCCTTGATTTTTAAATGTGTCTATTAGTGTTTCGTAATACAAATTACAGATAAGGTTTTTCTATTTCTAAATTTTTCTTGATGTGGTCAACACAACCATCAAGAATATTTACTGCCCAAACACACGTCCCTGCATTAATCATTAATCACTAACTCCAACGCTCGTTTCATTGCAGCCTCTAATCCGTTGCAGTCTTTGCCGCCGGCAGTGGCTAACGTGGGTTGTCCACCGCCGCCGCCCTGCATCAATTTGGCAGCCTCACGTACGATGTTGCCGGCGTGTAACCCTTTGGCAACCAAATCATCGGAAAACGACACAATTACATTAGGCTTATCCCCAAATGTTGTCCCAAAAATAACGACAAGCGAATCTGTATGGTTTCTGATTTTATAAGCCGCCTGTTTCATCATCTCAGGGAGCATCACATCTTTGTAAAAGATTACGTTCAGGTTGTTTACTTTTTTTATGGTGTTAACAATCTCTTTGGCAAAATGTTGTACCCGTTCCTGTTCAAAAACTTCCAATTCTTTTTTTGCTTTTTCATTTTCTTCAAACAATTTGGTTAATCCTGCCATAATATTTGAGGAGTTGAAGAGTTTTTGAATATCGGCAATCATTTCATATTGCATATTTACAAACTCTTCCGCGTGTTTACCGGTAACGGCTTCAATACGGCGTACTCCTGCGGCAATGGCGCTTTCGGAAAGCAATCTTACGTAGCCGATGTTGCCGGTTGCAGCAGTATGTGTACCTCCGCACAGTTCTACCGAATCGCCAAACTTTACCACACGCACTTTATCGCCATATTTCTCTCCAAACAACGCCATAGCACCCATCGCCACTGCCTCCTCCATCGGAATATCCTGCAAAGCACAAAGCGGAATGTTGGCTCTAACCAACTCATTGACTATAGATTCTACTTTGCGAAGTTGAGTGTCTTCCACTTTTGAAAAATGAGAAAAGTCGAAGCGAAATCTGTCGGGCGCTACCATAGAGCCTTTTTGCTCTACGTGCGTTCCTAACACTTTCCGCAAAGCAAAGTGTAGTAAGTGCGTGGCAGTGTGGTTGTTTTGAGTAGAGATTCGGTTTTCTTCATCTACTTTTGCAGTAAAAATGGTATTCAGATTATCGGGTAATCTATTGGCAATATGCACAATGAGATTATTCTCTTTGAGCGTATTCACAATTTCAATCCGGTCGTTAATATTTTCCAAAATTCCCGTGTCTCCTGTTTGTCCACCCGATTCGGCATAGAAGGGCGTTTTGTCCAACACAATCTGATAATAACTTTTTCCTTTCGATTTTACATTTCTGTATTTCAATATTTTAGATTCACAGGTTAATGTTTCATAACCCACAAATTCGGTAGGAATTTCCGTTTTAACCAATTCTACCCAATCCTCAGTTTCTATGGTGGCGGCGGCACGCGAGCGCTGTTTTTGCGCCTCCAACCCTTTTTGAAACCCCTCCATATCTACCGTCATCCCTTTTTCAGATGCCAACAACTGCGTTAAATCTATCGGAAAGCCGTAAGTATCAAACAGTTCAAATGCGAATGAGCCATCAACAACCCTTTCTGCTTTCTGCCTTCTGCTTTCTGCTTCCTTGTCACCGCTCACCGCATACCGCTCACCACTTACCGCTACTTCAAACCTTTGTATTCCGCTTGCCAATGTTTTCAAAAACGAATGTTCCTCTTCGCGGATTACTTTCTCAATGAGGTTTTGTTGGGCTACTAATTCGGGGAAGGCGTGTCCCATATTTTCAACAAGTGTGGAGACTAATTGACAGATAAACGGCTCATTAAGACTAAGAAAGGTATAGCCGTATCGAATGGCGCGGCGCAAAATTCTACGAATTACATAACCGGCGCCCGTATTGGAAGGCAACTGTCCATCGGCGATGGCAAAACTTACGGCGCGCAAGTGGTCGGCAACCACGCGCAACGCAATATCGGTTTTTTCGTCGTTACCATACGGTTTGTGCGACAACTGTGCAATTTTCTGAATGAGCGGTTGAAAAACGTCTGTGTCATAGTTCGATTTTTTATGTTGCACAGCCATACACAAACGCTCAAAACCCATACCGGTATCCACGTGACTGGCAGGCAATTTTTGCAACTCTCCGGAAACAAGGCGGTTATACTGAATAAATACCAAATTCCAAATTTCTACTACTAACGGATTGTCTTTGTTGATGAGCGAAGCGCCGTCAATTTTAGCGCGTTCATCATCATCCCGCAAATCAATATGTACTTCGGAGCAGGGACCGCAGGGACCTGTTTCGCCCATTTCCCAAAAGTTATCTTTCTTATTACCGTACAGGATACGCGATTCGGGCAGGTATATTTTCCAATATTCCAATGCTTCCAAATCGGCTTCAGTCCCTTCCTGTTGATTACCTTCAAAAACAGTGGCATACAAGCGATTCTCTTCCAATTTCATCACTTTTGTAAGAAACTCCCACGCATATTCAATGGCTTCTTTCTTAAAATAGTCACCAAACGACCAATTTCCGAGCATTTCAAACATAGTATGATGGTAGGTATCTTTGCCCACCTCTTCCAGGTCGTTGTGTTTTCCCGAAACGCGCAAACATTTTTGAGAGTCCACAATACGTTGATGTACAACCGGCTGATTTCCCAAGAAAATATCTTTAAATTGATTCATTCCTGCGTTGGTAAACATCAGGGTAGGGTCGTTTTTAATCACCATTGGCGCTGAAGGCACAATAGTATGCTGTTTTGATTTAAAAAAATTCAGAAATTCTGAACGTATTTCATTGCAATTCATAGAGTTACTGTTAATAATAACAAGGCACCAAAATAGGAAAAATTCACTATTTCTTTGTTTGATTTTTCACTTCTTCCATAAGTTTTTTCAGCGTTTCTTCGTCGGCTAAAAATTCATCTTTAAGAAGATTAAGATTATTGTCAAACTCAAAAACATAGGCAATTCCGGTGGGAATATTCAGGTCCACAATGGCTTCATCGGAGATATTTTTCAAGTGTTTGATAAGTGCGCGCAGGCTGTTTCCATGTGCGGCTATCAATACTTCCTTGTACGTTTTAAGCGTTTGTTTGATATTGGTTTCCCAGTAGGGTACAATTCGGTTTACTGTGTCTAATAGAGATTCTGTGCCGGGTTGTGCACCTGCTTCTGTAATTTGTTGGTATCTCGGGTCGTGTGCAGGATGCCGCGGGTCGTCTAAAGGAATTTCCGGCGGGCGGGCATCATAACCTCTGCGCCATTTTAGCACTTGCTCTTCGCCATATTTTTCTACCATTCCGGTTTTATTCATACCTTGCAACTGTCCGTAATGTTTCTCATTGAGTCGCCACGTTTTTTCCACCGGAATCCACGATAGATCCATCTCTTCCAACACATAGTTTAATGTTTTTATAGCGCGTTTCAGGAAAGAGGTATAGGCATATCTGAAATTAAAACCGGCGTTTTTCAAACGTTTTCCGGCGTCTTTTGCTTCATTCTCGCCGCGCTCTGTTAAGCCCACATCTGTCCATCCTGTAAACTGATTTGCTTGATTCCAAGTACTTTCTCCGTGTCTAATTAAAACTAATTTATACATAAGATTCTTTTTTTAATGAAGCGCAAAGATAAACAAGTAGGTTAAAGTACAAACCACTGTCGTTGTTTTTATTCATCATTTCATGATCTCTATACTTCGTTTCACAAACTCGCTTAATTTTTCCCCGGTCAGTAAATTTTGCGAGAGTAACGCCAAATCTATCAACTGTTGGGTTAAGTTAGCCTGTTTTTCCGTATCGGTTTCATTTAAGAGGTGGGTTGCCAATTCGTGGTTGCCGTTTACTACTAATGTATAATGGTCGAATGCAGCGTAGAAACTCTTCTGTCCTGACAGTCTCTCCATATCCTGATAGCGGCGCATAAATTCATTACGCGTGAGCATAATCGGCAGGTCGGTTTCGTTGAGCGACTCAACCTTTACTGTAAATTTCTCTTTTTCAACGGAGTTTTCAAATATTTCTTTTAATTTTTTAGTTTCTTCTTCCGATAATTTAGAAATCTGAACTTCATCTTTTTCAATTAGCTTATCAATAACATCTGCATCTACTCTGGTAAAGCGTGTTTTCTCCATGTTTTGTTCCAGCATATTGATAAAGTGTGTGTCTAAAAATCCATCGAAACAAAGTACGTCGTAGCCGCGTTCTTTGGCAGCGCTGATGTAAACGTGCTGTGCGTCCACATCGGCAGCGTACAGATAGATAAGATTTCCCGCTTTATCTTTTTGTAGCGCTTCCACATGAGTTTTATATTCATCGAACGTAAAATATTTATTTTCAATATTTTTTAGCAGGTAGAATGATTTGGCGCGGTCGTAAAACTTATTGTCCGTAACAGCGCCGTACTGGATAAACACTTTAATATCGTCCCATTTCTGTTCAAAATCTTCACGATTATTTTTGAACATCTCTTCCAATTTATCGGCTACTTTTTTGGTAATGTGCGTTGAAATTTTCTTTACAGCGGCGTCAGATTGCAAATAGGAGCGTGAAACATTCAGCGGAATATCGGGCGAGTCAATCACGCCGTGCAACAGTTGCATAAATTCCGGGATAATTCCTTCCAACTGGTCGGTAATAAATACCTGATTGCAATAGAGCTGCACTTTGTTTTTTTGCATTTCCAACTGATTTTTTACTTTTGGAAAATAGAGTATTCCGGTGAGGTTGAACGGATAGTCCACATTCAAATGGATTTGGAACAGCGGTTCATCAAAACTCATCGGGTAGAGTTCGCGGTAGAATTTCAGATAATCATCTTGCGTTAAGCCACTGGGCGCTTGTTTCCACAACGGATTGGTATTATTAACGATGCGGGGACGTTCCATTTCCACAGACTTTTCCTCGCCCTCCGGCTTATCCCAATACTTTTCGTTACCGCAACGAATAGGTACCGGCAAAAAGCGACAATATTTCTTCAATAAATCTACAATTCTAAATTCGTCTAAAAATTGTTCATCTTCATCTGAAATATGCAGAATAATTTCAGTTCCGTGTTCTTTTCGGTCGTGCTGTTCCATTTTGTATTGTGGTGATCCGTCGCACACCCAGCGCACTGCGGGCGTCTCTTCAATATAAGATTTGGTAATGATTTCCACCTCTTTAGCCACCATAAACGCCGAATAGAAGCCTAACCCAAAATGTCCGATAAGGTTGGCGGCATCGGTTCCCTTATATTTTTCAAGAAACTCTTCCGCACTCGAAAAGGCAATTTGGTTGATATACTTTAAGACCTCATCTTCGGTCATCCCGATTCCTTTATCCAACACGCGAAGCGTTTTATCTTTTGTATTTACAACTACTTCAATAGTGGTATCGCTTATATCCACCTGCGCTACACCCGATTTTACCAAAGTGTTCAACTTTTGCGTGGCATCTACCGCATTAGAGATCAACTCCCGAAGAAAAATATCGTGATCTGAGTAAAGAAATTTTTTAATAATTGGGAAAATGTTTTCTGTTTTTACGTTAATTTTTCCGGATTTCATATTTATTAGTGATTAATGATTAGTGATTAATAAAATTGTTGATTAGATTTTACAAAAACCGTGCCAATTTCATTGAGTTTTATTCTCCCGATTCTTCCGCAATAAAATTTTGATACTCCGTCAAGACTCTTGCGCGGGAAAGAAATCCGATGTATGTTCTGTCCGAACCGATAATGGGTAGGTTGTAGTTGCCCGTGCGTTTGAATTTTTCAATTACTGTTTTGGTAGAATCATCTTCATACACAAATTCTTCCGGCTCAATCATTAAATCTTCTACAAAAAGAATATCATATTTACTTTGGTCAAAAATAATTTCACGGTGAAAATCCATTACCAATAATCCGGCAAACTTTTGGGGCTTTTCAACCACTACAAAAAGATTACGGGTTGATTGTGCAATGAGGCGGGTATATTCTCTTAACGTGCTATGAATGGGAATAATTGCAACATCGTGGTCTATTAAAGTGTGCCAATCCACTTTTCGCATAGCAAAATGGTCTTTGTTATGGGTTTTCAGTTCTCCTTTTTCTGCTAATTTTTTTCCATACAATGAATATTTTTCAATGGGAGAAACGATGAGGTAAGAGATTGATGATGTTATCATTAAGGGAATAAGTAGCGAATAGCCGGACGAGAGTTCGGCAGTGAGAAAGATTGCGGTGAGCGGAGTAAGCATTACCCCCGACATAATGCCCGCCATACCGGCTAAAATAAAATGGAAGCAAGGTAATTGCAAACCAAAAAAGAGGTTTAGAGAATATGAAACGAAAAATCCGCAGAAACCGCCAATAAACAGCGATGGTGCAAATGTTCCACCAACCCCTCCGGCAGCTGTAGTAATGGAGGTTGCAACCACTTTCAATAAAATAATCGCCAGAATAAACCCTAAAAACAGTAAGGGAAAAGAGGCTAAAGGGTAAAGGGGCGAATTTTTAAAGATTAATTCCGGCACATTGAAAGAGAGAATGTCGTTAATGTAAATATAACCTTCCCCGTAAAACATAGGAAAGATAAAAATCATTCCGCCTAATATCAGTCCGCCGAGAATACCTTTCAGGTATTTGCGTTTTATTTTTGAAAACCAACGTTCTACGGCTCGTAAAGTTCTTAGAAAATAGAGCGAGATGATTGCGGTAAAAATGCCGAGTATAATATAGTAAGGCACATTTTTTACATTAAAAGCGTTTGCCGATACAAAAAAGAGTACATTGTGTCCCATAAAAAGGATGGAGAGCACAATTCCGGTAGCGGCAGCAATCATAAGGGGCAGTACGGTTGCAGCCGTAAAGTCAATCATTAACAGTTCGATAGCGAATACGAGTGCGGCTATAGGCGCTTTGAAAACAGCGGCAAAGGCGGCAGTACATCCACAAGCCAGCAACAGTACCGTATTTTTTGGGCTCATCTTGAAGTAGCGCGCCAAATTGGAGCCTATTGCCGAGCCGGTAAGTACCATAGGCGCCTCCAAGCCGACCGAGCCCCCAAAACCTACCGTAATGGAACTCGCCACCATAGAAGAATACATATTGTGAGATTTCAACATACCGTTATCGTTACTGATTGCGCCCAGTACTTTGCTGACGCCGTGACTTAAATCATCTTTTACCCAGCGGGTTACAAAAAAAATGGTAATCAAAATCCCCAGCAAGGGAAAAGCAAGGTAGAGGTAGTTGTGCTGAGCATGCGGAAAAGCGTTTGCCAGAAAAGAAGCCGTAACGTGTAGCAGATTTTTGATGATGATGGCAGCGGTAGCCCCAAAAACACCTGTAAAAAAACTCAACAACAGAATAGTGTTGCTAATTCCCAACTTTTGCTTGCTATACCGCCGCAGTTTGGAAAATAGAGACACGAAATATCGGGTGGTTTTAGTAATCATAAATCGGCTGCAAAAATCTATTTTTTATAAAACGTTTTGCTCTATTTTGTCTAAAAAATTCAAAACTTTATTCATATCTTTTATTTCTGTGGGTAAATTAACAATATGTTTGCTTGCATAGTCCGCATTGGGATAAAGCACAGTATCCAATTTCCATAACTCAAAGTCCTTTTGAACAGGGTGAATAGGGCTGCAAAACCATTCACCCAACGCAATCTGATGTTTTTCCGCTACACGAAAAACCTCTTCTTTGTTTTTTACCAACAAAGGATATTTCAAAAAAGAATGGTTTTCAAATAATGAAAATGGAACATAATTTTTATTTCTGTTCATCAAATATTCGGTATAGATATGGGCATTCTCTTTGCGCGCTACTAAGGTTTCAGGCAATGAGCGAAGATTTTTTATTCCTTTTTTTATTTGAATATCGGATAGTTTCATAAAATAGTTCGGAGGCATTTCAATAGAGTTTATCTCTTCTCCGGAGGAGGAGCCTAAAACCAGATTATGCCGACTTAAAAAGCGATATAGTTTTACCAAAAGCCAATAGGTATGTTCGTTTAACAATTTTTCTCTTACAAAATAGAGAAATTTTAAAGATATTTTCTGTTTCAAAGAAGGGTTTATCAACTCTTGATTAACTATTTGAAGTATTTCAGGAAGATTGTCGTTATTAACCAAAGCCACACCGCCGGTACCGGTTGAAAAGGGTTTATTCCACTGGGTAGAATAAAAAGCGGCATCGCAATAAGTTCCGTTTGGTTTTTGGTTATAATAACCTCCAAAACCGTGTGTACAGTCTTCAATCGTAAAAATATTCTGCTCTTTGGCAAATGTTGTAATTTTATCAATATCAGAACTTAAACCGAATGTATTTTGACAGATGATTACTTTTGTTTTGGGGGTAACAGCCTTCTTAATATTTTCAAAACGAGCATTATAAGTTTGTAAATCAATATCTACATAAATTGGTTTTGCACCCAAATAGATAATGGCATTGGCAACAACCACACAGGTAAAAGCGGGCAAAATCACTTCATCATCTTTTCCCACGCCCATAGTTTTAAGCAGGGCATACAGTGCCACACGACCTTTCCAGTAAAGGAAAATCCGGTTTGCGTCTGTATCGAGGCAGGCGGCAATATCTTTTTTATATGTAGTTTCTATATTACTCATAATATTCCGAAAAAACTCGGAGAAACAACCGCCACTACTCTTTCAACACTGTTCTTACCACTTCTCCTGATTTGGTTTTAGCCAATTTAAAATTTGCATATATTTTGTTTTCGTGCATTATCGCGTGCTACCAATCTTTGCCACAAAGTGTCATTCTCTAAACTTTTATCTAAATAGGCTCGTAATTCAGGGAAAGTCATATCTTTTGTTTTTTCATAAACTTTTGCCTGAATTTCTTCTTTCATTTTTAAACAATCAAATCTCTTTTCCATATACTAAATCTTTTGGGTTTCTAATTTCAAGTGTAATATAACCATTTTTCAGATTCTGTATCAAAAAATCCGCCTACTATTGAAGTGTCAATATAGATTCGTTGTTGTTTCACGTTTTTATTTATTTAATTTAAAATGCAAAAATATAATTTTTCAGTCGCCCGCATTGCCTGTAACGTGGAAATGTTAAAATACCAATCAACGACCCCACGCCATAAGAGAAATGCAACGTCATAAAACTCCATAATAAAAAGAAAAAATGCAGTTTTTTACATAATGCCAACCGTGCGCAAACTGCCGTTAAAAAACCGATATACAGTACTAATGAAGCACAGGAAATCCAAATGAGAGGTTGGTACAAAAAACTGAAAAATAAAGGAAGTATTAACGACAGCAGGAAGCAAAGCGGAATGAAGTGTCGTAAAGATAAAGAAGAGAACTTTTTAGTAAATTTCACCGTTAAAATATTCCATAATCCGTTGCTATAATTATTTTTAGCAAGTGCGGAAAATGTTTCGCGGGCATAATAAACGCAATCCATATTGGGGATAAGATAGAGTTTTCCTCCTCCTCTTAAGATTCTTTTATTCAATTCAATATCCTGATTTCGGGTAAGGCGGGTATCGTACAGTCCATATTTTGTAAAAACGGATTTATGATAACAGCCAAAGGGGACTGTATCTGCTTGTGTAATTTTATCAATACCAATTCTAAAGAGCGCATTGCCCACGCCAAAGCGATTGGAAAGCGCCTCCTTAATAGCCAGCGTTTTTTTGTTTTTTGTAAGAACGTCCGTTTTCCATATTGCCCCCACATTATCGGCATTTAAAGAGATAAGATGAGTTACAAGCACAGCAACATAGTTTTGAGGATAAGTAGCGTGGGCGTCCACACGAACGATAAACTCGCCCTGTGCCTGAGCAATACCCAGATTCATAGCAAAAGGAACCGTTTTGTCAGGATTTGGAAGCAGTTTGATAAAAGAAAATTGATGCGTGTAGTTTTGCACCATTTCAACCGTCCGGTCGGTACTCATCCCATCAACCACAATAATCTCCAATGGAAATTCATCTGATTGATTGCTGATTAGAGATTGCATACAGCAGCCAATATATTTTTCTTCGTTTCGGCAGGGGAGAATAATAGAAACAAGATGTGGCATAAACCGGATTACAGATTAGTTTTTCAAATTTAATACTGCAAAAATGCAAAAAAAGGGTTTACTTTTTCCTTTTATCTATTTTCCTATTTTTGCAGCCTCAAAATAAATGTTATGTCATTGAATTCTAAAATATTAGTAATCTACACCGGCGGCACTATCGGTATGATGATGAATAAAGAGACCAACGCTTTAGAGCCCTTTCCCTTTGAAGATATTTATGTTCACTTACCGATGTTGCGTTTGGTGAATGCGGAAATCTCCGTGAAAGAGATGCTTCCCCTCATTGATTCTTCCGACACTACCCCTGAGTTTTGGGTGCGGCTGGCTACGTTGATTTATGATAATTATAATGATTATGATGGCTTTGTAGTTCTTCACGGCACGGATACTATGGCATATACGGCGTCGGCGTTGTGTTTTTTATTGGAAAACCTCTCCAAGCCGGTCATCCTCACCGGCTCTCAGTTGCCGTTGGGGGTAATGCGTACCGACGGACGCGAAAACATCCTCAACTCCATTGAGATAGCAGCCGCTAAAAAAGATGGAAAACCCAGAGTGCCAGAAGTATGTATCTATTTCGAAGATTCGCTCTTCAGAGGTAATCGCGCTTACAAAGACAATGCCGAGCATTTTAATGCGTTCCATTCCGCCAACTATCCAAAATTAGCGGAAGTGGGCGTACACATTAAGTATAACGACGCTTTTATTCGCTCGGTAACCGACCATTCGTTGAAGTTGCACACCAAAATGGATGTTAATATTGCCATTTTAAAACTCTATCCGGGGATTACCAAACAGGCAATGCAGTCGGTTTTTAATACGGAAGGTTTGCGCGCCGTAATACTGGAAACTTTCGGCTCCGGCAATGCCCCCTCAAAGGCTGAGTTTATTTCAATATTGGAAGAAGCCGTCAATAAAGGGATTGTCATTGTGAACGTTACCCAGTGCAAGGGTGGGGGAACTGTGGAAGTGGGACGTTACGGTGCAAGTTTGCTGCTTAAAAAAATCGGCGTAGTGAGCGGACACGACATTACCACCGAAGCCGCAGTCGCCAAACTGATGTACTTTCTCGGCGAAGGATTTAACAACGCAGAAGTGAAACGCTATATGGGAATTTCGCTGAGAGGAGAGATAACGGTGTAGATGATGAGATGATAATGGATTACTCTAAACTCTAAATTATATTTTTATGAAAATAGGAATTATTTCAGACACGCACGGGTTTATTCACCCTAAAATTTTTGATTTTTTTGCCGAATGTGATGAAGTGTGGCACGCCGGCGATATGCTCTCTACCGATATTTTAGATCAATTATCAACCATAACAAAAGTACGTGCCGTTTACGGCAATTGCGACGGGTGGGATGTAAGAGGAAAATATAAAGAGATTGAGGTTTTTGAATGTGAAGAACATACGGTTTTTCTTAAACATATTGTTGGAAACCCTAAATTCTATAATGCAGAGGTATTGCCTTTAATTAAAAAAGCGAATCCTACTATTGTGGTTGCCGGGCATTCACATATCTTGCAAATTATAAACGATGCAAAAAACGGATGGCTCTTTATGAATCCGGGCGGAGGCGGCAAATTCGGACCTCACACGCACATCACTTTTATTCGCTTCGACATCAACGGCACGGATATTGGCAATATGGAGGTTTTTGATGTTGAAAAGTAAGTTTTAATCTTAATGGATTTTATGCCACCGAATAGATAATTTTCCATTCTACCTTCTACCGCTTACCGCTGCACCATCATCTTTTGCGTTAGCACTGAGCCGTCTTTTAATATCATAATAACAAAATAGCGGTTTGTGAAAGAATAACAGGGCAATATCTCCCCCGCTGGCGGGGGAGATATGAACTAAACAAATCTGTGTTTATCTGTAAAATCTGTGCATTTCGGCAGGCTCAATGATACATCTGTGTGCTAAAAGAATTTTGAGACTGTGAAGTTTTATTTTTGCCGGTAGTTAAAAAACAATTTAAACCTTAAACCTTAAATCTTAAACATTAATATGTTGCCCTTTCAGGGCGCAATTTATTCAATACCGCATTCTTGCCCCAAGGCGTTGCCTTGGGCTAATATATATAGCGCTTTC
>WRGQ01000154.1 GCA_009787115.1 Bacteroidota bacterium
TGGAAGAAATCTTTGCAATACTCTTATTATTAGCCAACATATTGATTAAAGAAGACTTGCCTACATTAGAGCGACCAATAAAGGCATATTCAGGTAAAGAGGGTGGGGGAGCCTTTCGCCAATCTACTTCGCTTTGCAAAAAAGTGATGGTTTTTATCATGGGTCTGTTTTAATATTTCAACATTATTTTACAATAATTCTTTTAACATTTCAGGATCGGGCAGGATATTTTTGTATTCGGAGGGCAGTTCCGAAGATATTCGGGTTTGAAATCACCTTTTTTGAGTTCAAAAGCGACCAATGATTGCAACTGCCTGTTTAAAAAAAGCAAATCAATAAAATATTCTTGTTCTTCTACTATGAGACGGTACTGATTGCCGATAAACGAAAAATCTTTGCCCAGCGACATGATAAGTTTTCGGATATTGCTCATGATTTTGCTTTCTAATACACGTTCGTCCGGCTCGTTGTCGGGCGATTCGATAGGTTGTATTTCGTCCGTTGGCAACAGACGATTTGGAAAAACTGAAAAAATATCTACCCATGCTTCAAAGAAAAGTCGCATATTTTTCATGTTGGTAGATGCCCCCCCCCGCAATCCGGGCAATTCTTGTTGTAGTTTTTGAGAAATTGTTCCTATAGCGCCGGGTACCCAAAAACCTGTACGACTATTTTTGGAAATGTACTTCCCTATGCCGTAATAAAGCGAAAGCAACTCTCTGTTTGCTAACGCAGCCGCACGATAACGGCTTTTCAGTATGGCGCTTTTGATTGCCTGAACGGCATCTGTGAAGTTTTTTATTGTTATTTCTTGCATAGTGTTATGTGTTGTTTTTCATTGGCACTATCTCCACTTGTCACTACGTTATATTTATTTATTTTTTAACCGTTTCTCCCTTTTCAGTCTCAACCGCCTTTTCTTCTTCCCCTCATACGAATAGATATACCGCTTCTTCTTATCTTCGTTGATGTCTTTAATTTTAATGGTAATGGCAATCTCTTCCACCGGACCAAATTCCGGATTTGCCGAAGCACCATAACATTTCATAGTGGAAGAAAGCGACATATAACTCTTAATGAGTGGCGGAATGGAGGTTTTTAAATCCCTGACATTATCATTAAGCACTCTAAAGTCTTCTTTATAAGAGCTCTGTCTGAAGATGGAACGAAATATCTGTTTTCGTCTATCAATTTCAACAGGGTGAATGGGCGCTATTAAATTTTTATCTCCTTTAAAATATTTTCTCAAAAAGAAAAGTATCAAATTTCTTGCCAAACGATTGTAACTGTTATACATAGTCATTTTTCCCAAGAAAAATTTTACATCGGGGTAATCTACGGCAAGGGTGCCCAGACCGTCCCAAAGATTATCCAATGAAAAAAGTCCGAGACGCGGGTTGGTAGTGCCTTGATATTTAGGCTGCACAAAACTTCGTCCCAGTTCAATCGTTTTTTGCCATTTACCTTCAATAAACTTTTGCGAGAAATGGAACAATTTAGAAGTTGGCGTGTGTGGGTATCCATTTTCGTCCAACGGAACCTCTTTGCCCAAAATAAAACGATAGGAACTCACAATTTCTTTGGTTTCGTTATTCCATACAAGAAGTTGTTTAAAGGGGATTTCCGCCGTATCATACTCATCAATATCTACCTCATTTCCAGTGCCGCCGCCGGCAGCGCGGAACGTCAGCTCTCTAAGGCGCCCTATCTCCTGCATAACATTGGGAGAATCGTGTGCGGTAATGATATAGATGGAGTTGTTGCCTACATTAGTGGTACGCAAGAATTTATCTTCGGTAAGTTCTTGTTCCAAAAGGCTTGTGTCAATAGGGAAAATGATATTTTTCATAAAATGCACGGCAAAAATATATTTTTAGCAAATAAGTCAACTTCAAAATGAAATCTCTTTTTTCAAATTAAAAATTCTATTTTTGCAGTTGCTTAATTAAAATTATTATAACCTATTAAATATGAAACGTAAAATCGAATTTTGTTTAGTGTATCGCGACATGTGGCAGTCGTCTGGGAAATATGTACCCCGCGTGGATCAACTTGTCCGCATTGCTCCGGTAATTATTGAGATGGGCTGCTTTAGTCGGGTGGAAACCAACGGCGGCGCTTCTGAACAGGTAAACCTGCTGTATGGCGAAAATCCAAACACTTCTGTACGCGCCTGGGTGAAACCATTCAATGAAGTGGGCATTAAAACTATGATGCTGGAACGTGCGCTCAACGGTTTGCGTATGTACCCCGTGCCTGCCGATGTGCGCCAACTGATGTGTAAAGTGAAAAAAGCGCAAGGCGTGGACGTCGTGCGTTCTTTCTGCGGACTCAATGACCCGAAAAATTTGGAACTCTCTGTGAAATATGCCAAAGAAGCGGGACTCATTTCGCAAGCCGCATTGAGTATCACCCACTCCCCGATCCATACCGTAGAATATTATATGAGTTTGGTAGATGAATTTGCTGCTTTCGGCGCAGATGAAATAGGATTGAAAGATATGGCAGGCGTTGGACGCCCCGCATTGCTCGGCAAATTGGTGAAAGCCATTAAAGAAAAATATCCACATCTTTTAGTACAATATCACGGACACTCCGGTCCCGGATTCTCCGTTGCCTCTATGCTGGAAGTTGCCTATGCCGGTGCAGATATCATTGACGTAGCAATAGAGCCACTCGCCTGGGGAATGTCTCACCCCGACGTAATTACCATTCAGGCAATGCTGAAAGATGCCGGTTTTGACGTGCCCGAAATCAATATGAATGCCTATATGCAAGCCCGATCTTTAACTCAGGAATTTGTAGATGACTTTTTAGGCTATTTCATTGACCCGAAAAACAAACAAAGCACTTCATTATTAGTAGGGTGCGGACTACCCGGTGGTATGATGGGATCTATGATGGCAGACCTGAAAGGCGCACATGCCGGCATTAATATGTTCTTGCGAAACAGCGGCAAAAAAGAACTTACCGAAGATGAACTTGTAGTGAAACTGTTTGAAGAAGTGGAATATGTATGGCCTAAAGTAGGATATCCTCCTTTGGTAACCCCATTCAGCCAATATGTGAAAAACATTGCATTAATGAATATTATGCAGATGGCGCAAAACAAACCGCGTTACTCACAAATGGACAAAAATACCTGGGATATGATTTTGGGAAAAACCGGAAAACTCCCCGGTGCATTAGCCCCCGAAATTATTGAACTGGCAAAAGAGAAAAATTTCGAGTTCTTTACCGGTACTCCGCAAGACAACTACCCCAACGAATTGGATAACTATCGGAAAGAGATGGACGAAAATGGCTGGGAGTACGGACCGGACGATGAAGAACTCTTTGAATTGGCAATGCACGACCGCCAGTATAGAGATTACAAAACCGGCGTGGCAAAAAAGAAATTTGAAGAAGAGTTGGAAGCCGCCAAAAAGAAATCGAATGTACAAGTGATTATAAAAGAGATAAAAGCGCCCGAAGTAGTAAAAGAAGAGTTGATCGAAAAGATAGAAGCAAAATATCCCAATGCCAAACAACTGGTGGCAACTGCAACTGGTATTGTGATTTGGGAACTGCCAGTAACGGAACAATCTATGCCAAAACCGCTCGGAACAGCATACAAAGAAGGCGAGATTGTGTGCTGGATTAACGCCTATTTCGGAAATGATGAAGTGAAAACGTTGTACGATGGAAAACTTTGCGCCGTAGTTGCCCAACAGGGCGACCGCGTGAAAAAAGGCGATATTATTGCATTTATTGAATAAATGAGTTGTAATTTTCAAACACGTTTAGCCGCTTTTCACGAATTGGGAAAGCAAATGGATTGTTCGCTGAATAACGGAGAATTTGACACGGTTATTAAACAGCAAACTATCGAAAACAGATGGTTTACAGAAGAAAACTGTCGTTTTGCATTAAATGCTTTGATAAAAATGTTATATAAAAAATCTTGTGAAACGTTTTTTCAAAAATATCAACACTATTTTCAAGAAGCGCATAAATCACAAGAAATTGCCGTTATATCTGCCGGGAATATTCCCTGTGCGGCTTTTCACGATTTCTTCTGCGTCTTAGTGAGCGGAAATCGGTTTATTGGAAAGTTATCATCACAAGATGCGCTTTTATTGCCTTCTATTGCAGAAATATTGGTAAAAATTGCGCCTGAACTGGCAGAAAAAATGGCGTTCGTAGAAAAACTGCCCAAATTCGACAAAATTATTGCCACCGGAAGCAACAACAGCGCACGCTATTTTGAATACTATTTTAAAGATTACCCCATTTTGCTGCGCAAAAACAGAAACAGCATTGCCATACTAAACGGTACGGAAACAGACAACGATCTAAGAAAACTTTCTATAGATGTTTTTCAATATTTTGGGTTAGGATGCCGGTCGGTTTCTAAAATTTATGTTCCGAAAAACTATGATTTTAAAAGAATTATTGATCTTTTTCAGGAAAAATCGAAATCATTATTGATGCACAACGGTTATGTGAACAACTATGAATACCATCGCGCTATTTATGCGTTGAACAACGTACCGTTTTACGATGGAAACTCCTTTTTACTCATCCAAAACAAATCGTTAGCCTCTCCGATTTCAGTAATTTATTACGAAGAATATGAAAAAATAAGTGAAGTTCTGGAAGAAATCTCAACGAGAGAAAACGATATACAATGTATCGTTTCAAGCGACTACGCTATAGAAAACCGCATTTCTTTCGGAAAAACTCAGTACCCAACCTTATTAGATTACCCCGATAAAGAAGATATTGCATATTTCTGTATAAAATAAAATTCTCGGGTATAATGGACAAAATTTTAATGCACCAATATTTGTCTAAATACTCCTCACCCCAATAATTTCGCGCACTTGCCGCACGGTTTTACTCGCGCTTTCGTGCGCTTTTTCGGCGCCTTTCTGCGCAACGCTACGAAGATAAGTATCGTTACTGCGCAGTTCTAATATCTTTTCATAAATAGGCGTTGTAAAGGCAATGATATCCTCTGCCAATTGTTTTTTCATATCGCCATAGCGAATTTGGCAGGTGTTGTACTGTTCTTCAAAAAACTGTAACGTTTCGGAAGTTGAAACGGCTTGCATTAATTGAAATAGATTTTCAATGGCTTGCGGTTTTTCCTGATGAGGTTCGGTAGGACCTGAATCGCTAACCGCTTTCATCACTTTCTTACGAATGGTTTCGGGCGCATCGGAAAGATAAACACAAGAGGCTTCGTTGTCGGATTTAGACATTTTGGTAGAGCCGTCCAAGCCGGGTATTTTTATTAATTCATTGCCAAAATTATAAGCAACAGGCAATTTAAAATATTCTGTTTCGTAGATGTGATTAAAACGTTGGGCAAAATCGCGTGCCATCTCCAAATGTTGAAGTTGATCTTTTCCAACCGGTACTTTATCGGCGTTATGTATTAGAATATCAGCAGCCTGTAAAACAGGATAGGTAAGCAATCCGGCATTGACATTGTCTGGGTGTTTGCGCACTTTTTCTTTAAACGACACGCAACGTTCCAATTCCCCCAAATAAGCAAGCATGTTCAGCAACAAGTAGAGTTCTGCCGTTTCGGGCAGGTCGCTTTGCACATACAAAGTTGATTTATCGGGGTCAAGACCTGCCGCTAAATAATCTATCAGCACATTTTTGATGTGGGTATTGAGTTCCGAACCTTTTGGGTGTGTTGTAAGTGAATGATAATCTGCAATAAAGAAAAAGCAATTGGCTTCGTCTTGCATTTTAATAAAGTTGCGCAGGGCGCCGAAATAGTTGCCCAAATGCAAAAAACCGGTGGGGCGAATTCCGCTGACTACAGTTTCCATAGATATTTAAAAAATTGAGGTTGCGAAAATACACGAATTAATTACCAACAAGGGTAAAATTTTGCATAAAAACTAAAAGTAGCAATCCCTCTTTCCGTCATCAATCGCTTCCAACTCTTCTACAATCTTTTGTTTAGCCTTTGTATCAGGCATTTGCTCTATCATTTTAGTGATTAAGGCAAGCCCTTTTTTTCGAGTATCTTCTCCTGCGAAATCATACAAATATTCTTTAAATGAGAATAAAGCGTTAGGCAGGCAAAACTGTTTGATAAGTCCGGGTTTTGCCAAATCCATAAAGTCTGCACCAACCCTGCCGTGTCGGTAGCAGCCGGTGCAAAATGAGGGGATATATCCGCAATCAATCATACCGGAGATTACTTCTTCCAACGAGCGGTGGTCGCCAAGTGCAAACTGACTGCCCGATTTATCGGCAACGTGGCTGTATGCGCCCGGATTCGTTCGCGAACCTGCCGAAATTTGACTTATTCCGTAGTTAAAAAGTTCTGTGCGCAGTTCATCGCTTTCTCGCGTACTCAAAATAATGCCGGTATAAGGCAAAGCAATACGGATTATTGCAATGATTTTCTTGAAGTTATCGTCAGAAACTTTGTGGGGTATATTTTCAGGTAGCGGAGCGCCCTCTGCCGGTTCTATTCTTGGGAAACTAATGGTATGAGGTCCGCAGCCGAACTTGTTTTCCAAATCTTTAGCGTGTTCCATTAAAGCGAGAATTTCAAAGCGATAATCGGCGAGACCGAACAAAACACCCAACCCCACATCGGGAATGCCGGCTTCCATTGCGCGGTGCATCACATTTAAGCGGTACAGATAATCGCTTTTAGGCGTGTCTTCAGGGTGATATTCTTTGTACAACTCAGGGTCATAAGTCTCTTGAAAACAAACATAAGTGCCGATTTTCTCTTGCGCTAACTGTCGAAACTCGTCCACCGTCATAGGCGCCAATTCCACGTTAATTCTTCTAATATTGTCTTTTCCAATCCGTATGGAATAAACGCTACGAATGGCTTCACACACGTAGTTGATGTCGTTTCTCGGTGATTCGCCGCAAATCAACAAAATACGCTTGTGTCCGTCTTTCAACAACATCTGTGCCTCCTGTTTGATCTCTTCCATATTCAACACCTTGCGTACCAAATGTTTGTTAGCGCGGCGAAAAGCGCAATACACGCAGTTATTTACACACACATTTCCGGTGTATAGCGGCGCAAAAAGTACCAAACGCTTGCCGTAAATCTCCTCTTTGACATATTTTGCAACCTCCATGATTTGCTTTATCTTATCAAGATTTTGTACGCTTAATAGCGCTGCAACATCTTCCAATTCAAGTCCTTTGAGTTGTCGAGCTTTTTGTAGAATGGCGTTTAATTGTTCGGTAGAAGGCTCGTTACCTTCTAATAAGTGAAACAATTTTTCTCTATTGATTGTGAATACGTTATTCATAATGACATATTTATTTGTTAATTACTTTCCCATAACCGCCGCAACCACCCTTTCCACCTGCTCATCTGTTAAATCATAATAAACCGGCAAACTGATTTCTCGCGCAAAATTATCGTAAGCAACCGGAAAATCAGCGATATTATATCCGCGATTTTTATAAAAGCTCAACATCGGTAACGGGATAAAATGCACATTTACAGAGATATTTTGTTCGGTAATTTTTTGAATAATACAATCACGTTCATTTTCAGTGATGTTTTTTATGCGTAAAGGATAAACATGATACGATGATGTTTTTGTATCGGTTTTATAAACAGGAACCTCAAAACGTTCATCTTTGGAAAATGCCGCTGTGTATTGGTCAAAAATATGTTTTCTTTTTATCAACATATCATTTTCATAACGTTCCAACTCAACCAAGCCGATTGCGGCAAGGATGTCGGTCATATTGCACTTATAACCGGCTTCGCAAACGTCGTAACGCCAATTTCCGATTTGCGTTTTAGATAGTGCATCTTTGCTTTGTCCGTGTAATGATTTTACACATAGATATTTATATAACTCTTCCTGATTAAATACAGCAGGTAAATTTAAACAGATTGCGCCTCCTTCGGCTGTGGTCAAATTTTTTACGGCATGGAATGAAAAAACGGTGATATCGGTTAATGCGCCGGTATGTTTTCCTTTATAAGTAGCGCCAACGGAATGTGCCGAATCGGAAAGTATTAAGATACGACCTAACATTTTTTGTTCTGCGGTTTTAGGTGTAAATTTTTTCTTAATATTTTCTTTGTTAACCAACTGATTTAATTCATCATAATCGCAAGGGAAGCCTGCAAAATCAACAGGAATAATTACTTTCGTTTTTTTCGTAATGGCATTTTCAACATTTTTAATATTAATGTTAAAGTCGGTGGAATTTACATCTACCATTACGGGTTTTGCGCCGCAATGCACCACCACATTTGCCGTAGCGCAATAAGTGTAAGCAGGCACAATCACTTCGTCGCCCTCCTGCACGCCAAACCAGCGGAGCATAAGTTCTAATCCCGCAGAGGCGGAGTTTACGCACACTACTTTTTCAATGCCAACGTATTGCGCCAAGCGTTTTTCAAATTCTTTAACACGATGTCCGGTAGTAATCCAGCCGGATTGCAGGGCGGCAGTAACTTCCGCAATGGTTTTGTCGTCAATGCGAGGCGGAGAAAAGGGAATACATGGAAGATTTGATGGTTTCATATATTAAAGGAAAAGGGCAAAAATAGAAAATAAGTTTATGTAAAATAGGGTTGTGGATTTTTTTTTGCAATTGATAATTCGTAATTTTTTTATATTTGCCGCGATTTGTTTAACAAGAAATAATGTGAAAGTTTTTTAATACATTATGAATACAATTTTTAAACCGGAATTTTTCACCGTTCTAAAGCAAGGTTATAGCAAAGAACAGTTTATAAAAGATGTTTTTTCCGGAATGATTGTCGGTGTGGTGGCGTTGCCGCTGGCTATTGCATTTGCCGTAGCCTCCGGTGTGTCGCCGGAAAAGGGATTAATCACGGCAATTATTGCAGGTTTTTTTATCTCTCTTCTGGGCGGAAGTCGCGTGCAGATTGGCGGACCTACCGGCGCATTTATTGTCATTGTTTTTGGTGTGCTTTCTCAATATGGATTTGAAGGACTGCTTATTTCTACGGTTTTAGCCGGAATCATGCTGGTGGTCTTCGGATTGTTGAAGCTGGGGTCGTTATTGAAGTTTATTCCACATCCGTTGATTGTGGGTTTTACCAGTGGCATTGCGGTAGTAATTTTCTCTACGCAAATTAAAGATGCTTTGGGATTGGAGATTAGCAACATTCCCGCTGCATTTATTGACAAGTGGAGCGTCTATTTTAATGCTTTGAAAACAATCCATTGGATTTCGATTGTAATTGCCGTGGTAACTATCATAATTAGTGTAGGTTTTAAGCGTATTACCAATAAAATACCCGGCTCTTTTGTGGCAATTATCCTGATGACAGCTATTGTTGCTATTTTCAAACTTCCTGTTACAACTATAGAAACGTTGTATGGAGATATTCCCAATACGATATCACTGTCCGTTCCCGCCATACATCTTAGCCAGATTAAATATTATTTTCAGCCGGCATTGACGATTGCATTGCTCTGTGCTATTGAATCGCTACTCTCGGCAGTGGTTGCCGACGGGATGATTGGAAGTACTCATCGAAGCAATACGGAATTGATTGCACAGGGAATTGCCAATATTGTAACGCCGTTTTTTGGAGGGATACCTGCTACCGGCGCCATTGCAAGAACAGCCACGAATATCAAAAATGGCGGCAGAACGCCTCTTGCCGGTATGATTCACGCCGTTACGCTTTTGCTTATTATGTTCTTTTTTGGAAAATGGGCAAAGTTGATACCGATGTCCTGTCTTGCCGGTATCTTGATTTTAGTATCTTACAATATGAGTGAATGGCGGTCATTTAGGGCTATTTTAAGAGGCTCTGCATTTGATATCATCGTATTGCTCACCACATTCTTCCTTACGGTTTTGGTTGATTTAACGGTAGCCATTGAGATAGGCGTTGTATTGTCTGCTATTTTATTTATGAAACGAATGGCTGACAACGGGCAGGCTATTCTTCGCGACAAAGAGAATGATACTGTAGAAAATTATAAAGAGGTACCAAAAGCGATAGAGATTTACGAAATTAGCGGACCTTTCTTTTTCGGAGCAGCCAAACATTACAGCGAGGCGCTGAAAGGTGGTCCTTCTTCTACAAAAGTATTGATTATTAGAATGAGGCACGTTCCATTCATTGATGCCACAGGTACACACAACTTTAAAGAAGCCATCAAATCGCTTAAATCTTCCAACAAACTGATTATGCTTTCCGGCGTGCAACCCGATGTGAGAAAAGAATTGAATAAATGTGGTATTTCTAAACTAATAGGAGAGGAGCATATTTTTGATAATTTTGATGCAGCATTAGGCTATGCAAAAAAATGTATTTGAGGTTTAATGAATAATGAATAGTATCCAATAAAAATACTATTTTCGCATTCTCCAATTTTTACCGTATATATAAATACAAATTCATTATAAGTTAGTAACATTAAAATATTGAAACTATGGCATTTAAAGGAACATTAGTGATTGACACAGAACTTTGCAAAGGATGCGCCGTTTGCGTACAGGGTTGTCCAAACAATTGTATTGCGCTCTCAAAAAAGGTAAACAAAAAGGGATATAATTTCTTAGAATTAATCAACGATGACTGTATCGGATGTGCAAACTGCGCAGTAATATGCCCCGACGGCGTTATTGAAGTGTATCGCGCAAAAGTTTAAAGATTATGAAAAACAGGTTTTTCTTAATTGTTTTTTTATTTGCAATTGCCAACATAAATGCGGCATATTCGCAAGTTTATCACACTATTAATGCAGAGATATCCATTTCTCTCAAATGTGCGACTATGGAGCCTATGGGAGAAATAAAAGTATTAGAACACACAGACCAAACTTTTTTTATAGATTCTCATTGTAATAGCAACATTTCGGGAGCTATAGTTGATGGCGTATTTATTCCCAATGAAGGAGACCCACATTATATGGTTTATACTTTTAAAGACGTAACGGAAGATCACACTATTCAAGTGTATATTGATGGTGGTGGTATTACTGAAGAAAATGAAATATCTAATAATTTATTCTCCATTTACCCCAATCCTGCAAACAATTATGTAGAGATTATTTTATCAGATGCAGCATTAGCCAAGTCAACTGTTACGGCTCAAATATACAATACACAAGGAGCACTTTTGAAAAATTTACAACTTTACAGCAGGAAAACACAAATAGACATCTCAAATTTGTCAAAAGGTTTATATCTTGTAAAAATTGCAAATGACACGAAAAAGTTAATAGTTAAATAGAAGAATTAATAATCAAACATAAATAAGTATGAAAGAACTAAAATTAATGAAAGGAAACGAAGCGATTGCAGAGGGCGCTATTCGCTGCGGCTGCGACGGCTACTTCGGCTACCCTATTACGCCGCAATCCGAGATTTTGGAACATCTGATGGCGGAAAAACCTTACGAAAAAACCGGTATGGTAGTGCTACAAGCCGAAAGCGAAGTGGCTTCTATCAACATGGTTTATGGTGGCGCTGCCGTAGGCAAAAGGGTGATGACCACCTCTTCAAGTCCGGGGGTAAGTTTAATGCAGGAAGGTCTATCCTATATTGCCGGTGCAGAACTTCCCGCTTTAGTGGTGAATGTAGTGCGCGGCGGTCCCGGATTAGGAACTATCCAACCTTCTCAAGCCGACTACTTCCAATCTGTTAAAGGTGGCGGACACGGCGACTATCGCCTCATTACATTAGCACCAGCTTCCGTACAGGAGATGTACGACTTCGTAGAACTCGGCTTCGACCTTGCGTTCAAATACAGAAACCCTGTGATGATTCTTTCAGACGGTATTATCGGTCAGGTAATGGAAAAAGTGGAAGTAGGCGACTATAAACCGCGTTGGACTGATGACTATATTGTTAAAACTTACCCGTGGGCAGCCACCGGAAAACCAAAATCACGCAACCACAACATCATCACTTCTCTGCAATTGGAATCAGATAAACAGGAGAAGGTAAATCTGCGCTTACAGGCAAAATATAAAGAATGCGAAGCCAACGAAGTGCGCTACGAAACTTTTCAAACAGAAGATGCGGAATATCTTTTGATTGCCTACGGCTCCTCTGCACGTATTTGCCAAAAAGTGCTGCAACTCGCCCGCAAAGAAGGTATTAAAGTGGGACTTATTCGCCCCATTACCTTGTGGCCCTTCCCCAAACAGATTATTCACGACATCGGTATCAAAACAAAAGGTATTTTGAACGTTGAGATGAATGCCGGTCAAATGATTGAAGATGTAAAGTTAGCAGTTGAATGTAAAGTTCCCGTGAAACATTACGGTCGTTTTGGAGGAATTGTTCCAACTCCCTCTGAAATTTTAAACGCATTAAAGAATCTTTAAAAAAAACAACAATATGACAAGAGAAGAAATCATTAAACCCGAAAATCTGGTATATAAGAAAAGTTCCGTGCTCACCGATAACGTTATGCATTACTGTCCGGGCTGCGGACATGGATTGGTGCATCGCATCATTGCAGAAGTCATTGAAGAGATGGATATTCAAGACAAAACCATAGGCGTTGCGCCGGTGGGTTGCGCCGTTTTGGCATACAACTACTTTGATGTGGACTTCATCGAAGCGGCACACGGACGCGCCCCCGCGTTGGGAACGGCTATCAGTCGACTTTATCCCAACCATTTTGTATTTACCTATCAGGGCGACGGCGACCTCGCCGCCATTGGAACCGCTGAAACCATTCACGCTTGCAACCGCGGCGAAAATATGACAATGATTTTCGTGAATAACGGTATTTACGGTATGACCGGCGGACAAATGGCGCCCACTACTCTGGAAGGAATGAAAACCTCGACCTCTCCTTATGGACGCGATTTGAGCATTATGGGTAATCCGTTGAAAATTACGGAACTCATTGCCCAACTGCCCGGAGCACTTTATGTAACCCGACAAGCCGTTTATACTCCTGCGTTGGCGCGTAAATGCAAGAAAGCAATCCGTCAGGCGTTTGAAAATCAAAAACTAAAACAGGGTACCTCCTTTGTAGAGATTGTTTCAAACTGCAATTCCGGTTGGAAACTTTCTCCTGTAAAATCCAATGAGTGGTTAGAACAAAATATGTTACCATTCTATCCGCTGGGCGATTTAAAAAATAATAAATAAATAAAAAATAAAAAATTATGACTGAAGAGATTATAATAGCAGGTTTTGGCGGACAAGGCGTTCTTTCTATGGGAAAGATATTGGCTTACTCCGGCGTTATGCAAAATAAAGAAGTGAGTTGGATGCCTTCGTATGGTCCTGAAATGCGCGGCGGCACCTCAAATGTTACCGTAATTATCAGCGATGAGCGCATCAGTTCCCCGTGCTTAAACCAATTCGACACGGCAATTATTCTCAATCAACCCTCTATGGATAAGTTTGAAAATTCGGTGAAGCCGGGCGGATTACTTATTTACGATCCGAACGGTATCACTACACATCCTACAAGAAAAGATATTAACATTTATCAAATTGCCGCTGCCGAAGAAGCATCTAAAATTGGTATTGCTAAACTTTTTAATATGATTGTGCTGGGCGGATTCCTGAAAATTAAACCGTTAGTTACTGATGAATTTTTGAAAAAAGGATTGGAAAAATCATTACCCGCCCGTCATCATGGGCTAATTCCTGAAAATATTAAAGCCGTTGAGGTAGGTAAGGAGATTTTGAAGCCGTATCATACCTTGTAATTGCTTATGAACAACATAGAGAAATTATACAAAGGGTGGCGATCAGTACAACCTGTTACGAATTAATAATTACGAATTACGAGTTAACAATTACGAATTACGAATTACGAATTACGAGTTAACAATTACGAATTACAAGGATACAATAATGTTACGTTAAGATATTATGCGCAAAACTGTTGATTTTTTAGTAATAGGCTCTGGTATCGCAGGTTTGAGTTTTGCCCTGAAAGCGGCAAATTTCGGAAAAGTATGCGTGGTTACGAAATCACAAATAGACGAAACGGCAACCAAATATGCTCAGGGCGGTATTGCGGCAGTGCTGTATCATCCGGATACCTACGAAAAGCATATTCGGGACACTATGATTGCCGGCGATGAACTCTCCGACCGAAAAATTGTGGAACTCACTATTAAAGAATCCACTGAAAGGGTGATGGAACTAATAGAATGGGGCGTTAATTTCGATAAAACCAAAACGGGAAAGTTTGCCCTTGCCAAAGAGGGCGGACACTCCGAATACCGCGTGCTACATCATAAAGATATGACAGGAAAAGAGATTGAAGAAAAACTAATCTTAGCCGCACAGCATAACGAAAATATTGAGATTTTAGAAAATCACCTTGCCATTGAAATTATTACCCAACACCATTTGGGTATCAATGTGAGCCGTAGAACTCCCGATTTGACTTGCTACGGCGCTTATATCTACGACCCACATAAAAAGAAAGTGCGCACCGTGTTGTCCAAGATTACTATGATGGCAACCGGCGGTATAGGCACGGTTTATGGCAATACTACCAATCCTTTGGTCTCGACAGGCGACGGCATTGCGATGGTATATCGTGCCAAAGGACAAGTACGAGGAATGGAGTTTGTACAGTTTCACCCCACCTCTTTGTATAACCCTAAAGAATCTCCTTCATTTTTGATTACAGAAGCTTTGCGTGGCGCAGGAGCCGTTTTGAAAGCTGAAAACGGCAATGAGTTTATGCAAAAATATGACGCTCGCGGCTCGCTCGCCCCAAGAGATATTGTAGCGCGCGCCATTGATAATGAAATGAAAATGAGCGGACGAGAACACGTTTGGTTGGATGCTGCAAAAATTAAAAAACACGAAATTTTCGACCATTTCCCCACTATCTACGCCAAATGCCTGAGTATCGGCATTGATATTACCAAAGATATGATTCCTGTGGTGCCCGCTGCCCATTATTCCTGTGGTGGCATCATTACCAACGAATGGGGAGAAACTACCATTCGCAATCTCTATGCCTCGGGAGAGTGCGCTTCTACCGGATTGCACGGCGCCAACCGATTGGCATCCAACTCGCTGTTGGAAGCACTGGTATTCTCTCACCGCGCCTGTATAAATGCAGTGAATAGGTTTGAATATATTCCCTTTTGTCACGACATTCCCGAATGGGATACTTCAGGAACCGTCCTCAACGAAGAGATGGTATTGATTACCCAATCTAAAAAAGAATTACAGTCAATTTTATCTAACTATGTGGGAATTGTCCGTTCTAACCTTCGTTTGCAAAGAGCCTCAGAACGTTTGTTTCTATTATACAAAGAAACCGAAGAACTGTACAAAAAATCTATCCTTAATCCTGAAATTTGCGAACTGCGCAATATGATCAACGTAGGGTATCTCATTATTAATAATGCTATGGATAGAAAAGAGAGTAGAGGATTGCACTATTCGTTGGATTATCCGGAGCATAGGGATGTGCAGCAAGGTATGGAGGATAGGTTGTAGTTGAGTTAAAAATAGAAAAATAGATTACGAAACCAAATGTTATCAAAAAATATAGATTTTTGCCGCCGTAAAAACGACGGTCGTTCTGTCGCTGCCGATTTTAATCGGGAGAGGAAAGTCCGGACAACATAGAGCGCCATACTTCCTAACGGGAAGGCATTTGAAAGAGTGACAGAGAGTGCCACAGAAAATAACCGCCCCGAAGCAATTCAGGGTAAGGGTGAAAACGCGAGGTAAGAGCTCACGACGTTGACAGTGATGTTCAACGGGGGTAAACCTTATGGGTTGAAAGACCATGTAAACCGAGGCTTGAGGGTGGCTCGCCCAACTCGGAGGGTAGGTCGTTATAGCGCAACGGCAACGTCGCGCATAGATAAATGACAGAACACGACAGAATCCGGCTTATAGACCGTCGCTTTTTTTAGAAGACCGTAAAAATGACTAAGAAATTTAAGAAACTCCAAACTCTAATATCTAAACTCTAATCACTAACCACTAACCACTAATCACTATGAACATATCCCTAATCATCCCCCTGTTAAACGAAGAAGAATCGTTGCCGGAATTGGCAACATGGATTCAAAAAGTAATGAATGCGCATAACTTCTCTTATGAAGTTCTGTTTATTGATGACGGCAGTCGCGATAAATCGTGGCAAGTTATTGAGCAACTGCATAAAGAAAATCCCTGTTTTAAAGGAGTAAAATTTCGTAGAAACTACGGAAAGTCGGCAGCACTAAACACCGGCTTTCAAAAAGCACAAGGCGAAGTAATTATCACTATGGACGCCGACCTGCAAGATAGCCCCGATGAAATTCCTGAACTCTACAAAATGATAACCGAAGACGGCTATGACTTGGTTTCCGGATGGAAAAAAGTGCGCTATGATAGTACTTTTGCCAAAAATATTCCTTCTAAATTTTTTAACTGGACCACCAGAAGAATCTCAAAAATTGGGTTGCACGATTTTAATTGCGGATTAAAAGCCTATCGCAAAGATGTGATTAAATCTATTGAAGTATATGGCGAAATGCACCGCTATATTCCCGTAATTGCCAAATGGGCAGGGTTTACAAAAATTGGCGAAAAAGTGGTAACCCATCAAAAACGCAAATACGGAATTACTAAATTCGGATGGAACAGATTTGTAAACGGCTTTCTTGACTTGCTCTCCATCACTTTTATTTCCCGTTTCGGCAAAAAACCGATGCACTTCTTTGGCGTGTGGGGAACATTGGCTTTCCTTATCGGATTTGGAATCACTATCGCATTAATTATTCAAAAATTGATATTGATGGCAAATCAGGCGGTGCACTTCAGGCAGGTTACCGACCAGCCGCTGTTCTATCTTGCTATATTAGCAATGATTATAGGTACGCAAATGTTTCTCGCAGGGTTTCTTGGTGAGATGATGTCAAGAAACGCTTCCGATAGAAATCAGTATATTATTGAAACAGATTTGATTCAGTAACAAAAAAAAATCTATTTTCGCGCGTTGTCTTCGTAGCTCAGCTGGTAGAGCAATTGACTCTTAATCAATGGGTCGTGGGTTCGAATCCCCCCGAGGACACTTTTTTTATTTAGTTAATAATCTATTTATGACAACAAAGTACATATTTGTTTTAGGCGGTGTAGTCTCAGGGCTTGGAAAAGGAATCACCGCAGCCTCGTTAGGACGTCTTCTCAAATCAAGAGGATTGAAAGTAACTATGCAGAAGTTAGACCCCTATCTCAATATAGATCCCGGAACGATGAACCCGTTGCAACATGGTGAAGTATTCGTAACCGAAGATGGTCTTGAAACAGATTTGGATTTAGGTCATTACGAACGTTTTATTGATGAAAATCTGAATAAACACTCTAATTATACTTCCGGAAAAATCTATAATGCCTTGCTGGAAAACGAACGCAATGGCGTTTATGCAGGCGCTACCGTACAAATGATTCCGCATGTTACCAATATGATTAAGGATGCCATTCGTATTAATGCCAAATCGAATAATGCCGACATTGCCATTGTGGAGATTGGCGGTACAGTGGGCGACTATGAGAGTTTGCCTTATATGGAAGCGATTCGCCAATTCTCGCACGAAGAAGGATATAACAATTGTATGTACATTCACGTGGCGCTCATCCCTTTTTTGACCCCCAGCGATGAACTTAAAACAAAACCCGCGCAGCATAGCGTAAAAGAGTTGCTAAGTCTTGGTATTCAACCCGATATTTTAGTTTGTAGGACTGATAGAGACCTCGGAAACGATATCCGCCGCAAGTTATCCCTTTTCTGCAACGTTCCTTTAGAAAGCGTTATCCTCAATAAAAACCTCTCCTCACTGTACGAAATACCATTGGCATTAGAGGAAGAAGGATTAGCAAAACAAGTGATTAAACGTCTTAGAATCAAATGCAAAGAGAAAGATTTGAGCGATTGGGAAGAAATGGTAGAACGCAGCAAACATACCACATCTTCAGTAACTATAGGAATTATTGGCAAATATACCGGGTTGCACGATGCTTACCTTAGTGTTGTGGAAGCGCTAAAACACGCCGCTATTTTCAATTCTGCAGAATTAGAAATTAAATGGTACGATTCTACAGATATTACCGAAAAAAATATGGCGCAGTTACTACGTGGTTTAGACGGAATTTTGATTCCGGGCGGTTTTGGAGAAAGGGGTATTGAAGGTAAAATCAATGCTGCAAAGTATGCCCGCGAAAATAAAATCCCATATTTAGGGCTCTGTCTGGGCTTGCAAATTGCCATTATTGAATTTGCACGAAACGTTGTGCAACTTAAAGATGCTAACAGCAGAGAAATAAACCCCAATACGCCTTACCCCGTTATTGATTTTCTACCAGGACAAAACGAATACAGTATGTTAGGCGGTACTTTGCGCTTGGGAAAATATCCGTGTAAATTGATAAAAGAAACAAAAGCATACGAACGCTATAATACGGAAATGATTTACGAACGTCATCGCCATAGGTATGAAGTAAATAATGAATATCTGAATTTATTAGTAGAAAAAGGAATGATTGTTAGCGGAACTTCCCCAAACGGAGGAATTGTAGAGATGATAGAATTACCTAATCATCCGTGGTTTGTGGCGTGTCAATTTCACCCTGAATTTAAATCGAGACCCAACCGCCCGCACCCCTTATTTATGGGGTTTATAAAAGCGAGTATAAAAAATTACTCTTACTGTTAAAAAAAAAAGCAAATTTAAAAACAACAGTGCTGCCCTGCAATGCGACATCCAACGGCTCAAAGCCGAAAAACATATTAATACCTTTTGTCCTGATTTTGCATAGTTATCACACAAAAAAAACTGTACTTTTGCTCTTTAAAAAAAAGTCAATCACTTTAAATTAATATATTATGATTCAAAAAGTTAAATATAGCCAACAAGCTATCGAATTAGAAGAGAAGTACGGAGCACACAATTATCACCCACTCCCCGTTGTCCTTGCGAAGGGCGAAGGTCCGTTTATGTGGGATGTGGAAGGAAAAAAATATTACGATTTTCTTTCTGCATATTCAGCAGTCAATCAGGGACACTGCCATCCTAAAATTGTGGATGCCTTATGCGAACAGGCACAAACGCTTACATTAACCTCTCGTGCCTTTTACAACGATGTCTTGGGTGTTTATGAAAAGTATGTTACCGAATATTTTAAATATGATCGCGTGCTTCCTATGAACTCCGGCGCAGAAGCCGATGAAACCGCACTGAAACTGTGCCGCAAATGGGCGTATCTGAAAAAAGGCGTTCCCGAAAATCAGGCAAAAATTATTTGCTGCGACGGCAACTTCCACGGCAGAACTATCACCATAGTCTCTATGTCGAATGACCCCGATTCTTTCGGCGGTTACGGACCATTTACCCCCGGTTTTATCCGCATACCCTACAATGATTTGAATGCATTAGAAGAAGCATTGAAAGACGATACCGTTGCCGGGTTTCTCGTTGAACCCATTCAAGGTGAAGCAGGCGTGTTTGTTCCCGATGATGGATATCTGAAAAAAGCATACAACCTCTGTAAAACAAAAAATGTACTCTTTATTGCTGATGAAGTACAAACAGGTATTGCACGCACAGGAAAATTGCTGGCTTGTGACCACGAAGAGGTGCGCCCCGACATTTTAATTCTCGGAAAAGCATTGTCGGGTGGCGTACTCCCCGTTTCAGCCGTTTTAGCCGATGATGAAATTATGCTCACCATTAAACCGGGCGAACATGGCTCTACCTTCGGCGGAAATCCTGTCGCTTGTAAAGTCGCTATTGCCGCATTGGAGGTAGTTAAAAATGAAAAATTAGCAGAAAAAGCAGAATATCTTGGTAAAATCTTCCGCAAAGAAATGAGTTCACTGAATAGCGATATGATAGAATTAGTACGCGGAAAAGGACTCTTAAATGCTATCGTAATTCGTCCTAAAAACGGAAAAGAAGCGTGGGACGTATGCCTGAAAATGAAAGAACTCGGCGTCCTTGCCAAACCTACTCACCAACACATTATCCGTTTTGCGCCTCCTTTGGTAATTACTGAAGAACAACTGCGTGACGCTATAGAACTTATTAAAAAAGCAATTATATCGTTTGAATAATTAGATGATTGTCACTCATCACTCGTCACTAATAAACAATACTTTAAACTTTAAACCTTAAACTTTAAATTCTTTAAACTCTTTAATGGACTCTTTCGGAAATTTTGAGCATAGCGCTTTGGTAAACAAGTTTATCAAACTCATTGATAATAACATACCCTGTTATTTTGATTCTGAAGATATGGAAGATATTATTGAAGAGTTGATGAATGCCTTGAATTTTCAATATCTTTCATTAGCAATTGATCACGCTATCGCGCAGTTTCCAAGTGAGTCGTTGTTCCGTTTTTACCGCGTTAAGAAATATATTTTAGAATTTCAGATGGAAAACGCTGAAAAAGAATTGGACGAAATTGAACGCTCCTTTCCGCCCTCCGCCGATCTTTACATTGAGAAGGTGTTTCTGTCGAATATGACGAATAAAAAAACGGAAAAAACTATTAAGTGGTTGAATAAAGCGTTGGCATTGGAGCCTAACGACCCCGATATTCACTTTTTAATGGGGCACGAGTATGTCAGAAAAAACGACATACTCACTGCCATTAAACACGTTAGCCTCGCGCTGCAATCCGACCCTATATTTGGAGAGAATCTGTTTACTTATTCTTATCTCTTTGAAGAACTGAATAAACCGGAAGAAGCAGTTGAGTTTTTTACTATTCTCACGGAAGAGTTTCCACTGCTTGGCGCCGCGTGGTTTGCATTGGGATTCACTTTGAGTTGGAGTAGTCGGTTTGAGGAAGCCATAGAAGCCTACAGTTTCGCCCTTACCTGCGACGGCGATATCGCCTCCGCACACTTCAATATGGCAAATGCCTATTTTGAATTGAAAGACTACGACAAAGCGCTACATCATTATTTTGAAGCATATAATCTTGATCAGGAAGATTTTCAAGCGCTTACAAATATTGGAGATTGCTATGCTATTCAAAAATGGTTTGACGAATCGTTAGAGTATTATTATAAAGCTTATGAAATTAGTCCTACACATAACGAAGCCGTTTTGGGAATTGTGAATGCATTATTTGAGTTGGGAAAAGTGTCGGAAGCCCGTGTCTTTGTGCAAAATGCCTTCGAAAAATATCCTCAAAATATTGATCTTTTATTTGCTGTTGTTACTTTCTTTGAAGAACAGGATGCTACTTTCTTTTATAAATTAGCAGAACTCACGCTCAACCATTTAGAAAACAGCGACCATTTTTTCTTTTTCATCACACAGTTTTGTATCTACAACAAGATGTATGAAGTGGGTATTAACGTCATAGAAGTATTTCTTAAAAGTGAACATGTAAATGATGATGAGAAACGCTCAAAAATGTACTATTATTTAGCGGCGCTCTATTACTTAAACGAAAACAGTATGATGGGAAACACCTGTCTAAGCGAAGCATTGCTCATAAACTACAACTGGCACAAGAACTTTATGGAATTTTCACCTTTATTGGAAACGTATCCTGAAATATTAAAATTGATTGAGTTGTACGCCTAATCTTAAATCTTAAATTTTAAATCTTAAATTGTTGTAGTGTTCAATCCGCTCTTTTCCTCAAAATCATATTGGCTTCAATTGTGCTATTTGTTTTTGTTTATTACAGGCGGGATAACCATTTTCGGTTCTGTTGCTCTTATTATAACAAAATTTTGCTTTACAACAGAACTTAATTCGAGAGCATATTTGTATATTATACAGTCTGTTAGTATATTTGGAACATTTTTTGTTCCTGCTTTACTCTTCTCTTATTGTGCCTCAAAAAGTTGTTTTTCTTATAATGAAGCCGATAAAATTGCTCCACCGCTGTTGGTAGGGTATGTCGTAATTTTATCATTATTCATGTTGCCGGTCATTGCTTGTCTGGGATATCTGAATGAGCAGATTTCGCTCCCTCAATCTATGCAAAAAATTGAAATGTGGATGCGAGAGATGGAGGAAAATAACAAGGTAATCATACAAACTTTAACTGCAAATTCAAACATTCTTATACTGGGGGTAAACATTATAATAATGGCTTTACTCCCGGCAATATGTGAGGAGTTTTTTTTTAGAGGAACTTTACAGCAGTTTTTTGCTAGATGGTTTGCAAACCAATCTGTTGCTATTATATTAACAGCCTTTATTTTCAGCGCTATCCATTTTCAATTTTACGGATTTATTCCGCGTTTTCTACTTGGAATCTATCTTGGCTATCTGTTGGTATGGAGTAGGTCGCTATGGGTACCCATTATTGCCCATTTTATGCACAATGCCGCCAGCCTTATCTTCGATTATAAAATTCAGCGTAGAGGAATAGATTTGGATGCTATGGCTCCAAATCAAATTACAGGATTTTATCCGGTTGTAATTTTTTGCAGTTTGTGTGTGGGATTAGGGATTTATTTTTTGTGGAAGAAAGCAAAGTAAAAAAAAATCGTTGCCGAATGGAATTTATATTGTAGTGGTAAATGAGGTTTGTCGGAAGATTGTAAAGCAGTAAAAGGGCGATTATCTTTGAGCAACTCATTTGCCCCATAGCGCATCTACTTTATTTTCCATTTAAACACAGATTTTATTTGCCTGTTAGACGTTTTTTATTATAATTGCACCCTAAATTGATTTTATGATAACCTTTTGGCTTATAACTACCTTGATACTTTTACTTCTCGCAATTATCTTCTTTTTCCGATATAAAACGTGGAAACCTTTGATGTTGGAAACGGAGATAGACAGTAAAATGAATGTTCCCGACAAAAGTTTAGCAGCAGGTATGGTCGGAAAATCCATATCCAGATTAGCGCCCAGCGGTAAAGCAATCTTTGAAACCGGTATTGAAGAAGTATTCTCACAACAAGAGTTTATTGATGAAAACCAAGAAGTTATTATTACCAAAATAGAAAGAAGTAAAATTATTGTCAAACTTAAAAAATAACATTATGGACCCAAATGTAGCCCTATTTTTAACCATTGCCGGTATTGTTCTACTGCTCATCCTGTTTTTGTGGTTGGTTCCGCTGGGATTATGGTTTAATGCACTCCTCAACGGCGTGCACGTTTCACTCGTTCAATTAATATTAATGCGCTGGCGTAGAGTGCCGCCCGGAATTATTGTCAATGCGCTGATAACAGGCACTAAAGCCGGTATCAAACTCAACCGAGACCAGTTGGAAGCACACTTTCTTGCCGGCGGACACGTTGTTCCCGTTGTCAATGCTTTAATTTCAGCCGACAAAGCAAATATTGGTCTTGATTTTAAAGCGGCTACCGCCATAGATTTGGCAGGTCGTAATATTCTGGAAGCGATACAAACCTCCGTAATTCCCAAAGTGATAGATACGCCTCCTGTTGCAGCGGTGGCAAAAGATGGTATTCAGTTGATTGCCAAAGCGCGTGTTACAGTGCGTACCAACATCAAACAGTTGGTAGGTGGCGCCGGAGAAGAAACTATTGTGGCAAGGGTAGGAGAGGGTATTGTTTCTGCCATTGGCTCTGCTGCTTCCCATAAATCAGTATTGGAAAACCCTGACTCTATATCAAAATTAGTGCTATCCAAAGGCTTAGATTCAGGAACAGCTTTTGAAATTCTCTCTATTGATATTGCAGATGTGGATGTAGGTAAAAATATCGGCGCTATTTTGCAAATGGATCAGGCAAATGCCGATAAAAACATTGCACAGGCAAAAGCAGAAGAACGTCGTGCTATGGCGGTAGCAAACGAGCAGGAAATGAAAGCCAAAGCGCAGGAAGCACGCGCTAAAGTTATCCTTGCCGAAGCGGAAGTGCCTCTTGCATTGGCAGAAGCATTCAGAACAGGTAATTTCGGCGTAATGGATTATTACAAATTGGAAAATCTGAAAGCCGATACGAATATGCGTGATGCTATTGGAAAACCCAAAACTTCTCCTAAAAAAGATGAAGAAATAAAGTAATGAACGATTACAGAATTGAACACGATACCTTAGGCGAAGTTCAGGTACCCTCCAATGCACTTTGGGGCGCGCAAACTCAACGCTCGTTAAACAACTTTAAAATCGGTAATGAAAAAATGCCGATGGAAATCATTAATGCCATTGCTATAGTTAAAAAATCTGCGGCTTTTGCCAATTACGACTGTGGCGCGCTGCCTATAGAAAAACGCAATGCTATTGCCCAAAGCTGCGACGCCATCTTAAGTGGTAAACTTTCGGATGCTTTTCCATTGGTAGTGTGGCAAACAGGATCAGGTACGCAAACCAATATGAACCTTAACGAAGTAATTGCCAATTACGCAAAAACGTTAGAACCGCCGGTTACGCTTTCGCCTAATGATGATGTGAACAAATCGCAATCTACCAATGATGTGTTTCCTACGGCAATGCGCATGGCTGCGGTAAGTGCCGTGCATGATGATTTACTCCCTGCATTGGAAAAACTTACAGCAACATTCACCGCCAAAACGGAAACATTTGCCACCATTAAAAAAATTGGACGCACCCATTTAATGGATGCTACGCCGCTCACTTTGGGAGAAGAGTTTTCGGCTTTTTCCGCGCAACTGTCGTTTGGCATTGCCCATATCAAAAAAGCCCTGCAAACACTTGGTTTTCTGCCTGTTGGCGGCACTGCCGTTGGCAACGGAATTAACGCCCCCAAAGGATATGACGAGAAAGCGGTAGCGTACATTAACCAATTTATTGACAATATGCGGTGTGCGGTAAACGGTGAGCCTCTTATGATTTTTTCGCCCGCCTCCAACAAATTCGAGGCAATGGCTTCCCACGATGCTTTTGTTGAACTTTCCGGAGCATTAAAACGCCTTGCCGTTTCGCTGATGAAAATTGCCAATGATATTAGATTGTTAGCATCAGGTCCGCGCTGTGGTTTGGGCGAGTTGCAGCTTCCGGAAAACGAGCCCGGCTCCTCTATCATGCCCGGAAAAGTAAATCCTACCCAGTGTGAAGCACTTGCAATGGTGTGCTGTCAGGTAATCGGAAACGATGTAGCCATTACAACAGGAGCCATGCAAGGTCATCTGCAACTGAATGTGTTTATGCCGCTCATTGCTAAAAACATTCTGCAATCAATTCATTTATTGAGCGATGCAATCAATTCTTTCAACGACCATTGTGCAATCGGTCTCAAACCCAATCTGCAAAATATTAAAAAACATTACGAAAACTCGTTAATGCTGGTTACCGCTTTGGTTCCGATAATTGGCTATAGCAACGCCGCCAAAATTGCCCAACACGCCCACAAAAACGATTTAACCCTCAAAGAAGCAGCGTTAGCATTGCGATTAATTGACGAAGCGGCATTTGATAAGGCGATGAAAGGATAATATTTGTAATATTATTAATCACTAATCACTAAATCATATACCGGCACATCTACCTCTTTTTGCAGGGTTTCAATCAATTTTCGACTATCCATTCTATACCCTTGCGGGGAAGTTGGATTTACACAAATAGCAATTAACTTGTTCTTATTCAATATTTTTAATTTACCCCCAGAACGGTAATAATGATTCAGGACATCCTTATCCACAAAAATCTTGGTAAAATCTTTGGCTACTAAGGTTATATCCCTTATTTGTTTGTGCACACGTAAGGTATTTAATAAAGTATTTGTTATGATGCCTGCCACGTAAAGCGTATTGCTATGTGTCAGTAATTCATTTTTATAATTATCTAATAATAATGTAGATGGAATTTGTAAATCAATATATTCATCTTCTTTTAAAGCATAAGTGCCGGTTTCAAAATGTTCGAGCACACTTTTTAAATTTGTTGTAAATTCTTCAATTTGAGTAAGTTGATAAACAAACTTTGTTTTTCGAATCAATTCTGAAAGCACAGGAGTAAGTGCGGCGCCGGTAGTCAAAATCAAAGATTCGGATAGGGTAGGGGAGGCTAACGATTTTCGGGAGAGCGCCCCATCGGTAATCACAAAATCGAAACCAAAACTGTGAAGTTGCTCCATTGTTTGCTTGAGCCAAACCGTAGTATTAGGTCCTGAGAGGATTACTTTTCCGGAAGTTATGGCTTTGGCAAACACTAATCTTCCGCACGA
>WRGQ01000155.1 GCA_009787115.1 Bacteroidota bacterium
AATGAGTTGTATCTGAAACGATTAATAGTTGGCGGTTTTGATGGCGTGTATGAATTTTCAAAAGATTTTCGCAACGAAGGAATGTCCCGCTTTCACAATCCTGAATTTACGCAAATGGAACTCTATGTGGCGTATAAAGATTATGAATGGATGATGAATTTGGTGGAAGAGATGGTGGAACAAGTAGCATTGGCACTGCACGGAACAACGCAAGTACAAGTAGGAGAGAATGTTATTGATTTTAAACGTCCATGGAAACGCTATACCATGTATGGCGCTATTGAACATTTTACAGGTGTGGATATTTCTAACATGGATGAAAAAGAGATGGCGGCTTTTGCCAAAAAATGCGGTGTGCAAGTAGATAACACCATGGGGCGCGGTAAACTGATTGACGAAATCTTCGGAGAGACTTGCGAAGCGCACTTAATTCAACCTACATTCATTTACGATTATCCGATAGAAACCTCGCCACTAACCAAAAAACACCGCTCAAAACCTAATTTAACCGAGCGTTTTGAAGCCGTTTGTAACGGTAAAGAGATTTGCAACGCCTACTCTGAATTGAACGACCCCATTGACCAGCGCAAACGCTTTGAAGAGCAATTGGAACTCGGCAAGCGCGGTGATGAAGAATCTATGGTATTGGATGAAGACTTTTTGAGAGCATTGGAATACGGTATGCCACCCACCTCAGGCTTGGGCATCGGAATTGACAGATTGTCTATGATTATGACCAATTCCAATTCTATTCAAGATGTGTTGTTCTTTCCGCAGATGAGACCGGAGTGAGTGGGTACTACATCACAAATCGTCTAACGGACTTTTGATTTTCCCTAATTGGCGGTTGCTTACTTTAGCATAGATTTCCGTAGTTTTAATATCTTTATGTCCCAACAATTTTTGAATAAATCAAACGAACTCGAAAAGAACGCAACATGACACAGGAGGAATTGGGAGAACTTATTGGCGTTCAGAAAGCTCAAATATCACGACTTAAAAAAAACACAAGCAATGTGACTGTTGAAACCTTGTTGAGAGTTTTTACCGGGTTGAGAGCAAAAGTGAAACTACAAGTTGAATTATCTAACGTTAATCTGTAGGACTTTTGGGGATATATACAATTCACATAAGACTATATTTTTGCGCCTTGAATCATTGTTATCAATTGGAGGTAAATCTTAAACATTAAACCTGATATGTAAGATATCCCCATCCTGTACCTGATAAGTTTTTCCTTCCACGGCAAGTTTTCCTGCTTCTTTGCATTTCAATTCCGAGCCCAGCGCAACAAGGTCGTTGTATTTAATTACTTCTGCACGGATGAAGCCACGTTCAAGGTCGCTGTGAATTGCGCCGGCAGCCTGAGGCGCCAACATACCATTTTTGATAGTCCAAGCACGGTTTTCTTTTCCACCAACGGTAAAGAAAGAGATAAGGTTTAGCAATTTGTAGGCGGCGCGAATTACTTTGCGTACACCGGCTTCGCTCAACCCTACATCTTGCAGAAACATCAGTCGTTCTTCTTCATTCTCCAGTTCGGCAATCTCCGATTCAATTTTGCCGGCAATCATCAACATTTCCGCATTTTTATCTTTCAGGTATTCTTTTACTTGTTCAACATATTGATTCCCTGTAACGGCATCTTCATCGTTCACATTGCACACAAACAATTGTGGTTTTTCGGTAAGCAACAGCAGGTCGGCAACTACGGCGTGTTCATCGGGCGTTACTTCTAATGTGCTTACATTCTGAAAGTTCTCGATGTGGCTCTTATATTTAAGAAGCGTTTCGTAGTCGTGTTTGGCATTTTTATCTCCCACTTTAGCGGCTTTTTCCACTTTCACTAATTTCCGTTCAATTTGCTCTAAATCTTTTACTTGTAATTCAAAGTCAATGATTTCGATATCGCGTACAGGGTCAATAGAGCCTTCCACGTGAGGCAGATTAGGATTGTCGAAGCAGCGTAGCACGTGAATCAGCGCGTCGCACAATCTCACATCAGATAAAAAAGTATTCCCGATACCTTCGCCATGCGAAGCGCCTTTTGCCAAGCCCGGAATATCCACAATATCCATAGTGGCATACACTAACCGCTCTGCTTTGATGAATGTGTTGATGTGTTCCAATCTCGGATCAGGCACGTTACACACGCCGATATTCGATTTATTCGTGCTGTACGCAAAATCGGTAATTGTTGCTTTCGTATTGGAAATGCAATTAAATAATGTTGTCTTTCCGCTGTTGGTTAAACCGATAATTCCACATTTCATAATTCTTAATTCTTAATTTTTAAGTGACGAGTGACAAGTGACAATCATCTCATCATCTAATCAAATTAACGTCCTCTACTCCCTGTATTTCGGGGCAATATTCTATGATAGTGGCTTCTACCATGTGTTTAAGGGTCATTTTAGCGTGGGGGCAACTGCCGCAGGCGCCGCGAAGTTGTACGCGAACGATGTTATCCTGAGTTAATTCCACAAATTGAATATCTCCGCCATCTTGTTGTAAATAAGGGCGTATCTGGTCAATAATTGAGGTTACTTTTTCGAGTAAAGGGGTATTTTCCATCTTTTATTAAATTTGGCAGCAAAAATAATAAAAAATGGTACAAATTTTGTTGCATTTTTGCACCCTAATTAACAGTATGATGAAAAACAACATATTATATTCCCAACACTCTATTTACGAAATAGTTAGAAAAGTTGCAGAGCGAAAGCAACTTGATACTTTTGCCGTAGGCGGCGTAGTACGCGACCTTTTTCTCAATCGTTTCTCAAAGGATATTGATATTTTAGTGGTGGGGAGTGGCATAGAATTAGCACAAGCAGTTGCCAAAGAGATTTCACCCACATTGGAAGTGAATGTTTTTAAAAACTTCGGCACAGCGCAATTTGTTTTTGAGGGTGCTGCTATTGAGTTTGTGGGTGCAAGGAAAGAATCTTACGACTTTAATTCCAGAAAACCTACTGTGGAAACCGGTACTTTGGAAGAAGACCTTTCGCGCAGAGATTTTACCGTGAATGCTATGGCAATTGGAATATCTGGAGAAAAAAGCGGCGAATTGATAGACTTGTTCAGCGGTTTTGAAGACCTGCAAGCCAAAATTCTGCGCACCCCGTTAGATCCTGACATCACTTTCTCCGATGACCCGCTGCGTATGATGCGCGCCGTGCGGTTCGCCTCACAATTGGGATTTACCATTGAACCGACAACTTTTACCGCCATAAAGCGAAACGCCCATCGTTTGGAGATCATCTCCAAAGAAAGAATTGTAGATGAATTTAATAAAATATTGCTATCCAAAAAACCATCTGCCGGCATTAAACTTTGCGATGAAACAGGACTGTTGGCACAGTTTCTTCCTGAACTGCCCGCCCTGAAAGGCGTGGAAGTGATGAACGGAAAAGGACACAAAGATAACTATTTACATACATTACAAGTAGTGGACAAAATCGCGCTGGTAAAGTCAAATCTTTGGCTTTTGTGGGCGGCTCTGTTGCACGATATTGCCAAACCGCAAACCAAAAAATATGACGAAAAAGTAGGATGGTCGTTTCACGGGCACGAATTTATCGGTTCTAAAATGGTGAAACGGATTTTCAACAATCTAAAAATGCCAACCAACGAAAAGATGAGGTATGTACAGAAAATGGTAGCGTTGCATCTGCGCCCTATCGCTTTAGTGGAAGACGAAATCACCGACTCTGCCGTGCGCCGCCTGCTTTTTGATGCCGGAGATGATATTGACGACCTTATGTTGCTTTGCGAAGCCGATGTTACCTCAAGTATCCCCGAAAAAATTAAACGCTGTATGGAAAACTTTGCCAACGTGCGCCAAAAACTCAAAGAGATTGAAGAGAAAGATAAAATCCGCAATTGGCAACCCCCTATTGACGGCGAACTGATTATGAAAACCTTTAACCTCTCCCCTTGCCGCGAAGTGGGAATGATTAAAGATGCTATCCGCGAAGCCATTTTAGACGGAAAAATCCCAAACGAATTTGACGCTGCTTATCAAATGATGCTTGAGGAAGGGACAAAACTAAATCTAACAGTCACTTGTCACTCGTCACCCGTCACTAAAATCACAACATCTCTTGACCGAAAAACTCCCCCTGCCATTCACGAAATAACTTCCTGCTCGTTGCAACCGCCCAAACACTACTTCTTTTCAAACAGGATTCCACTCTATTTTTTTCAAAATCCTGCTTTAGACTTAATTCATATATTGATTAAGATAGAAGCGGGCGTGCTTTATGAGCCGATAAAGTTTGTGGCGCAGGGTGCCTTTCAACTACTCAAAGAGAGTAGCGTTAAATACTCTGCCCATGAGATGGATGATTTTTTAGCATTTCACGGTACTTCGTGGAAAACATACATTAACACTCAATTTGTTACTATTCAATGGATTATACCCAAAAGATATTTAGATAAGGTGTTACCTGTATTATGGGAAACCATATCAAACCCGTTTTACAGAAATGAAGATCTACAACGGTTTAAAGAATCCCGTGTTAAAGATTTGGAATACAACACTGCCAAATTCAGCTACCGCGCCACGCAGTTGATGTTTGCCGAAATGTTTCCTTCCGAAACCCCTATCGGAACTATTTTAACCAAAGAACATATAGAAGATGTTACGGTTGAACAGTTACAGGATTATCATCATCAAACGTTTACTGAAGATAATATTCGGGTGTTTGCAACGGGAAACCTTACTGATGAGATGATGAGACGATGTGGTGATGAGATGATGAGGCGATGTGATGATGAGATGATGAAAGAGAAAGAAGGCGGAATGCAGAGTGCAGAAAAATCCCCTTCAAATTTTGAAGGGGTGGACAGCGAAGCCGGACGGGGTAGTTTATATAAAACTGAACTCCGCGAGGGCGCCCTGCAATCTTCTTTCATCTTATGTAAAAAGAGTATGGGGTATGCATCTAAAGACCGCAGAGATTTTGAAGTGTTAAGTGTTTTATTTGGAGGTTATTTCGGTTCGCGCCTTATGCAAAACCTTCGCGAAGAGAACGGCTATACTTATGGCGTGTTTTGCAACAGCCTCTTTTATGAAGAAGAATCTATCTTTTACATTGAAGCAGACGTCATTGTAGAGAAAACAAAAGATGCTATTGACGAGTGTTTTAATGAAATGAAACTGCTTCAAACCGAGTTAGTGGACGATGAAGAACTGTCGTTGGTAAAATCCTATATGCTGGGCGAACTCCTTCGTGAAGTGGACGGCTCTGTTTCATACCAAAAGAAATATGCTTATTGGAATGGTTTTCAATTAGATGAAACAGAGATGCAACAGATGATAGACGCGATACATACCATTACTCCGCAAACCATACAAATGTTGGCAAAACAATACCTAATTCCCGAAACATTTACTACGATTGTAGTGGGAAAAATGTAACAAATAAATTGTTCCTGCCGTTACGAAAGTTGATAATTGTTTAGAGTGGCCATTTTGTAATATCTCTTGAAGTTTCAACTTCTTCTTCCAAATTGGGACGATTAGGAAAGATATCTCTCAAGTACGGGAAAAAGTTAATTCCGGTTTTTTCTTCTAATTCCCGAATGGTCATTGAATATTCATGTGTAATCTTCAGGCTTTTATTGTTAGCATCTGTATAACATTTGTTTTCTAACCAGAATGCAATACCGGTGAATGAGTCGCCTTGTCGTTTTACAAGCGCTTTGAAGTAATATTTTGGGATGGTTACATGGTTTCGTTCTTCCAGTTTGCCTAAGATTTCAACTCCCGGATTGATAGCGCCGCCTGTGGCTACATAAAGCGTATCGCAATCGGAGGCTTGCGCCCATTTTCTTACAGCTTCTTCAAGATATTTCCAAATTTTTTGGTTGAAACAACCTAACTGCGGACTCATATTAGAAAAATAGAATGTCTCTTGGTTGGCTTCCAAATTAAACACACGGTCTTCGGAGGCAATTAAATGCCCGCGATCGTAACCCGGATAAGTTTGTGTTTTTCCATTGAGCGATTGAAATTCCTTAGGAATATCCGGATCGAGTGCCCACGCATCTGTACGTTTTACGGTCTTTAGATTATAGTCCGAATAGAATTTATAAGCCACCCATACCGAGTGCCGTTGCGCCGTATCGTATTCCATAGCGTAATACTGATGTTGAATAAACCACCGTATGTTTTTCACTTCGGGAAGTTCAATATAAGGCAGAATCCAGTTAACAGAAATAGTATCAGGATGGACTATAGTGTCCTGATAGGATGTGGCTTGCTGATTCTGAGGGACAGGTTGTTGAACACAAGAGAAGGATAAAGATCCTAATAAACACATAACCAAAATGGAAATGAAAGTTGTGAAATGAATAAATTTGTACTTCATAAAAAAAAAAATTAAAATTATACAAAAATAGTTTTTTTCTTTTATGTTCTGTTTTCCTGTATACTAAACCAAGATTAGGGGCAACTACAATCTGATTCGTTTCTGTAATAATATTGTTGTAATTCAGGATATTGCTCTAATAGTTTTCTATCTTTATCTTTTGTATTTCCAATTATTTGGGCAGGATTTCCTGCAATAATTGAATCATCGGGAAATTCGCCTTTTACATAACTGTATGCACAAATAATTGAGCCTTTTCCTATGCTTGTGTTAGGCATGATGAGAGCATAAGGACCTATAAAAGTATAAGAGCCAATGTGAATTGACCCTTCAAGATTACCCAGTCTGTTTGAAATACTTGTATAATTTTTTCCGTAAAGTCGAATGGAATGGTGGCTGGAGTGTGTAGTTATGCTTACAAAATTAGTAATTTGAACTCCCTCCTCAATTGTTATTATATGACTTGCTTCTATATAGTTATGGTGTCCTATATAAATATTGTCACTTATAAATAAATTTCGTGGATGGTCAATAAAAGTGGAAGATCCAATGCGGGTATTTTTTATCTTATCTCCTTGAAAATTATGCTTTTGATGTAGCATAACAGGTTTTATAAATCTTGTAATTTGAATACGCAATCTAAGTATTATTTTGGTAAACAATTTCATTTTTTGAATTATAATGTTGACAATAAAAAATTCCTGCAAAAATAAAAAACAATAGCGATAATGTAGTATTTGAGAGTGGGCAATTGGTTAAGTTCGTAATAATAAATGTGATAATCACTAATAGAAAATGTTTTGCTTCTATGGTTGAGCGCACATTTTGAATAATTTTTTTTACAGGTAAAAGAAAAATGGCAATAAAAGCGGCAAGTCCGATGATACCATATCGCCAAGCCCAAAGAATATAGCCATTCTCTGCATAGAGATGATTTGTATAAAAATAGTTTTTCTGCGGGGCGTGACCAAACAGCGGTTTTTGCAGCGCCTGAACCGTTAACTCATGCCATACCTGTAAACGTCCGTGCACAGATGATGATGCAAAAACATCACTGTTTACTAAAGTCAGCAGATAATCACTATTGTTGTTTAGGACTTCATTACTAACATGGTTAGAATAGTGGTCGTTTCCCAAAAAATTAAAATTTAGAAAAGCCCAGGAAACAACACAAACACTTGCAAATTGAATGATTATATGTTTCCATTTTATTTGAGCGCCAAAATAATTAGCACAGAAAACTGAGCCAAATGCAAGAAGTCCGGTTCTGGATTGAGTGGCTAAGATAGCAATCAGTCCGGCAAAGAAAAAGAGAATCTCTTTTTTACTCCATTGTATCTTCGGTAGATAGCGTATTGTAAACAAAATAAACAGAATGGCATTATTATTCGGATTAGCCAATGTTCCAAGCATTCTTTTTGTGGAAGGTTGCATCAATGAGTTTAACCCAAAAAAGGTCAAATGATAATTGTCTTCTCCACAATAAACGGGCATCACGCTTTGATTAAAATGGAAAATATTGTGAAAGTGAAGAAAATTAAAAATTAACAGTATAATAAAAAGCGTATCTAGTGTAATGCCAAACCATTTGGGCTTATAAATTTCTTTAAAAAAAATGAAAACCAATAGAAAAGTAATCACCCGATAGAGTTCAAAATAGTCGTTTATGGCTTTATATTGACGGTTTAGAAAAATTGAAACCAGAATGATGGGAATGATGAATAATAGAAGTTTTACATAGTGCAAATTCCAATTTTTATACCACTTGTTAATGATGATAATAGCGAACATAACCGGCATAAGAAAATCCACCGACTGAAATTTAAAAGTAAAATAAGGGAACCTGACAGGTGGAACTATCAATAAAGCAATGCAAAATATTATAGCCAGAATAGTTGCAATTTTATTCATTGCGCTGTATGATAAGTAATAACTCTTTGATATACTTTTGATGCTCTGCCGATACCCTTACTAACGGCAGGCGCAAGTAGTATTCCAACCGATTTTGCATTGCCAGAAATGCTTTCACACCGGCAGGACTACCTTCTTTAAAGCATGCCTGAATAATATCCAGAAGTTGATAATGAATGGCAGCGGCTTCTGCAAAGAGTTTTTCCTGAGCAAGATGCACCATTTGCGCTATTTGGGAGGGGAAGGCATTGCCTGCCACAGAGATAAGTCCGTCGGCGCCCACAGCCATAAGCGGTAGGGTAATAGCGTCATCGCCCGAAATAACCAAAAAGTTTTCCGGCTTATGTTTGATGAGATACATAATTTGATTCATCACTCCGGAGGCTTCTTTAATGCCGATGATGTTTTTATTTTCTGCTAATTTCAAGGTGGTTTCGGGTTCTAAATTGCATCCGGTACGACTTCCTACGTTATACAAAATAATGGGGAGCGGTGCGTGATACGCCAATTCCTGATAATGTTCAATGAGACCGGTTTGGGTAGGTTTGCTATAGTATGGCGTAACCGACAGTATGGCGCTCACCCCTGAAAAATCGAAAGTTTTGAACTGTTTTACAATATGTCTTGTATCATAGCCGCCCATTCCCACAATGACAGGTACGCGATTTCGGTTAGTTTGAACGATAGCGCTAACAATTTTCTGTTTTTCCTCGTCGGTCAATGTTGGGGACTCGGAGGTAGTACCCATCGCTACCAAATAATCAACACCGCTGTTAATGAGATGATTTACTAACTGTTCCAAATTAGCAAAGTCCACTTCACCGTTTTGTAAAAAAGGAGTAACCATAGCTACCCCAAGCCCTTTGAATTGTTGCATAAAATTTATCCTCCTGTTAATTTGAGTAAATAATTGTGAATAGTTTTTAAAAGATTAAGATTATTAGGGTTGCTTTCATCGTGAATATAAATGTCGTAAAGTTCTTGTACATATTCGTTCGCACCCACAATAAGTTTGGCTTTTGAAGCAGTTAGAATATAACGTAGCGGCATCAGATTAGTTCGTGAAAAATCTATCAGAATATCAAAATCATTATTAATAAAATCTTTAAGTTGAGGAAAGTCGGGTTTTCCGTACCAATTCAGATGTTTTTTTGCAAAATAATCGGCAGACAACTGAGGTAAACAGAAATAGGGAACTTCTTTTTGGTCAATATAGCCCAGCAGTCGTATTATTCTTTTCGGCGAGTGTAATTTTGTAAACAGTTCATAAATCTCCTTATAGGAATATTCATCGGTAATTTGGCACAGAACACCAATAGTTCGTGTTTTTTCCAACGAGACTATTTGTTTTTCTCTTGAAATTTTATGATTTTTCAGAGTGTGGTTTAACAGAAGTCTTTTTAAGCAGGATAACATAACTATAAATAATTAGTAATACAGGCGTGCAAAAGTAGTAAAAAAATGATGTTAATATAAAAAATAAATATGTAACATTTTTGGGTTACACGCTTATTTCATAGTTTCTCTATAACTGATTAATGCGGCGGCATTGATGGCTACTGCCATTCCTGAAAGTACGCTGATGTGCATTTTAATTTCCTCAATTCCACTTCCTTTCAGCACAATGAGTTTAATCACATCCATATAATACGACATAGGGTTAAGATAGTTGATATATACCGCCCATTGCGGCATCCCTTCAATAGGTGTGAACAGTCCGCTTAATAAAACAAACACAATAAACAGAAAAAACACAATAAACATAGCTTGCAGTTGGTTGGAAGAGACACTGGATATAAAAAATCCTAATCCTAACATTACCAACAAGTAGATAGTGGTTACCGAAATAAGTACAGGCAAACTGCCCTGCACTGAAATTCCGAAGATGATTTTCATCAAAAACAAACCAAATAAGAACTCTGCCATTCCCAGAATCCAAAAGGGAATCATTTTTCCGATTAAAAATTGCCATTTTGGAATGGGCGAAACATTGATCTGTTCAATTGTTCCTATCTCTTTTTCACGAACAATATTTAAGGCGGTAACATAAGCGCCTATCAACGTTACCAGAATCACTAAAATACCGGGGACTATCAGGTTTTTATAGTTCATTTGTTCGTTATACCAGTAAATATTTACCGGCATTAACTTTGCCGACACAATGCCCATTGTACTCAATTCGGCAGATTTACTCTCATAATATTCTCCCAGAACGGTTTGCACGTACCCCACGCCAATACCTGCTTTCACACTATTGATAGCATTGGCGGTAATAGCAATAGTGGCAGGCTCAAGGGTCATAATATTTTTTTCAAAATGTTGTGGAAATTCAATTAAAATATCAATCTCATCTTTTAACATTAAATCTTTTGCTTCTTTTTTTGTATCCAGCAAACCATAATTCACAAAATATTTGGAGTATGTAAACTTGTGTTGTATCTCGTCCGTAATACCGGAGCGGTCGTTATCAATAAAAGCGACATTGAGGTTTTTTATTTCATAGTCTGCCGTAAAAGGGAAAAGTAAGAACTGTACCAGCGGCGCAACAATAAGAATTTGCATCAGCAAGGTATTTCTGAATACTTGCAGAAACTCTTTTTTGATGAGAATTAGGATGGTGCGCACAATAAGTATCCTTTAATATTTTACGACTTTATTAATGGTTATGCCATCAACCGTTTCAATTTTAACGAAATAAAGACCTGTCGGAAGATGGGAAATGTTGATTAGATGATTAGATGATGTGGAGATTAGATGATTAGATAATAATTTTCTACCGTAAACATCAAACACTTCAACATTGTTCATTATTAATTGTTCATTATTCGCTAATATTCGTAGTTCTCCTGTGGTTGGGTTTGGATAAACAGTAATTTTCTTATCTATATTGTGGTTTGTAATTCCAACATTACTAAAAAAACATTCGGCAGCAATATTATCCAAACATATTCCATAACCGCCGCGTATTTTACCTTCAAAGCAAATTCGGATCTCGTCTGTTTCAATATTTTCCGGCAAAGTAAGGGTATCTATAAGCCACGTATCCTGATTGGTTTTATAAACCTGCCAAACGTTCCATATTTCTGCATTGGCAATTTTATAATAAATAGTGAGATGATCGTTTATTCCGCTTCGGCTTTGGTTATAGAGTGCAAAAGAGAGCCGCACATTATTAAATCCGGTCATATCCATAGTGGGAAGCAACAGGCGGGTTTCATTGCCCACTTCATTAGTAGTTTGAAATGTCAGGTAAACATTAAAATCTCCCTGATAAGCATTTTCAGGATAGTTATTGCCGTTTCCTTTTCCAATCAACCATGACGATTCACCTATTATGTTTTCCTGTTCCAAACAAATGTCAAATCCATTTTCAAAATCTTCAAAAAAAGGATCTATGAGTTTACACATAGTAGTAGCCTCACATTCCACTCCTTGGGAATATTCAAAATTTTCGGTGTAAGAGAAGAGGTTGTAATAGTAAGTAGTACCGGAGGCTAATTCCGAGTGAAGAAATGTTTCAGCATCTCCTCTATAGATAACTTCACCGCCATCAGGAAGCACGTCTCCTACTTGATATTCAGTTTTATTTTCCGGTTTTCCAAATTCATTCACTATGTTTACAAATACTATTACTTCCTCATTATTGCTATTTTTCTGCCAGTTGAGTTCAATTTCAGAATAATTTAAAGGGGTTGCGGTAACATTTTCCGGTTTTTGCACCAGCATTTCTTTAAGTGCTGTCAATGCTTTAAAGGCATTTAGCCTTCCTGTTCCCATTTTACCGACATAAGACGGATTTAACGGATAGATATCATCTACATTATTTTTTAGCAGGTCTTTAACTTCCTGAGTTGAGAGTTTATATCCTTTACGCGCAGCGTGAGAAACTAACAGTGCGGCTACTCCGGAAACGTGAGGACAAGCCATAGAAGTGCCCTGATAATAAGCATAACTACCGCTGGAAGTTCTAACGCAACTTAGCACTCCTCCTGCATTTTGAGGACTTGTTTCGCCACCGGGCGCACAAATTCCTACCCAAGTACCATAGTGAGCGTATGAAGATTTTTTATCTTTATTGTTTGTTGCAGTAACCCCTACAACAGGAGCATAACATCCCGGATAATAATTTCCTTCCAAACCATTATAGGGATAGTTGTTGTTATTTCCTGAAGAAAAAAACACAATTCCACCATCCATTACATCGCCGCCGCCATTGGCAACAAAATAGTCTATGGCAGTAAGTACTGCTTGATCATAGTTGTTGGGAGAAGTATATCCCCAACTGTTTTGAGAGATACAGGCGCCGTTGTCGGCAGCATAAGGATAAGAAAGATGAAATCCACCGCCACTGCTACCGGGGTTAAAAACCTGACAAGTCATTAAACGTACCCCGTCGCTGCTACCTGAGCCACCTGCTACTCCTGCTACTCCTGTTCCATTGTTTGTCACAGCGGCAATAGTTCCGCTGGTGTGGCAGCCGTGATCTCCCGGCGAAATAGTAGTTGAACCTCCAACAAAATTATATCCGATTTGCGACCACATATTAGCCTGCAAATCGGGGTGCGTGGCTTGAATACCCTCGTCCATAACGGCAACAAGCACATCGCTGTTTCCCTGTTCAATTTCCCAGGCATCAAGAAGACTGATATCACAGCCTGGAGTTCCGCCCGCCTGTCCGGTATTTTTATAATGCCATTGATTTCCTAATCGTGGATCATCGGGAGTCCATCTCTTCCCTTTTTCTGCATCATAAAGGATTGCTTTGTAAAATGGCTCTGCAATTTCTACAAATGGAAGCGCCTGATAAGCCTCAACGGCATCTGCAACAGAAACATTTTCACCCAATTCGAGGGTAAACCACAGATGGAAACCCCACGCACGATGCTTGTCACGAAGATCGTTACTTTTTGAGTGGGTTTCATATAAATCGCCAAACAAAGGGGCGTAACTTATTGCCTGAAACTGTGCATTCAGGTTATCTAACGCTGCAATTCCGGTTCTCACAAATCCTTCCGAAGTTGATCTATATACAACATCAGGAAGTTGTGTTTCATAAGATCTCTCAATCTTAATTTTAATTTTTCCCTGTTCGTAAGAATCTTCCGGAAAATCACGTACATTAATTTCCGGACGCTCGCCTTGCAGAATTTTGTAGCCGTTTACGTATGAAACGGTGAAATTTTGAGAAAATAATGCCAAAAAGGTGATGGCAAAAAACAATGATAAGGTAATTTTTTTCATTTTGGTTTTAGTTTTAAATTTTTTAGTTTTATGTTTAAATTTTAAATCTTATTATTCAGGTGTTCAACTGCTTCTTTAATTCTCCGGCAGGCTTCTATCAGTGCTTTTTCATCGGTGGCATAAGATAACCGAATACAGGTGTCATCTCCGAAAGCAACTCCCTGCACGGTTGCCACGTTGGCGTCATACAGGAGATACATACTTAAGTCGAGCGAGTTTTCTATCGTTGTTTTATGGTATGTTTTTGCGAACAAAGAATCGGCGGGGACGTTTTTGCCGTAGAGAGATGCAACTACCGGAAAGAAATAGAAAGCGCCTTGCGGTAATCTTGTTTCAAACCCTTTGATCTCATTAAGGAGGTTAAACATTAGATCTCTTCTTTGCTTAAATATTTCTCTCATGCGCGCCATATCTGCTTCAATTTCGGGAGAACTTTCCATTGCTTTCAGCGTTGCGCGTTGCGCAATAGAGCAAGCGCCGGAAGTGATTTGCCCTTGCAATTTCTGGCAGGCTCCGGCAATCTCTTTCGAGGCGCCGATAAAGCCGATGCGCCAGCCGGTCATAGCAAACCCTTTGGCTACGCCGTTTACCGTAATCACTTGTTCTTTAATATAATCAAACTGCGCTAAACTTTGATGTTTTCCTTCAAAGTTAATATGTTCGTAAATCTCGTCCGACATAACCAGCACGTGTGGATTTTCGCGTAGAACTTCAGCAATTCCTTCAAGTTCCTCTTTAGTATAAAGCATACCTGTAGGGTTGGAAGGGCTGCTGAACATCATTAATTTTGTTTTTGGAGTAATGACGTTGCGCAATTGCTGCGGGGTTACTTTAAAATCATCTTCCAATTTGGTGGGAATCTCCACTATTTTGGCGCCGGCAAGCGCTGCTATTGCTTTATAAGAAACCCAGTAGGGTGTGGGGATAATCACTTCCTCACCGGGATTTACTGTAGCCATTACCGTTTGAAAAATAGATTGTTTTGCGCCGGTAGAGACTACAATTTGCTCCGGAGTATAGAGCAGTCCGTTATCCCGTTCAAACTTTTTGCAAATTGCTTTACGCAAATCCAAATATCCGGGTACGGGCGAATAGTGGGAGTAGTTTTCGTCTATTGCCGACTTGGCAAATGCTTTAATCTCTTCGGGCGTATTAAAGTCGGGTTCTCCGATACTCAGGCTGATTACATCTTTTCCGGCTTCTTTAAGGTCGCGGGCAATGCGCGTCATTGCCAACGTTTCCGATTCTGCCATAGTGGCAACACGTGTTGAAATATAATCCATAAATAGTGGTATTTTCTAAGCGGCAAATTTACAAGAAAATTCTTTATATCCGCTGTCTCCAAAAAACACACTTTAATTAACTATTAACACATCGTTTTTATGTCATAGCGTTACAATTTTAGAGGTTGCATAAATCGGGTAAATTTCAATTTTATCTATTTTTTCCAAAATTTTCTAAAGAAACTCTGATGCCTTTTTTTACCGTTTTTTCTGTGATAAACCGATGTAAACTTTGCATAGCCCCTCTTGTTAATCTGCTGAAGTGTTTTGCCTAAAAACAGTCTTGAAATGTCCAACTTCAATGACTGTTGCATAATCCCTGTATCTAACGCTATGATTCCTTGGTGTTTATGATTGAGTTCTGCGGATAGAGGAATGCCATTTGCCGAACTGTGGGTAACAGGGTAAACTAACCCTGCCATTATCAGTAATTCAACAGCCGTTTTAATGCTCTCGTGTTTGGTGTTTTCAACAGCACGAGAATATACAAACTTGTTGCCTGTTCGGACATTCCGCCAATAGCAATAAACCGCACTAAATGATTGAGACATTGTTTATGAAGCGGTTCCGAAAGAGGTTTTTCGATAGAGGCAGTAGCAATTTTATTTGCCAAATCACTTAAATTCAGTGCATTCATATACTCGTCAAATGACATAGGATACATAAACAGCGACCGAATGCGCCCAACACCATAAGAGGGTAGTTCCTCCAACGCGAATTCCAACAGCGAACCGGCAGCAATAACGTGTAAAGCAGGCATTTCTTCGTAAAAAAATCGCAAAGATGAGATGGCAGATACACAGTTTTGAATTTCGTCAAGAAACAACAACGTTTTACCTGCAACTATGGGGATGCCGAACATGGCGTAAAGTTCATCTGTGATTAGTTTTGGCGAAGAATGTTGTTCAAAAATCTTTCTTGCATCCTGGTGTTCCTTTTTTTCAAAGTTGATTTCCAAAAAAAAGTCAAATGCTTGGCTCAACTCTCTAACCGATGACGATTTTCCAACTTGCCTTGCCCCTCGCAATAGCAACGGCTTCAGATTATTGGAATTTTTCCATTCCAATAAATGAATGTCTATACTCCTTATAAGTAAAAAAATCAAAGCAGAAAAATATGCCTCGGGTAGCAATATCAAATCTAACAACTAAACAAATATTTTTTTTATTTAACAAAATACATTTAGTAAATATCCTTTTTGCTATTTTCGCCCCCGAAAATAAAGTTCAACGTTAATCACTAATTACTAATCACTAAAAAAATGCCTCCTAAAAGAAACCTGTACTGCTCATTTTGTGCGCGCCCTATTAGAGGAAACGAATTTCATGTTAACGGAATTGATGGTATCATTTGCGAAAACTGTATAGAAGCCGCTTGCGAACTTTTGAAAGATTACCGTACCCAATTAGGAAAACACAAAAAAAGCGAACTCAAATTTAAGTTACTGAAACCCATTGAGATTAAAGAGAAATTAGATGAGTATGTCATCGGGCAGGAGGAAGCCAAAAAAGTAATTTCTGTTGCGGTGTATAACCACTATAAAAGATTGCTCCACGCGGCACAAGACAATAATGATGTGGAAATTGAGAAATCGAATATTATGCTGGTAGGGGAAACAGGGACAGGAAAAACATTGTTAGCCAGAACTATAGCGCGATTGTTGGATGTTCCGTTTTGTATTGCGGACGCTACTGTATTTACCGAAGCGGGTTACGTGGGCGAAGATGTGGAGAGTATCCTTTCCCGTTTGTTGCAAGCCGCCGACTATGATGTGGAAAAAGCAGAGCGCGGCATTGTGTTTATTGACGAAATTGATAAGATAGCGCGCAAAGGGGCTGATAATCCCTCCATTACCCGCGACGTTTCGGGCGAGGGCGTGCAACAGGCAATGCTGAAACTGCTGGAAGGCGCTACGGTAAACGTGCCTCCCGAAGGTGGCAGAAAACATCCTGAACAAAAATTTATCGTAGTAAATACGCAAAATATTCTCTTCATCGCCAGCGGTGCATTCAACCAGATGGATAAGATTATTGCAGAACGACTGAACACCAACCGTATTGGTTATAATCAGGAAAACAGAGTATTGGACAAAAATAATATGATGCAGTACATCACCGCACAGGATTTGAAAATGTTCGGATTGATTCCTGAACTCTGCGGACGTTTCCCTATGATTACCTATCTTTCCTCATTAGATAAAGAAGCGCTTAAACGCATTTTATTAGAACCCAGAAATGCACTAATTAAACAATACGAACGTTTATTTATTTTTGATGGAATTAACCTCTCATTTTCCGAAGATGCGATTGATTACGTAGTGGACAAAACTATAGAACTGAAATTAGGCGCACGCGGTTTACGTTCCATTATGGAGCGCATTATGACCAACGCTATGTACGAGTTTCCATCTTCCGGAAGAAATAAAATTGAGATTGACAAAGCGTATGCGGTAACACAGATGGGAGGATGATCATTAAAAACGTCACTTGTCACTAAATAATAACCTTGAACTCTAATTATGAAACACGTTAAATACATTTTTTTCGCAATACTTTTTGGCTTGGCGGCAAAATGTGGAAATGGAGATTACCCGATTCCTCGAGTGCTTTTTAATTTTTATGTTTATCCGGACGAGGTTACCTGTTTGAATTTGAATTATATTGGAGGACATGAGTATTTTACGGGCGGAGTGAGCGGCGTTGTGGTATATAGATTGAGTGATTGGGAGTTTACCGCTTTCGACAGAGCCTGCCCTCACGATTGGGACGACCCCGATTCGTGGATTTGGGTGGAAGAGGACGGCATTACTTTAAAGTGTCAAAACTGCGGTTCTCTCTTTAACATTTTAGACGGTAGCGTAATTATCGGACCATCAAAATATCCTTTAAGACAATACTATACAAAATATGACGGCGTGAGATTGAGGGTACATAGTTGAGGAACGGAAGGATAGTAGATGCTTTGTTAAAAGCTCCAGGCAACGCCTACTGAATAAAGAATTGGTAATTGATAAATAATATTTGCCGTCAGTCTATCTACATAGAAAATATTCCAATAATCATACAAATTAGTAACAGAGAAGTTCAGTTCTATAAGATTTCTTTCTCCAATGAAGAATTTTTTCTTCAAACTTACATCTAACCTGTGGTAAACCGGCAGACGACCTTTGTTAAACTCACTAAGCATAACGTAAATTTCTTCATTCTCATTCATCCAATCGTCAGAGAGATGACCATTATATCCCAAATTAGGCAGAAATGCCTGTGTTTGAGTAAATGGGAACCCTGAGCCGAAATTCCAGCGCACATCTGCCTGCCATGATTTTCTTTTTTTACCCCATTGATAGGATGCGAGTAAATTAGCATTATGTCTTCTATCAAAATGGGGAACGTATGTGGTAACTTCATCTGTTCTTTTCACCCAACTCAAAGTATAAACTGCCCAAAAATATATGTTTTTATATTCAAATTTAGTAGTAATATCTCCTCCGTACGCCATACCTTTCTCCCAAATAAAATCCTTGTCTTTATTCGTCTCCTTATACCTGTTCATCGCAGTAAGTTGGGAACAATTTTTCACGAAACCTTCAATATTAATACTTGTACGTTTTATCAGATCCAATTCAATACCCAGTACAAGATGTTGCGATTTTTGCAAAGTGTTCTTCATATCATTTCCCAGGAACTTATCCGGTAATTGTTCATTGCTAGGACTTGACAGGAAGCCGTAGAACAGATTCACTACATCTCTGTCTGAGGTGATAGCCACAAAATTTTGAGAATAGAATCCGGCGGCAAGTTTAAATCTCACTTTCTTTGTAATATTGTACTTCAAAGCAAGTCTCGGTTCGGGGCTACTGGTCAATAATGATGAATAATATTGGAATCTGAAACTTGGCTCAATGAGCAGAATATCTTTATAATTATATTTGTATTTTCCAAAAAGAGCAATATCAGCAGTATAATCCGGTTCTAAAACCACAAGCAAATTATCATGATTCGGATAAGAATACTTTGTCGTAAATACGTTTATATCAATACCTGCCGAAAACACGCTTTTTCCTGCGAAATAATTAAAACTCCATTTAAACATAGCGCCATTGAGAGAGGTAGAACGAGGAAGATAGTCAACATCATTCATAGCAGACTGGTAGGTAGAATAAGAGAGCGTTCCTTCCATACTCATAGGTACTTCACCCGGAATGATTAAGAAATGGGTACCCAATCCCCGATTTTTCCAATTGTAATTAACAACTTTAGAATAATCTACTTTATCATCAAAATTGAATCCAAATATACTTAGTTTTGTTCCTGAATTTGTGGTTAAAGATATTTTACCATACAAATCCCAATAGTTGTATGGAAGTTCTTGTTGTACATAAGGATAGAAAAAATTGGTGCTTTGTTTTAAATAGGACCCTTTGGCAGACAGGATATAACTCAATGTAGTTCCCTGTTCCTCATTCAACTTAACAAACGGACCTTCTACAAGCAAATGTGCACCAAAGGTATTGGCATCCATTTTTCCGGAGATTCTTTTTTTATTGCCGTCTTTAGTTTTGATGTCCATTACTGATGATATTCTACCGCCAAATTCAGCGCCAAAGCCACCGGTATAAACATCTGCCGTACTGATAAGTTCAGTATCAAATACAGAAAAGAGTCCAATAGAATGGAACGGATTATAAATGAGCATACCGTCAAGCAGGAGCATATTTTGGATGGGAGTCCCTCCTCTAATATAAAGTTGCCCGCCTTGATCACCGGTAGAAACGATACCCGGTAAAATTTGCAGATACTGTGCAAAATCGGGCGTTCCTCCTATCGAAGGCATCATAGATAAATCTTTCGGAGTAATAGTGACCACCGAAGTGCGCGTTTCCTGCACGCGACGTTGCCCTTCAGCATCCACTTGCACGGCTTCCAATGTTTGTGAAGCAGGTTGAATTAAATAACGTTTTTGTTGAATATTGACATTTATTTTAATTTCATCGGTTAATGTTTCATATCCAAGTATTGAAATTTTTACAACATAATTTCCATCGGGAATCTTATTAATAATAAAACTGCCGTATTGGTCGGTCATAGTGCCATACGAGGTACCTTCCAGTTGCACCATACAAAACCGGACGGGTTCTCCGTTTGAAGCATCATACACAAAGCCTTTCAATGCGCCAACCTGTGCAAAACCAATAGACATCACTAGTAAGAATAGAAATAGAATAGTGAATCGTTTCATATATCTTTTTTTGAGCGGCAAATGTATATTTTTTTTTATTTTTTAATTTTAAAAATTAACATAATTTCGCGCTTCATTTTTTATATGAAAAATTATTTTGAAAATAAAGTTATTTGGGTTACCGGTGCATCTTCCGGTATAGGAGAAGCCTGTGCATACGAGTTGTCGAAACAGCAGGTAAAACTCATTTTAACTGCCCTTGAAGAGGATATTTTGCAACAGGTAAAAGAAAAATGTCTGCAACTCGGTGCTCAAGATGTTTGTGTGCTTGCGGCAGACCTGTCTCAACTCAATGCGTTAGAACAATTGGCAGAAAAGGGATGGAACTGTTTTGAAACTATTGATTTGATTTACAATAACGCCGGTATCAGCCAAAGAGCAACTACCATTGATACGGATTTTGAGATGATGAACAAAATTATGAATCTCAATTTTTTAGCGCCTGTTATCTTAACTAAAACTCTTTTACCTAAAATGATTGCAAACGGCGGTGGACAAATTGCCGTCACCACAAGCATCTCCGGGAAATTCGGTTTTCCGTTGCGCTCTGCCTATTGCGCTTCAAAACACGCCTTGTACGGCTTCTTTGAAACAATCGCCGCTGAGTATTTTAATCAGAATATTCATGTAACCATCGTTTGCCCCGGTCGCGTGCAAACCAGCATCTCATTTTATGCGTTGGAAAAAGACGGAAAACCACACGGAAAATTAGACCCCGGACAAGCCAAAGGCATTACTGCCGAACAGGCTGCCAAAAAAATTGTCCGTGCATTTGAAAAGAAAAAACCGGAAATATTAATAGGAAAAAGCGAACTGATTATGGTATATATCAAACGCTTTTTTCCAAATCTATGCAGAAAAATAATAAGAAAAATAAAGATGATGTGATGATGAGATGATGTGATGATAATGTATTATTCTAAACTCTAATATCTAAACTTTAAACCTTAAACCTTAGACCAAACATTATGGATTATTTTAAACACAAAACAGCAATTGTTGATTTTGACTGTCAGGTTGGTGCAGGAACGAAAATCTGGCATTTTTCACACGTTATGAAAAACAGCAAGATCGGAGAAAATTGCACAATAGGACAAAATGTAGTAGTATCTCCGAAAGTAACATTGGGAGATAACGTAAAAGTGCAAAACAATGTTTCTATTTACACCGGCGTAACTTGCGAAGACGATGTTTTCTTAGGTCCTTCTATGGTATTTACCAATGTTATAAATCCACGTGCAAACGTTAACAGAAGAGATCAATTTAAAAGAACATACGTGAGCAAAGGTGCTACAATAGGAGCCAATGCTACGATTGTTTGCGGAAACAATATCGGGAAATACGCTTTTATCGGTGCAGGGACAGTGGTTACCAAAGATGTTCCCGATTATGCCTTAGTAGTAGGCAATCCCGCACGCCAAACCGGCTGGATGAGCGAATACGGACATCGTCTGAATTTTAACAGCGACGGAATTGCCGTTTGCCCCGAATCAAATCAAAGATACAGGCTTGTGGAGGGGAAAGTTCAAAGAGACTGAAAGACGAGGGAGTGAAGAATTTGCTACCGAGCGATATTAGGTGATGTAACCAATGAATTAAGTTGGCTTCAGTTGATTACAAATTTTGGTTGTTAAAATACAAAAATAAGAATTTCATATACCTTTGCGGCGTTAAAAATATCATAATGCAAAATTCAATTATTTCTTTAGAATCAATAACAGATTTATTTCCTGAAACCTTCTCGGAAGCCCAAATGGCGAAAGCCAAGACTTTGTTTTACAAAAAAATGGCATTAAAAATGCACGCTTTTTACGGTGGCAAAATGCAAACCATTCCCAAAGCGCCTATCTACGGCTTTAATTGGTTTAATGTGTGGTACACGCCCGGCGTTTCCGCTGTTTCTACTACAATTAGAGACGACAATGACACTTCGTTTGCGCTGAGCAACCGCAAAAACTTAGTAGCCGTAGTGAGCGACAGTACGCGCGTGCTGGGTGACGGCGACTGCACCCCCTCCGGCGGACTCGGCGTTATGGAAGGTAAAGCCATGCTGATGAAATATCTCGGCGGCGTGGATGCCGTTGCGCTCTGCATGGACAGTAAAGATGAAACAGGCGAACCCAATGCCGACAAAATCATTGAGTTTGTAAAACGTGTGCAATCCAGCTTTGGCGCCATCAATTTGGAAGATATTTCGCAACCCAACTGTTTTAAAGTGTTAGACGTTTTGCGCGAAACCTGCGATATTCCGGTGTGGCACGACGACGCGCAAGGCACCGCATGCGTTACTTTAGCCGGTGTAATCAACGCTCTGAAATTGGTGAACAAAAAAATGTCGGAAGTTAAAGTGGTGTTGTATGGCGCGGGCGCCTCCAACACAAGTATTGCGCGGCTTATGATTTCCGACGGCGCAAACCCGAACAAGATTATTATGTTCGACAGTCGCTCTACGTTGCACAAAAACAATACGCGCTATAAAGATGACCCCTTGTTTTATCGTCAGTGGGAGTTGTGCCAGACCACTAATCCGGATTGTATTACTACGCCGGAAGAGGCGTTTAAAGATGCCGATGTGCTGGTGGCGCTTTCCAAACCCGGTCCCGATACGATTAAACCGGAGTGGATTAAATTGATGGCAGAGAAGGCGATTGTGTTTGTGTGCGCCAATCCTATACCGGAAATCTATCCCTATCAGGCAAAAGAGGCGGGCGCGTACATTGTAGCCACCGGCAGAGGCGATTTTCCCAATCAGGTGAACAACTCCGTTTGTTTTCCGTCCATTCTCAAAGGCACATTGCTGGTATCTGCCCGCAAAATTACCGACGGTATGGCAATTCGCGCAGCGCACTCCATTGCCGAGTTTGCCGAAAATCGCGGCATCCATATCGAAAACATTATGCCCAATATGTTAGAGTGGGAACTCTTTCCCAAAGTGGCTGCCGATGTGGCAATGCAGGCAATTAAAGAAGGTGTTGCGCTCAAAAATCTCACTTGGCAACAGGTGTATGAGGCTGCCAAGAGCGACATTCAAGAAGTGCAGGAATTAACAAAACTGCTGCAAGAGAAAGGATATATAAAACAGATTGAAGAAAACGTAATCAGGGAAGTGGTGCGAGAAGTGGTAGAGGAAGTGAAATGATAAAATGTATTTTTCAGTTCAAAGGCAAAACATATTCAGAATCAAATATTAAATCTTAAATTAAACATGCCAACCCTAAAAAACAGTTTGGAAATATTTATTACTCTTGTTACTCTTGTGGGTTCCGCTTTTTCTATTTATCGGCGCTTTACCCATTAGGCTTTGGGACGAATCTCGTTTGGCTATCAACGCCTACGAAATGTATCACAGTGGAAATTACTTAATTCCAACTTTTAACGGCGAGCCGGATATGTGGAATACCAAACCGCCTTTAATGATATGGTGTCAGGTAATAAGTATGAAACTGCTGGGTATAAACGAATGGGCAATAAGGCTGCCTTCGGCGCTGGCAGCCCTGTTTACATGCGCAATAATCATGCTCATTGCTGTTCGGTATGTGAAAAATTTTTGGTTTGGTTTTATTAGTAGAATGAATAAAAATATTACCAATCGTCCTTTATATATTGTGGATAAAACGAATATTGAGGGTTAAATCTTCTCCGCAAGTCGCCTTAAATCCATTCCTCCAAAATTTCCCGAAGACATAAACGCAAACACCGTATCGGTGGCATTCATTGCTAAAATACTCTCTTCTAATTGTTTTGAGGTATTGTAAACTTTTAAGTCATTCCGTTGAAAAGCGTTAAATATAACTTCAGTAGTTATGGGCGGCAGTTTTTTATGGGCAACGGTTTCGGGGTTAAAGAAAATAATCCCCACATCTGCACAATCCATAGCGCCGGCGTATTGCTCCAAAAACTTTTCCGTTAAACTGCTGAATGTGTGTAATTCCATACAGGCAACGAGTTTGCGGTGCGGAAACTGCGCTTTCAACGCCTCTACTGTGGCTTTCAATTTGGAAGGAGAATGTGCAAAATCTTTATAGATGGCGCAGGTTTCGTTTTTGCGCAACAATTCCAAACGGTTGCTTGCACCTTTAAACGATTGTATCGCCTTGTAAAACTGTTCGTCGGAAACACCCACTGCGCCGCATGCCAAACGCGCCGCGTTGATGTTGGTGAGGTTGTGTTTGCCGAAGATTTGTAAGGGAATTTTGTCGGGAAGCAGGTACGTTACTCCGTTCTCAATGTAATGAGGGTGAACGCCGTATCCCATTTTTTGGGCGCGAATATTTGCGGTTTCGCTCATTTTGTTCAACACTGCGTCATCTTTGCAATAAATGTAACGTCCGTTTTCGGGAATCATTTCGGCAAAAATTCTAAACTGCTCTACATAAAACTCAAAAGTGGGAAAAACGTTAATATGATCCCATGCTATTCCACTCACAATACCTATAGTAGGTTGATATACATGAAATTTCGGACGTCTGTCAATAGGAGAAGTCAAATATTCATCACCTTCTAAAACCATAACTTTTGCTTCGTCGGAGAGTTTTACCATAACGTCAAAGCCTTCCAATTGCGCACCCACCATATAATCGCAATCTATGTTCAGATGTTGCAACACGTGAATAATCATAGCCGTAATGGTGGTTTTTCCGTGACTTCCGCCCACCACAATGCGCGTTTTGTTTTTACTCTGTTCGTACAAAAATTCCGGATAAGAGTAGATTCTAACTCCTAATTCCTTTGCTTTCAACAATTCGGGATTATCTTCGCGGGCGTGCATACCCAAAATAACGGCATCTAATGCGGTAGTAATTTTTTCGGGAAACCAGCCGGTTCTCTCCGGCAGTAATCCCACTTTTTCCAACCGACTTTTTGCGGGTTCAAAAATCTCGTCGTCAGAGCCGGTAATTTGGTATCCTTTGTAATGGAGCGCCAGCGCAAGGTTGTGCATAGCGCTACCACCGATGGCTATAAAATGTATCTTCATCTTTTTTATATAAATTAGTTTGCGAAAATAGATTTTTTTCTCTGTGCCTCTCTGTGTTTCTGCTATGTCTTCTGTGCTGAAGATGCAACACAGAGACACTGAGTTCACATAGAGTCACAGAGTGTATCACTGGTTTTACCCCAAAATAGTGAAGGTTTCACCGATTTAATAATCTCAGCCATTATTAAACTGTTATTTTTGCCAACGAATTAAATCTTAAATCTTAAACTTTAAATCTTAAATCTTAAATTATGTCAAACGAAAATCAAACAAAACATTCCTGTAATTCCAAAAAAGGGATTATCACCTTTTGGACCATTGTACTTATTGTAGTACTCTTTTTCTTTTTAAAAAACGCCGGGTTTTTAACTTCTGTTTATCTTTCTGCATTATTAACATGGCCCCTTATTTTATTCATCATTTCCATAATATGTCTCATTCATAAAGAATGGGTTTTTGGAATAATCTCTCTGGCAGCTGCCAAATTCTTTTGGATTCCGAAATTGTTGGCGGCAGATCCTGACCTCTTCCCCTGCCTGTCTGCCGATGGTTTTGTGCAACATTATTGGTATCTTTTAGTGGCATTTATCGCGGTTGTGATTATTTTGCAACATATTTTCGGAAAAGAAAAACGTTGGGAAAAACATGGCTGTAAAAAATACCATTCTAATTTCCAAGAAACTAAAGACGGCTATTTAAGAAGTAGCATTGTGTTTAGCAATAATGAGAAAATTTATTTGAATGAAAACTTTAAAGGCGGAAAATTTGAAACTGTTTTTGGCGCTCAAGAAATTGACCTGCGCAAATGCACCATTCCAGCCGGCGAAAAAGCCTATCTTGAAATTTCAACTGTTTTTGGAAGTTGTATCATTTGGATACCTGAAGATTGGAAAGTGAAAATTAATACAAAAAGCGTTTTTAGTTCATTAGAAAATAAAAGAATGCAAAATATTGAAAATGGAGACGCTACATTGATTATTAACGGTGAATCTGTTTTCTCAAGTTTAGAAATTAGAAGTTAATATGAGAAATTACAAAAGTCTCTTTTTATTATTCCGTAACTTTATTTTTAATTTGATTCAGATTATTATATTCCCTGTTCAACTCTTG
>WRGQ01000156.1 GCA_009787115.1 Bacteroidota bacterium
GCCTTTGCTTTGACAACCGCTTTTTTAACCTTGTTGTTAATTTTGGGGATTGCAAGATTTTCAAAAATAAAATCTACATACATTATGTTGCTGGCGGGTATCTCGCTCAACTTCCTTATGGCTTCGGCGCTCACTTTATTAATGGTGTTACACCATCAGGAGATGCAAAAGATTATTTTTTGGACAATGGGCAGTTTTGCCACAGTTTCCTATTACGACATTATGTTTTATATCCCCATATTTCTTGTTTGCACATTTTTCATTTTCTTGTTATCGAAAGATTTGAATATAATGCAATTGGGAGATACTCAGGCGCAATCGCTCGGCGTGAACACGCAGAAAATAATTTATACCACGTTGTTGCTCTCTTCCGTATTGATTGCCGCTACGGTTTCCATTTGTGGCGTTATCGGTTTTATAGGGTTGATTATCCCGCATCTTGCAAGAATGATTTGGGGAAACAGGACAAAACACTTGTTCTCTTTTTCCATACTGCTGGGTGCTATTTTTATGCTCATTGCCGATACGTTGGTGCGGATTTTAATACCCAACGCCGAATTACCGGTAGGCAGCATCACCGCATTAGTGGGCGCTCCCTATTTTATTTATATGCTGGTGAGAAGATATTAGAGTTTAGATATTAGATATTAGAGTTTAGAGTTTAGAGTTTAGATATTCGGGTTTGGTGGTGAGGGTTTTTGTGGTGGCTTTTAACATTTTAAGTAATGCTAACGCATCTTCATTTATAGAATGATATTCTACTTCAGTAATGTATTCTGTTTGAAACAATAATTCTAACCAGAATACAGTTTCGGCGCTTTCTTTTAGGGCAATATAAACTTTTGCCAAGAACTCCTTTTCACTTATTGCATATTCTGCTTCTGCCAAATTAGCCCCAATACTTGTGCCACTACGCAATACTTGTTTCGATAACACATATTCTTTCTTCTCATCACACAAATGTTTGTATAGACTTACTATTCGCACAGCAAACCCTTTACTCTTATCCCTCGCAACATTCTTTTTATTCATATTTCCCAAATATCTAAACTCTAAACTCTAAACTCTAAACTCTAATATCTAATCACTACCTCACAAATTGATACGCTCCGATATCGGGCGGGTTGTTGCGCGGGTTGCCCAATATATCTAAGAAAACGCCAATATCTTTTCCTTTGCCGATAGCCGGCGAACTTGACTGCAACGTGAAATCGCGTTTATCTCTATCATTCTTATCTTTATCGGTAAACATAGGGTCTTCATTACGCACACAATCTTCAAAATAGGGAGAAGCTTCTTCTGATCTCACCAAACAGTTTTGAAATACCGCTTTTACGTCAGCCCCTTTATCTTTATAAACAACTGCTTCGGATTTAATTTTGTTGTCTTTTGGATAACTTCCATAAATAATGCAATTCTGAAATTTGGCATCAATATCGTAGGGTGGAATATCTTTGTATGCAGGATCGGAGATTTTATTACTTACATAACATGCCGGTACTTTTCTTTCTGATTGACAAAAATAGTTGGCTACGGTTAAATGTTTCATCTTATATTGCCCGCATTCTAACTGTAAACCACATCCTCCGTTATTAATAACCAAACAATTGGTCATCTCTAAATTTAAAAAACGTGATAATACGCCGCTGTTCTTTGTATTTTTGATAATGGTATTTTCAATTTTTACTAAACTATTTGACGTAACAGTAATTCCATCTTCATCAGGCAACGGATCTACTTGAACGCCAATAAAAGCATTGGTAATAATTGCATAATTGATATTCACATTCGCGCCTTCATTAATCCAAATTCTATTCCACTGATTATAGTCTTCGTCAAACCAATGTTCTAATCGGTCGCCTCTAAACAGCACCGGTTCTGTCAATGTTCCATTGACTTCCAAATTACTGTATCTGTATGCCCACAATCCTGAATTATTGTGAAAATAGATTCTTGTGCCCGGTTCTATAATCAATGTTCCGGTAGAATCAATGGTTGCCCACCCATACACTACGTATGGTCTATCTTTAGTCCACGTTACTGTTTCGTGTTCACCTGCAACGACTTTATATCGCAAACCTTCTGGTCCTTGATCTGCAACAATATAGCGTGCATCTTGCCCGTATGCGAGCAATTTAACATTTTGTTGCTGTGAGCCGGTTAAAAACACAATAGAATCAGTAACTAAAAACGGATTGTTTTGATTTAACGGATTGATATTGACTTTCACAAAAACAAAAATACTGTCTTTTTTTGCAATGGTTACATTTTTAAATGAAGTTCCCGATATACCATTTACATTAATACTGTACATAGATTGATTCCCCCCTGCCAGATAAATGGATTTGATAGTAATTTCCTTATTTGATGTATTATGTACTAAAAAATGCCGTGTAACAGAGCCAATGGAGGTAAACACTGTATCAAAGAGAATATCGAGTTTTGTATCCATTATATACATTGTAGTATCTCCATCATCAATAAGATAAGAAAAATGTAGCATATCATCATCAGGCAGTGGCGGTCTGCAGGAACCTGCCCAACAAAGGCAAATGAAAACAGGTAATAAATAGAGATAGAAAACCGGTATCCGGCGAAAAAAATGAGTCATATCTAAAAGAACTTTAAAATTAACGTCTTGTACTTCCTGAACTGCCCCCTCTTGAGCTGCTGCTTGAACCGCTTGAAGAAGAACCGCTGCTACTACTGCCGCTGCTTCTGCCTGAAGAAGAACTGCCCGGCGATGAATATCCGCTACCGCTATTATGGCTTGGAGAAGAATAATTGCCTCTTGAAGAAGAGTTATCGGAAGGAGGTGTATAAGTAGGTGTACTTCTTGAGTTATCGGGGCGGAAGCCGCTGTCGTAAGAGCCACGATTATCGGTTTGTGTGGGCGGGGTTTGCGGGCGGGTAGTTGTGGGGGTGTTGGGTCTTTGCATGTCGGGTCTTTGCGTGTCGGGTTGTCGCGTGTTGGGTGTTGTTGGGCGGCTGTTCGTTCCGGTATCTCTGTTTCCGGTAGTAGCGCCGGTTCCCGTACCTCTGTTTCCTGTGGTAACGTTGGTCTCTGTACCTCTGTTTCCGGTAGTGATACCGGTTCCCGTACCTCTGTTTCCGGTAGTTACTGAAGTTTCCGTGCCTCTGCCGTTGGTAGTATTGCCTCGCGAGGAGGAAGAATTGCGCACGAGGTCGTCATACCGTTGGTTAAAACTTTCCGGAGTATTGCTACGGGACACAAGGCGGTGCCCATTTTCATCTTCTTTATTGCCAAAAATACCTCTGTTACTTGTTCTTCCTGTGGAAGCGCCACCTAATGAGTTTCGGTGTCCGTAATAATAGGAATTGTTGTGGTCGTAATTATTATGGTAATAGCCAGCCCAATATCCGGCATAGTAGCCGTCGTAATAGCCGTTCCAATAGCCGCCATAATACCACGGGCGATGGCATCCCCAACCCCAACCATAGCAGAAACCGTAGTTATACCAGCCATAATCATAATACCAGGGGCGGTAATAGTAAGAGGGCCACCACCAGTTGTATCCCATATAGATGCTTACGCCCCAACATGCCGGCGAATAGTTATACCAGTACAGGTTGGTATAGTAGGGGTCATAGTATCCGAATCCGTAATATGGATTAGTGTGAAAACGTCTGAGCCTTGACGAATAGTAATAGTCGTAATAATCGTTGTCGTCATAGTAGTAATTATTCGTAATGTAGGTATTCCCTGATTCATCAGTGTAGGCTTCTCTATCTTTTACAACATTTTCATAATAATCCTGATCACTGTTTTCGGTGGGTTCGATTGTGGTTGTGGTTTGCTTTGCAGGTTGTTCCTTTTTGACATAATACTGCGAATCTGTGGATTTTACGTAGATGTCATCGTAGTAAACAAAAGAGCCGGTTTGACAGGCAACGGCTACTACAAAAAGGGCTAAAATGGAAAGGTTGACGTTTGCTTTCATATCTATTATTTTTTAAAATTTTGAATTTAAGACTATTTATTGCCGCAAAAGTATAATTTAAACTGAAAAAAAACAATTATATTATTTATCAAATCATAATTGTGCGCCATTTCCCTTCTTCAAAAACTGCAAGTTCCTTTATTCCAAAATTTTGTAATTTACTTTTGGCTTCTTCATAATAAAGGGGCAACTCATCGGCTCTATGTGCGTCGCTGCTGATTATCATCGGCGTTTTGGCTTGGGCTAACTTCTCTAAAATATAATCCGACGGATAAAAGTCTTTGCAACGCAAACGATAAATACCGCGTGAATTAATCTCCACAATTAAATGTTTATGAATAATCAATTCAATGGCGTGATCCACCAATTTAACGTACCAATCGTCATCTTCTTTAAAAAAGCGATCTTGATTGTGCATTTTTATTTTATCTAAATGGGCAATAATATCAAACTTTTGGGTTTCAATCATCTCAAATGTCTGTTCCCAAAAACAGGTTACCGCTTTTTTGATGTCGTGGTTAAAGAATTGCGACAAACCGGCATCGTAAGTTTCTCTTTTCGGACCATCTATAAACCAAATATCCTCACTGTCAGGAACTTTAACCAAATGCACGCCGCCAATAATGTAATCCAACTTATATTTCTCTTTATAGTACGAAAAATCTTTGGTGATGTTCGGAATATAATCACATTCCAAACTTTTGAAAATTTTAATTTGAGGATATTTATTTTGGTAATATTCAATTTCCTTCAGATATTCAGGAATTTTATCTTCTGTTAATGTAAAATCATATTTTTCGGAAATAGGGGCGTGGGAAGAAAAACCAAGATGCGCGAATTGCAACTCTACTGCTTTTTCTACAAAAAAACGCATATTCTCCTTGCCATCGCAAAAATGTGTATGCGTGTGATAGTTAGATTTCATAATATGGAGTAACGATTAATTGTTGAAAAAATTTTGTTTTCTTTGCCATTCCATATTAAATATTAAATAAAAAAATGCTTTTTACCAACGAATATTTTATGCACATAGCGCTGTTGGAAGCGGAAGAAGCCTTTGAAAAAGGGGAGATTCCTGTGGGCGCAGTTATCGTTTTAGATAACAAAATCATTGCCAAAGCGCATAATTTAACGCAAACGTTGAACGACGTTACCGCGCACGCCGAAATGCAGGCACTTACCTCAGCCTTTCATTATTTGGGCGCAAAATATTTGAACGACTGTACGTTATATGTAACATTAGAGCCGTGTGTGATGTGCGCCGGTGCACTCTACTGGGCGCAAATCGGAAAAATAGTTTACGGAGCAGATGACCCGAAAAGAGGATATTCGTTGATAAATGCGCCGTTGCTTCATTCTAAGACGGAAGTGGTAAAAGGAGTATTGGCGAATGAATGTAAGGTGTTGTTAGAAGCGTTTTTTAAGAGATTGAGAGAGTGACCTCATTGTTTTTTGTGTATTTTTGCAGCGCGTTTTTTCAAAATAAAAAATTGATTTACAATGATAAAGATTACATTGCCCGATGGCTCAATAAAAACATTTGAAAAAGGAACAACCCCTTATCAAATAGCCCTCTCCATTAGCGAAGGGTTGGCGCGTAACGTACTCGCCGCCAAAGTAAACCACGATGTGGTAGCGCTTGATTTTCCAATACAAACCGATGCACACCTCACCCTTCTCACCTGGAACGATACGGATGGAAAAGCCGTGTTTTGGCACTCTTCCGCACACTTGCTTGCTGCCGCTGTGGAACAGTTATACCCCGGCGTAAAGTTCGGCATCGGTCCCAATATTGAAAACGGTTTCTATTACGATATCGATTTTATGGAATACCCGATATCTTCGGACGATTTTAAGAAAATTGAAGATAAGATGATGGAAATTGCACAGAAACGCCCTAAATTTGAACGTATTGAGATTTCCAAAAATGATGCGAGAGCCTTCTTTGTGAAAAAGAATAATGAATATAAGGTAGAATTGATTGAAGACCTTGAAGATGGCAAAATTACTTTGTATAAGTTAGGCGAGTTTACCGATTTGTGTCGCGGTCCACATTTATTTGATACCGCCACCATTAAAGCCGTGAAACTGCTGAATACTGCCGGAGCCTACTGGCGCGGCGATGAAAAACGCAAACAACTTACCCGTATTTATGGCGTTACCTTCCCAAAGAAAAAAGAGTTGGACGATTATTTGCTGTTGCTGGAAGAAGCTAAAAAACGAGACCATAGAAAATTAGGAAAAGAGTTGGATCTGTTCACTTTTTCTCAGGCGGTAGGGATGGGACTTCCGATTTGGCTTCCTAAAGGCGCCGAACTGCGCGAACGGTTAGAGCATTTTCTGAAAAAAGTACAAAAGAAATATGGCTATCAACAAATTATTTGCCCGCACGTAGGCAATGTGGATCTGTACAAAACCTCAGGACATTATGAGAAATATGGCGCCGATTCGTTCCGTCCTATCACTACACCGCAAGAAGGAGAAGCATTTTTCTTAAAACCGATGAACTGCCCCCACCACTGCGAAGTGTATGCGATGAGACCGCACTCTTACAGAGAACTGCCGTTACGGTATGCCGAATTTGGCACTGTTTACCGCTACGAACAAAGCGGAGAATTGCACGGACTAACGCGCGTGCGCGGGTTCACGCAAGACGATGCGCATATTTTCTGCACCCCAGACCAACTGAAAGAGGAATTTTGCAAAGTGATAGATATTATTCTCTATATCTTTAAAGTGTTAAAATTTGAAAACTACACCGCACAAATTTCACTCCGCGACCCTGAAGACCGGAAAAAATATATTGGCTCTGACGAAAACTGGGCAAAAGCGGAACGCGCCATTATGGAAGCCGCAAAAGAGAAAGGACTGCAAACCGTTACCGAAATTGGCGAGGCTGCGTTTTATGGTCCTAAGTTAGATTTTATGGTAAAAGACGCCATCGGCAGGAAATGGCAGTTAGGAACCGTTCAAGTGGATTATAACTTGCCGGAACGGTTTAATTTGGAATACATTGACGCCAACCAGCAGAAACAGCGTCCCATTATGATTCATCGCGCACCGTTTGGCTCTTTAGAACGTTTTGTGGCAGTGCTGTTAGAACATACCGCCGGTAACTTCCCCCTTTGGCTCACCCCCGAACAGGCAATTATCCTTCCTATCTCGGATAAATATATGGAGTATGCCTACGCATTGAAAAGTGAACTGGAAGAACATGATATTCGCGTGCATATTGATGAACGCAGCGAAAAAACCGGCAAGAAAATCCGCGATGCCGAGGTAAAAAAAATACCCTATATGCTTATTGTCGGTGAAAAAGAGGAAGCAGATAAAACGGTTTCAGTACGCGAACACAAAGCCGGCGATCAGGGTACAATGAGCATAGATGACTTTGTATCAATGATAAAACAAAAAATCAAAGAAGAACTATCATAAAATAAAAAAAAGATAACAAGTAAGTAAAATTGAAAAAGAAAAAAAATATTTTTGTACACACCAAAAAAAAGCCTGTTATGCGCATCAAATACTGTTTCATTTTTCTCTTTCTGTTCTCATTTTGTAAATTGTTTGCTCAGGAAGATCCGCTGTTTACTTTTTTCCCGTGGATGCATTCTTTATACAATCCGAGTATGATGGGAGAGAAAACCGATCACCTTAATTTTACCGGAATCCTGCGCCAACAATCTATGGGAATGCACTCAGATAAAGAATTAGATAACAAAGATGACCCGAATGGAAATAATGGGAGCAATCCAAATCCAAATCCAAATGGTAAGATTAAATATCCCAGTCAAGGCGGGCAACAGATATTGTTAAATATTGATTCTTACATTAAAAAAATTAAAGGTGCGGTAGGCGTTTCTTTTCTTAAAGATCAAAACGCAACAGCAATAGGGTTTGATAATATTGGTTTTAAATTAGGATATGCGTCTCATTTTCGGGTTCGCAGAGGAAAATTAGGAGTTGGGGTACAATGCAGTTTTCTAAATATGACGCCTGTAAGCAAGGAAGAATATATTTACAATGATCAGGGCGATCAAACAATTCCTTCAAGCGGATCAGGAACATCATCAAACGGATCAGGAACATCATTTATGGATTTTGATATGAGTTTTGGGCTTCAATACAGAACGCCTACCTGGTATGTAGGGGTATCCGGCACACAGTTGTTGGGCGGAGTGCGCATTTCAGGAGAAAAAGGAACGGCTACTCCTACACGAGTGCTTTATGTTACCGGAGGGTATATCTGGAATTTAAAAACTCCTGTTCCCTGGTCTATTGAACCTCATCTTCTTCTTCGATGCAACATCTCCGAATGGCAATTTGGAGCGATGGCTTTAGCAAGATACAACGGAATTTTGTGGTTTGGACTCTCTTATCAGAATATGGGTGTTGCCGCACTTTTTGGCGCAGTTCCTTTTTATAATGATACTAATGAATATTTGAAAGGATTAGAAATAGGAGTTTCCTATACCTTTGGAACTACGAGATACAGTTATACGGGTAAAGGTGGCGCTTGGGGTGATTTTGAATTAGTGGTTCGTTACGGATTGAATTTCTATAAAGAAAAAGCCCTGAACGGATACGGATCATCACGCCATTTGTATAAAAATCAATACTAAAAACAATACGAATTATAATAATACAATTTTTTTTGCGTTTCCCAAAATCATAACTTTAAAAAAAATGAAAAGATTATCTTTATTTGCATGTATTCTAATAGGCTTAGCCGCTTGCAAAAATTCGGGTGATGGGCAGTTGATAGGGGTTTCAAATAACACCAAAATTATTTCATTTACTCCTTACGGAATGGTATTTATTCCTCAGGGTAATGTTACTTTAGGGCTGGGGGAAAATGACCCTGCCTTTTCAACACTGGCACAGCCTCGCACAGTTTCCGTAACCCAGTTTTGGATGGATGAAACTGAAATTACCAACAGTGAGTATAAACAATTCGTCAATTGGGTAAAAGACTCCATAGCACATACTATATTGGGCGATGCCGGAATTACCGAGGCGGAAAAATACGGACATTTCCTTAAATATAAAAAAGGAGACCATGCCGGAGAAGAAATAGAACCTCACATCATTAACTGGAAAGAAGAGATTCCCTGGAACTCTACCAATGAAGAAGTACAGGAGGCACTCGGATCCCTTTATGCAAAAAGTTCCAATTACTTTCATTATCGTCGTTTAAACATATCAAAACTAAATTATGAATATTGGACATTTGACTATCAGGCAGCCGCAGCAAAAGAAAAAGAGGGTAGCCCTATCGGCGGGATGTTTGCAAGCAGAAAGAGCCACGTGGAGGGCGATATTGACAGGTTTGTCAAAAAGTATTCCACTAACATATATCCCGATACTTTAGTTTGGATTTATGAATTTACATATTCAGACAATGAACACATGACTCAAAACTATTTTTCACACCCGCTATACAGTCATTATCCTGTAGTGGGCGTGAACTGGCTGCAATGTCAGGCTTTTTGTCATTGGCGTACACAACAGCGTAATGCGTGGCTTTTGAGCAGAGGTTATCCTGTAGAGCACGATTTTAAGTTACCTACGGAAGCAGAATGGGAATGGGCTGCACGTGGCGATTTACAAGGGAATATCTATCCCTGGGGAAGTTATTACCCCTCAAACGAAAACGGATGTTTTCTGGCGAATTTTAAACCACAAAGAGGAAACTATACGGCAGATGGTAGTTTATATCCTGCTGTTGTGGCACATTATCTTGCCAACGACTATGGTTTATATGATATGAGCGGAAATGTTGCCGAATGGTGCAGCGATAGTTATAGTCCTTCTGCATTTACCTTTGTTTCCGATATTAACCCTGTTTATAAATATAATGCTGCTCCCGACGACCCCCCAAGCAGAAAAATGAAGGTTGTCAGAGGTGGCTCGTGGAAAGATATCAGCAAATATATTACTGTTTATATGAGAGATTATCAATACCAGGATACCTGCACTTCCTACATCGGTTTCCGCTGTATCCAGCCGGCAATTGTAAACCCGAAAGAAGCAAACAAGGGGAGCGGGTCGAAGGTGTACAGGTAGAAGTGACAAGTGACGAAATGAGGAAATAGAATTAAATAAGTTAAATAAGTAACAAATAAAAACCTTAAATATTAAATTTTAAAATCATAAATAATTATTAACCACAAATCATTAAAAGTATGGGACTTTACAAAATTGTTCGTAGCAAAGGGTACAAAAAATTCATGGCCAGATTATATGGCTGGGGCGCTGCAGTAGTAATTCTTGGCGCGCTTTTCAAAATCTTACACATTAAAGGCGCTGACTTAATGTTGATGCTCGGTATGGGAACAGAAGCCATAATCTTCTTCTTTTCCGCATTTGAACCGCTTCACAAAGAATTTAACTGGGCGCTGGTATATCCCCAGCTGGGATTATCCGAAGAATCTGATATGTCGGATCAACCGAAACCTACGGTTACGCAGCAATTGGATAAGATGCTGGAAGAAGCTAAAATAGGTCCTGAATTGATAGATAGTTTGGCTTCAGGAATGAGAAATCTGAGTGAAAATGCCAGAAAACTTTCTTATACTACTGATGCAGCGGCAGCCACCGAAGGCTATGTGTCGAATCTCTCCAAAGCAAAAGATGCCGTACAAAATCTTACCGGCATTTATGAAAAATCTGCAGATGCCATCTTCACTACCTCCGATATGCAGGTAAAAGGCATGCAGGATCTGCTTGACAAACAAAAACAACATGTACAAAAAATTCAGGACACCCTTACTACAACATCTGATATGCAAGTAAAAGGTATGCAGGAGATAATAGACAAGCAAAAACAACATGCACAAAAGTTGCAGGATTCATTATCTACAACCACTGATTTGCAGGTAAAAGGCGCTCAAGAATTGTTTGATGTACAAAAACAACATGCGCAAAAACTTCAAAATGCACTCACCACTACTTCCGAAATGCAGGTAAAAAGTGTTCAGGAGATGTTTGAAATGCAAAAAATACATGCACAACAATTGAATGAAACCCAAATGCAAAATGCTCAAAAATTAGGTCAGATTCAAGATCAAGGCAGCCAGGCAATTTTTGATAACTTCAAAAAAATTCAGGAAAGCGCTGCTATACTTGCCAATTCTATGAGCGATACCGTTCAGGAAACTCAAAAATATAAACAGGAGGTTGATCAATTGTCCAAAAATGTAGCGCAAATCAATGCTATATATGCTAATATGTTAGCTGCAATGACCACTAAATAAAATAATTACGAATTACGAATTACGAATAAAACCTATGTCACTCGTCACTCGTCACTCGTCACTAAAAACAATAACAATTAATCATTAATCATTATTAAAATATGGGAGCAACAAATTGTCCGGAAACCCCCAGGCAGCGAATGATAGGAATGATGTATTTAGTGCTCACGGCAATGTTAGCGCTAAATGTATCTAAAGATATATTGAACGCTTTTTCTATTGTTGATGAAGCATTACATACTTCCAATCAGATTACCGTGAGTAAAAATGCTCAGGATTATGCCGAACTGAATAATCAAAAAGCAATATTAGGTGAAGAGAAAGTTGCCGAAGCATTTGGAAAAGCAATGCAAATCAAAGAACTTTCTAATGAAATGGTAGAATATATTGAACAGGTTAAAATTAAATATATTGAATATGTTGATGAAACTGCATACAATGAAGATGGAACCATTAAGACGGTTGCAGAACTCAGAGCTAAAGATAATATCAGCAAAGCAAACAATTTTATGATGCTTCAGGGGAATGCAAAAGTGCTGAAAGATAAGGTTGAAAACTATCGTAATCAACTGTTATCTTTTGTAGATGAACAAGACCGCGAAGCGATGGCGCAAACGATTGGGCTGGATGTCAATGAAAAGTTTAGAAACGCAACAGGTGTCTCCGAATCCTGGGAAAGGCACTATTTTGAGGATGTGATTTTTGCCGCCGGCGTTACCCTGTTAAATAAAACCGTTGGAGAGGTGCGAAACGCAGAATCGGGGATTTTGAAATATGTCATTCGTTCTATTACAAGAAATGACTTTAACTTTTCTAATGTAACTGCCAAAGTCATCCCTAAATCTCAAATCGTTTTCGTGGGAGAGCCCTATGAAGCAGATATTATTGTGGCTGCCTACGACGACAAACAGCCGATTGATGCTTATTGGCGTCCGGGTACCGGCATGATGACTTCAACGCAAGGCGCTTCTCTTGTCAGAGGCGAATCCGGAGTGGCGCATTTAAGAATCTCTGCCAATAATGTGGGAGATTTTAATTTCACCGGACTTATTCAAATGATAGGACCTGACGGCGTACCTCAACAACATCCCTTCACCGATAAATATACGGTAATGGCGGCAGCTGCTACATCCGCTGCCGACAAAATGAATGTGCTTTATGCAGGTATTGATAATCCTGTTTCCGTAACCGCTTCTGTTGCTGCTGAAAAAACAAGTATTACACTATCCGCTGGTACTTACACACAAACAGGTCCCGGAAAATACGATATTAAAGTCCCTGAAAATCTAGCTTCCAAAACCGTTACCATCAATATCTTTGCTAATATAGACGGAAAACAGCAAGCGATGAACTCCAATGTTTTTCGTGTTAAACGTGTTCCCGACCCTGAACCAAGAGTCGGCAGTGTTAAAGGCTTAAAAACTTCAAAAGCAGAACTGCTCGCAAATCCTTTTATAACAGCCGGTATGGGTTCAGACTTTGTTTACGACCTTTCGTGGACGGTTAAATCCTATCAGGTAACTTTTATCATAAAAGGTATTGAGGATCCTCCGATGATGTGTAATAACAAGAGTTTCTCCGAGGCGGTGATAAGCAAAATAAACTCTTGCGGTGTAGGTACGGTAATCTACTTCTCAGATATTAAAGTTGCTTCTGTTGCCGGAGACAGAACATTAAATCCGGTTACTGTAATCTTAAAATAATATTAAACAATATGAAAAAAAGAATCATTCTTATTCTATCATTAGTATCGTTCTCGTTTCTATATTCGCAAACGGATGATACTCAAAAACCGCCGCCACTCACAGTGCCGTGGGAAATTGTAGAAGTAAGCGAGTGCCCCGGTGCTGTACCTTATCCAGCTGTAAAAGAAAACGATGTGATGTGGTACGTAACCATTTGGAGAGAAATAGACCTGCGCGAAAAAAGAAATCACGCGCTCTATTTCCCCACTGAACCACAAGGTAATTACAAATCGTTAGGGCAGGTTATTCTGGATGCCATTGATATGCAAAATCCTAATAATGCCAATGCGCTTCTGCTTTACACCGATGAATTTTGCAACGTAAAAAAAGAACGTAGCGAGATTATTAATGCACTTAAAAATTCCAAAAAAATTCCGGATATTGACCCTGATACGGGAGAACCTATTGGAGAAAAAATTATTGACGATCCATTTACTGCAGCTCAAATAATGTACTATCGCCTGAAAGAAGTGTGGTTTTTCGATAAAAACAGAGGAGAATTGAACGTGCGTATTCTCGAAATTGAACCTTTCTTTGAATATGAAAAAGAGGGTGTTGATTTTGGCGATGAAGATAATGTTAATTCTTTAAAAACGAAAAGACGTTTAGGAAATATTAAATATGATGAATTAAGACCTTTTTTGGCTCAACAACAGTACTACACCCCTTCAAACGGTGCGCTTAATATGACATTTGATGACATCTTAACGTGGAAGCGTTATTTCTCAAGTTATGTTATTGCAGAAGGAAATGTTCACAATAATCGAGATATTCAGGAGTATATTAAAAACCCCCGCGACCAGCGCTTGGAATCGGAACGAATTTTGAACGAAATTCGTAATTTTGAAAGTGAACTTTGGGAATACTAAATCAATTACGAATTACGAATTACGAATTGTGAGTAATATGATAAATTTTACAGCCTCTGAAAGGGCTGTTTTTTTTTAAATCAATATCTTTTCATAAAGTGCAGGAACCGTAGTCGGTACGTTACGGCGGCAACCAACAATCCGATACAGATTCCAATCCAAACGCCCACACTGCCGAGATGCCAAATAAATCCGAACAGATATCCAACGGGTAATGTAATGATGATATAGGAAAGAATTGCTATAAGCATAGCAAAAGTAACATCTGCCAATCCGCGCAAGGTGGATAATCCTACTTGTTGCCAGCCGTCGAAGAGTTGAAAAATGCCGGCAATAACAAATAGTTGCGCTGCTACGTGAATCACTTCAGGATCGGAGGAGAACCACGTGGGGATAATGTTTCTTAAAACAATAAATGTGATTGCCGTACACGCCATAAAGGCAGTAACGAGATGCAATGACGCCATCGCTGCCATTCGGGTGGCTTTATAATGTTTAGAGCCAAATTGGTGCGATATGCGAATAGTGCAGGCAGAACCTACCCCGAGACTTACCATAAAAGTAGCCGATGCTAATTGCAGTACAATCTGATGCGCCGCCAAATTCACTTCATTAATCCAGCCAATCATAATAGCGCTTAAACTAAATGCAAACACTTCCACAATCAATTGTCCCGAAATAGGAAATCCCGTTTGTATCAACTGTTTCAATGCCGGAAAATGAATGTTTCTCCACGCAAAATATTGGGTAAATTTTTTCAAAGCAGGATGCCGGAACACTACTATAACAAAAGTTAATGCCATCACTATTCTTGCAATGAAGGTGGCTAAACCGGCGCCTTCCACGCCCAGAGCAGGAAAACCAAACTTTCCGAATATCAATACATAGTTAAAAATAATATTGATAAGATTTCCAGAAATGGTTACCCACATAGCAATTTTGGTATTTCCAACCCCTTCCGAAAATTGTCGGCACGTAAAAAACAGTAAAACAGGTACGGAGGAGAACAACAACCAATTGAAGTATGGCATTGCTAAAATAACTACATCTTCCGGTTGGTTTAAGTGGTAGAGTAGGGGTTTACATATTAACATCAATCCTAATAAGATAATGCTCAATGAGACATTAATAATCAATGAATTTTGAAAAAACGTACCGATTTTCCACCATTGTTTCTTTCCGAATGCCTTTCCTACATGCGGCGTTTGCCCTAACGAAAATCCTAATCCGAAAATAAAGACCAGACTAAAAATGGAGTTGGCAAACGCTACCGCTGCTAACGGCACAGTACCTAATTGCCCTACCATTAATGTATCTACCAAAGCCACCGTAACTTGTCCCAATTGAGATAAGATAATGGGAAAAGCGAGGTGTAAATTGCGTTTATAATAAGGTACAAATTTTTTTAGAGACATGGCTATGCAAAATTCTCTCTGTTCTTTAAATATTAAATCTTCAACACACTATCATACTCCTTGCGAGTAGTTTGGCGCTTCGCTGGTGATAGTAATGTCGTGGGGGTGGCTTTCTGTCACTCCTGCGTTGGTAATTCTACAAAATTTGGCGTGATGGAGGTCTGTAATTTGTTTGGCGCCGCAGTAGCCCATACCCGCGCGCAATCCGCCCGCCATTTGGTAGATCACTTCAAAGAGGTCGCCTTTGTAGGGAACTCTGCCGGAGATACCTTCCGGTACCAACTTCTTCACATCGTCCACATCTCCTTGCATATAGCGGTCTTTCGAGCCTTTCTGCATAGCTTCCAATGAGCCCATACCGCGGTAACTTTTAAACTTACGACCGTTAAAGAGAATCGTTTCGCCGGGGGATTCTTCCACGCCGGCTAACAGACTGCCCAACATTACCGAGTTAGCGCCGGCAGCCAATGCTTTCACAATATCTCCGGAATATCTGATACCGCCGTCGGCAATAATGGGGACACCGCTGCCTTTGATGGCGTTATAGACTTCGTAAATGGCGCTGATTTGCGGCACGCCCACACCGGCAACTACGCGCGTGGTGCAGATGCTGCCGGGACCAATACCCACTTTCACGGCGTCTGCACCGGCATTTACCAACGCTATTGCCGCTTCGGCAGTAGCAATATTTCCCGCAACAATATCTAAATTCGGATATTGTGCTTTAATTTTCTTTAAGGCTTCAATAATGCCTTTGGAATGACCGTGGGCAGAGTCTAAAACAATAGCATCTACTTCGGCTTCTACTAAGGCTTCAATTCTTTTATCCATATCTGATGAAATACCTACTCCGGCTGCCACACGCAAACGACCTTGAGAATCCTTGCAGGCAAAAGGTTTGTCTTTGGCTTTCGTAATATCTTTATAGGTAATGAGCCCAAGAAGTTTACCGTCATTGTCCACTACCGGCAATTTCTCAATTTTATGCTGTTGTAAAATATCGCTGGCTTGATTAAGATTGATGTCTCTGGTAGTTACAATCAGATTATTTTTAGTCATTACCAAATAAATCGGTTTACTGAAATCTTTTTCAAACCGGAGGTCTCTATTCGTAACAATACCTGCTAAGATATAATTATCGTCCACTACCGGAATGCCGCCGATTTTATATTCCGCCATCAGTTTCAGTGCATCGCCAACCGTTTTGTTCGGTTTAATCGTAACGGGTGTATTAATCATTCCGTTTTCAGCACGTTTCACCGATTTTACCTGCTTTGCCTGCTCTTCAATGGGCATATTTTTATGAATTACGCCAATGCCACCTTCACGTGCGATGGATATTGCCATCTTGTCTTCTGTGACAGTATCCATCGCCGCTGAAATGAAAGGTACATTCAGTTCAATATTTTTTGTAAATCCGGTAGTTAATACTACCTCTTTGGGAAGAATTTCGGAATAAGCAGGAATCAATAAAAGGTCGTCAAATGTAACGCCTTTGAGGTAAATTCTATCGGTTTCAAATGAGGTCATAATTTCTATTGTTTTTATCATTTATCTTAATATGACAATCGTTCCCGTATATTTTTTGGTTTTGGGAATTGAGGCATATTTGAATGCATAGTAATAAGTTCCTTCCGGCAGTTTTTGTCCTCCCTGCGAAATTCCTTTAAAAGCATCTTCCTGATTAAGATAGGCAGAGCCTTTGAAAATACATTTGTAGTTTTTTTGATGAAATACAACTTTTCCCCAGCGGTCGTAGATAGTAAGTTCGTTTTCTCTTACCGGATTTAATTTTTTTATCCCCAGCATCTCATTTTGATTGTCACCATTTGGGGTAATCACATTGGGAATTATTAAGGGGCAATCTTCTACCAACGTATTTTTCTCTAGAAAACAGTTTACAATGCGCAAATTTTGCAAAGTGTCGTACAGGCTGGTGTCCATATAAGCATGTACACGATAGTATCCAGCATACTCAATATCTGTACTTTTTTCGGTCTCTGTCCACATAGAGTCTTTATCTAAATAAGTCCAGCCGAAGGCGGTAAAGTTGGTTTCCAATTCAATGGTACCCTGTGGGTCATCATTGGAACAGTAAACATCTTGGTCAAAAATGATTTTCAAAACTCCGGTATCAATAATGGTAACATCTAAAGTAATCAGGGTATCACAACTCACATCGGGGTCAGTAGCATAAAACATACGCTCAATCTGGGTTTCCCAATCGCCCTCAACATTTGGAGGTCGTTTCACAACAATATCTCCCCAAATTACGGAATCGCAGGAACTGATTTTGTATTTCAAAGTGATATAAGGATCCATACTAATGTGCCAGCGCACCAAACTGTCGCACCCTGAAACCGAATGTAAAGTATCCCACGGAGTCTCGACAGTAGCTTGAACATCGGTGTATGTAAGAATACCGTGTGTATTGGTAGGAACTGAAATATTTCTACCCTGACAAACAGTTGTATCTAAAATAGTACGGATAAAATCAATCTTAATGTCAGTGGTTAAAGTTTCAATAAAATCAACAGAATCGGTAGGGATTGTAAACTTAATAGAAACTTTATAATCATCGCTCACGATGGGAAATGCTATTTTGATGGGAGTGGTATTGTGAATTTCAATTCCAATATGAAAGTTATCCCACCAATAATAAGTATAATTTTTAATTGTAGAATCTAATACTGCAAAATCGAAAAGAATAGAATCGCCGGGGCAATAACTTGCAGCCGGCTTCTCTTCTCCATTAATTAACATAACGAAGTAACTATTTTTAGGGGAATTTTTGGGTGATTTTTTTTTATTTTTTTGCGCGAATGCCGACGCTGCAACGCAGATAATGAAGAGAAAGAGTATTATTTTTCTTACCATTTTGTAATTATATTTAACGGCTGCAAATGTACACCATTTTATAAAACAGCGAATTTTTTTTTATACCGCTCACCACTCACCACTCACCGCTCACCACTTCTTTATTTTACATAACACAACAGCAAAAACAATCAGGTAAATATAACCCGGTATCATAACACTGTACGCGTAATGTGTCCCAAAATGATCGGATAATGTTCCGAAAATAGGAGGCAATACGGCGCCCCCTGCAATACCCATAATTAAAAAAGCAGAAGCCAACTTGGTGTGTTTTCCTAAATTATGAATGGAAAGAGGCCAAATAGCAGGCCACATAATGGCATGTGCAAAACTTAATCCGATAATGGCATAAATAGAAAGTTTCCCTGTAAAGCATAAGGCGAGAGTGAGTAGCATTAACCCAAGAACACTGTTCATAATTAATGAAGTGCGTTGTGAAATAACTTTTGGCACCAAAGCAATTCCTACTATGTATCCAACCACTAAAGCAATTAATGCCGCCACCGGATAGTATCTCGAAATCGTTGCCGGAATTTGTAAACTGTTGGCATATACAATCAAATAATCAATAGCCAATACTTCAACGCCTACATAAAAAAAGATTGCCGCAATGCCAAACCACAAATAAGGGTAGGCAAAAATGGATTTGTGCGTTGATTTTGTTTTCTCATCTTCCTCTTCATATATTTCAGGAAGTTTTGCTATTTTAATAAACAACACCAATCCTGTTAATACTGTTGTCATAATTAAATAAGGGAAAATCACGCTATTTGAGAGTTGCTGTAACACTTTTTCGCGCAATTCAATATTGGTAATGGAGTCGAAATTTACCAACAGATGTTCCGTACTTGCAAATAATGCGGAGAAGAGCGCCAGCACACCGATCATTCCGGCAATTTTATTGCAGATTCCCATAATGCTAATACGTTGCGCCGCAGATTCGATGGGTCCAATAATGGTTACATAAGGGTTTGTTGCGGTTTGCAATAGCGCCAACCCCGCGCCCTGAGTAAACAATCCAATCAGAAACAGCAGGTAACTCCGTTGTATTGCCGCAGGAACGAATACCAGCGAGCCTATCGCCATCACGATTAATCCCAATGCCATTCCGTTGGTAAATCCTGTTCTTTTCAATATGGATGAGGAGGGAATTGCCATCACAAAGTAGGAAATATAAAATGCAAAAGGTACTAACGATGCTTTAGCATCGGAGAGTTCACACGCAGTTTTCAAAAACGGAATCAGCACGCTGTTGAGCCACGTTACAAATCCGAACACAAAAAAGAGCGCGCCGATAATGAAGATGTTAAAGGAGTTTTTTTGGGACATAAGTTTTGGTTTTAAAGATTTTAAATTAAAAGGTTAAGGGGTTAATCATCTCATCATCTAATCATCTAATCAATCAACTCAAACCCTGTGTATTGTCGTAGTATTTCAGGGATAAGGATACCGGAGTCTGTCTGGTTATTTTCTATGAGGGCAGCCATGATGCGCGGGAGGGCTAAGGCGCTACCGTTCAAGGTGTGCGCTAAACGGGTTTTGCCGTTTTCATCTTTAAAACGTAGTTTCATACGATTTGCCTGAAATGCTTCAAAATTGGAAACAGAACTCACTTCCAACCAGCGTTGCTGCGCTTTGGAAAATACCTCCATATCGTAGGTTAATGCTGAGGTGAAACTCATATCGCCGCCACAAAGTTTTACTACCCTGAAGGGGAGTTCTAATTGTTGTAATAGCGACATTACATACGTTCTCATCTCTTCCAGTGCCTGATATGATTGGTCAGGGTGTTGAATTTGAACTATTTCTACTTTGTCGAATTGGTGCAAACGGTTGAGTCCGCGTACATCTTTTCCGTAAGAGCCTGCTTCGCGGCGAAAACATGCCGAATAGGCACAGTTTTTAATAGGGAAGTCGGATTCTTTTAAAATCACATCTCTGTAAATGTTGGTCACCGGAACTTCAGCCGTAGGAATCAGGTAGAAATCGTCTAACCCAGCATAATACATTTGACCGTCTTTGTCGGGAAGTTGTCCTGTGGCATACGCCGAGTCTTTGTTTACCATATAAGGCGGTTGAATTTCGATATAATGGTTTTTTACGGCTGAGTCTAAAAAGAAATTAATGAGTGCCCGTTGCAAGCGCGCTCCTTTTCCTTTGTAAACGGGGAATCCCGCGCCGGTAATTTTTGTACCCAAATCGAAATCAATAATGTCTAATTTTTTCACTAAATCCCAGTGTGGCAGAGCATCTTCCATCGGTGTGGCATCGCCTTCCGAGTAAACAATTTCGTTATCTTCTGCGCTTTTTCCGGCAGGAACACTTGCGTGCGGAAGGTTTGGCATAAGTACTAACAACTCTTGAATGGCGTTCTCCTTTGCCGACAGAGACTCTTGTTTTTCCTTCTCTTCCAATTTTAAACGGGCAATATCCTCCTTTGCCCGATTGGCTTCTTCAGTTTTTCCGGTTTTAAACAACATACCAATCTCTTTCGAAAGTTGGTTCTGTTGCATTAAATTATCATCTAACGATTTTTTTAGATTTCTAATTTCTACATCTAAAGCCAGCACGTCATTTACAATCTGCCGGGCTTCAAAATTTTTAACTTTTAGGCGTTCAATAACAAAATCTGGGTTTTCTCTTAGGGTTTGAATGTGAAGCATAATACTTTTGATTTTTAGAAGCCGCAAAAATACAGAAATTTCAATATTTTATTTGTCACAGAGACACAAAGATAGGAGATTACTCTTCCTCCTCTTCTTCTGTCGGAAGCATATTCAAAGATATTTTCTTTTCCGATTTCAATCCCAAATTTCTTAACTGATTGGCTTGACTTATCACATTTCCTTTACCCTCTTTGAGTTGTCCCAATGCTTTGTCGTATTTTTCCTGACTTGCCCTGATGCTATTTCCAATCTCCTCAAATGTTTTGGTAAAACCCACAATCTTTTCGTAAAGGGCTTCCCCTCTTTTCACAATTTCCATTGCGTTTTTGTTTTGCCATTCCCGTCTCCATAAGTCGGAAATCAGTTTAAGACAAGCAATTAGATTTGTAGGACTGACTAATAAGATTCTTTTAGAATAAGCAAATGCCCACAAATCTGTATCTCCTTGTAAAGCAGTGAAATATGCAGGCTCAATCGGTATAAACATCATAGTAAAGTCCAACGATGAGTCAAGGTCATCATATTTCTTTGAACTCAATTGATTGATGTGATTAATGACGGAATTTATATGTTCATCTAAAAACATTTTTTGTTCGTCGGGATTATCGGTGGCAACAAATTTGTCGTATGCCACTAAAGACACCTTTGAGTCAATGATAATTACACGTTCATCGGGCAAGATAACCTTGACATCAGGGCGTAACGTATTGCCATCCTCATCTTTCATAGATTGTTGAATAAAATACTCTCTATCTTTTGTCAATCCCGATGATTCTAAAATTCGTTCCAAAATCATTTCGCCCCAGTTTCCTCTTTTTTGCGGTTTTCCTTTCAAAGCGGTTGCCAGATTGTTTGCTTCGGCGCTCACTTTGTTGGTTTGCTCAATCAAATCCTTTACTTTTTCTTCCAGCGAAAACCTCTGTTTTGATTCCTTATCATAAGTCTCTTCCACTTTGGTTTTAAACTTGTTAATATCTTCTTTTAAAGGATTTAACAACGTTTCAATATTCGCTTTATTGGTTTCGGTAAATTTAGAAGATTTTTCCTCAAACAGTTTATTGGCGATTTTTTCAAACTGCAAATGCGCCGTTTTTTGAAGTTCCTCAAACTCTGCTTTCTGTGTTTCCAATTTTTCAGATAAAAAAGCATGATTTGCCGATACTTTGCTCAATTGTGAGGTCAGTTCTAAAATAGTATGTTCTTTATTTTCAAGTTTTTCAGACAGTTCTTTATTCAGCAATGAAGCCGCACTGGCTCTTTCTTCATTCAATTTTGCGGCATTAACAGTTTCGTTGAATTTAGTGTTAAGCGCCTCAAACTCTTTTTTAGATACATTTTTTGATTTATGAGATAAATAAAAAACGAGATAGGAAAAGAGTATTCCTGTTACAAATCCTGAAATTAAGTATATTATTTCCAAAATAGATTTTTAATTTTATGGTTAAATATGGCAGCAAAAATATTTTTTTTGTTTTACAAAATGTGTACTTATCCATTTTTCCTACTAATGGTAATCGAAGATTTTTATGAAGTGAATTTTGCCTCAAATATTGTTAAAGCCTTTCCTTTAATTTCAACTCTGTCTCCATTCAATTTGACTTTTATATATCCTGTTCTTCTGGATAATTGCACAGAGTCTAATTCTACTTTTCCAAGTTTTTCAGCCCATAATGGAGTAAGTGCACAATACGCCGAACCTGTCACAGGGTCTTCATTTATTCCGTCAATTGGTGCGAAACATCTAACAACAAAGTCAGTCTGTTTTGAATTACTCTTTGAAGTTATCATTAAGTTTCCCAATCCATTTTCAGATAATAACGTAAAGTTTGGCTCGGAGTGTAAAATCTCACTCTCTGTTTCCGCTATCGCAATTACCCAATCATAAATGCTTGAGTACATTTCAATTGGGTCAAATCCTACTAAACGTTTAAAATCTTTATGAATATCTATTTTTTGTATTGGATATTTGGGAAAATCCATAATTATCCAATCATTTTCTCTTTTTATTATCAACTCAGCACCCTCCGCCTTAAATTTTATCGTTTCGTTTGCCGCTTTTAATCCAAGTTCATAAATAATATGAGAACTTGCTAATGTTGCGTGTCCACAAAGCGGAACTTCTTTTGTCGGAGTAAAATAACGAATTTGAAAGTCGTTTCCTTCCGGAAAAATAAAAGCAGTCTCGGATAAATTCATTTCTAATGCAATATTTTGCATCCAATCCGAAGAAATTTTTTCCGTAACAATCATCACACCTGCGGGATTCCCTTTGAATGGTTTATCTGTAAAGGCATCTACCTGAAATATTGTGCTATTCTTTATCATTTTAATTTATTCTTTAGTATTTTAATGCTGTCCTCCGTTTGCGTGCAATGTTTTTATCACACACTTCCCTACGAGCAACCAACGGCAAAAATAGCAAATAACCTGTTTCAAAAAATGTACCCAAATACTATTTTATGTTAATTCGCGCTTGAATTTGAAATTATTATAGACTTTGATATATGAAAGAAAATACTCAAAACCCACTCGGAAATCGCATTGTAGAAGTACTTTCCAAAAGCGGAAGAGAAAAGTACAACTACAAACAAATTGCTGCAAAAGCAGGAATATTTGATAAAAAAGGCAGAGAAACCATAAAACAGATTATCAACGATTTTGTGGATGCCAAAATTTTGCTTCACGCAGGCAGAGGCAAATATTGCATCAATCCAAAATATTTAACCAAAGAAAATACCGGAAAGAATTATGTCATCGGTAAACTTTCTGTAAGTAGAAACGGCGCGGCTTATGTAGCAACGGAAGGGATTGACGACGACGATATTTTTATTGCCGAAGGAAATTTGAGTAACGCGCTGCATAACGATATCGTGAAAGTGGCTCTTTTTCCTGCACGCCACAAACGGCGCCCCGAAGGACAAATTGTAGAGATTGTTGATAGAAGTAAGAAACAGTTAGTGGGTAATATTTCCATATCGAAAGGTATTGCCTATTTTATTCCCGACAATCCTGTCTATCGGCGTGATATTTTAATTCCCGGACAGTTGCTCAATGGCGCTACAACAGGAGATAAAGTGGTGGTGGTGATTACCGATTGGGTTGCCGGAACAAGAAGTCCGCTGGGCGAAGTGGTACACGTTCTGGGTAAACCAGGAGATAATAACGTGGAAATGAGTGCTATACTTGCCGAGTTCGACTTCCCGATGAAATTCAGTGAAGCCGTTGAAAAGGAGTGCAACAAAATTGATTCCGTTATTTCAGAGAAAGAGATTGCCACGCGTAGAGATTTCCGAAATATCACTACATTTACGATTGACCCCGCTGATGCTAAAGATTTCGACGATGCCATCTCTTACGAAAATCTTGGTAGCGGTATGCACCGTGTAGGGATTCACATTGCCGATGTTTCCCATTATGTACGCCCCGAAACTATTATAGACAAAGAGGCTTACGAAAGAGGAACCTCCGTATATTTAGTGGATAGAACCATTTGTATGCTGCCCGAAAAGTTATCAAATGAACTCTGCTCCTTAAAACCAAATGAGGACAAACTGTGTTACAGCGCTGTTTTTGACATGGACGACCATGCCAAAGTGCATAAAGAGTGGTTTGGAAGAACTATCATCAACTCTAACCGACGTTTTGATTACGAAGAAGCACAGGAGATTATCGAAACCAAACAGGGAGATTTCTCAGATGTTATTTTGAAAGTACACGGGTTGTCGCAAAAACTGCGCCAGCAACGTTTTGATAATAATGCAGTGAACTTTGATACCGAAGAAGTGCGTTTCAAATTAGATGAAAACGGAAAACCAATCGGCGTATATTTAAAAGTGCAACGCGAAGCAAACTGGTTGATTGAAGAGATGATGTTGTTGGCAAACAAACGGGTAGCCGAAAAAATCGGCAAAAAAACATCGCGATTTAAAGAGATCAAAACATTTGTGTATCGTATTCACGATGAACCGATTGGTGATAAAGTAGAAAATTTTAAAAACTTTGTCGCAAAATTGGGACTTGAACTTAAAACCGGAAATCACAAGCAGTTCACGCAATCGTTAAATCACTTGTTGGAAGAAGCCAAAGGGAGAAACGAATATGAATTGCTTGCCAAACTGTCTATCCGCGTAATGGCGCGAGCAGTCTATTCCACAGAAAATATCGGACATTACGGGCTGGCATTTCCTTACTATACGCACTTCACTTCGCCCATTCGGCGCTACCCAGACTTAATGGTACACAGACTGTTGGATGCATACTTGCACGACAAACCATCGGTAAACAAGAGCCAATATGAAGAATTTTGCAAACATTGCTCTAAAATGGAACAGAAAGCCACTGAAGCAGAGCGCACTTCCATTAAATACAAACAGGCAGAGTATTTAGCCGACAAAATCGGGCAAGTATTTGAAGCTACCGTGAGCGGCATCTCTAAGTGGGGCGTTTTTGCCGAACTGAAAGAAACCAAATGCGAAGGCGTTATTCCTATTAAACGCTTTGACGATGACTTTTACTATATTGATGATGATAACTTTACATTAATAGGTTTGCATACCGGAAAAAATATCCGTTTTGGAGATACAATTAAAGTAAAAGTGGTTGAAGTGGATTTACAGAAAAAAACGATGACGTTTGATGTTGCGTAAATTTTACAAACTGTCAACTAACTCAGGATGCTCCGTTAGATATTGTTTCATTCCGTCGTAACCGATTTGGATAATAGCTTTGTATTTTCTGAAATCAAAGAGGTTGTAGTGTTCCAATTTTTCAAGTCCTACATAGTAATCGGCTTGGTGAATTCTGTTGATATTCATCTGTTTCATCATAGCCATACCTGCACGATAACCTATTTCTATTTTTCCTGATGTCAGTATTTGTTTACTTACTGCTGTTACGTCAATCATAATGATTTTTTTACACTTTCCTTTAATTGGTTCTATCGGAAGATTGTTCATTATTCCGCCATCAACATAAACAATGCTGTCAATAAACGGAACACAAGTGTGTATATTGTAAATCAAACTATCCCATTTTTCGCACACTGCTAAAACACCTTAACATCTTTATCAAACCGCACCATTTTCTTTCCTATTTGGCGAACGGTAGCAATACCTGCCTGATGCAATTCTGTTTCTAAACCCTCTTTAAACGACATAGCGGCTACTCCCAAATAGATTTTATGATTTTTGTAATTCGGACACAGTATCTTAAAAATCTCTACACGCGAAATAAGTTTTTCTACTGAAATATTTTCCGGTTTGGCATTATATTTTACTTCAATTATCGCAGCGCTTTTTCCATTGAATAAAACTAAATCAAATTCAGCACTTTTGTCTTTGCTTTTAAATGCTAGATTTCTTGCTATTTCATCAAATTTCTCATTGGCAAAAGTTTTATCTGCTTTAAAAGCGTAATAAAAATAGTTTTCTGCCATTTCACCATTGCTGTTGGAAATGCCTCCCAATAAACGTCCCAGTTTATTTAACTGTCTGTCTGTTTTTCTGCTTTCAGCACGCATTTCGGCAAACTTTTGCTTATTTTCGGCAATCATTTTGTCGTTTTCAGCGGCTCTTCTGTCGTTTTCAGCGGCTCTTCTGTCGTTTTCAGCGGCTCTTCTGTCGTTTTCGGCAGCCATTTCTTTTATTCTTTGCTCATTTTCTTTCGATAATTGAAAGGCTTCTGCAATATCTTGAGTGGTTTTCTCAAGATTTTGATAATTCTTGTCAAGATTTTGGGAGTTCTTCTCAAGATTTTGATAATTCTTGTCAAGATTTTGGGAGTTCTTCTC
>WRGQ01000157.1 GCA_009787115.1 Bacteroidota bacterium
GTACAGCCTAATGCAAGCGCCAAAGTATATGTACGTGCCCTCAATGCAAATACAGGCTGTATAAGCGCTATCACAGATTCAGTAACGCTAACTGTAAATCCGTTTGCAGATGCATCGCCGATTATTATATCCGGAATTACATCACTGTGTGGCGGAAATACTACGCAACTTACAGCGTCTCTACCTCCCAATACTCCTGTTATCAATCCGGTATTCAGATGGTATGCCACTGAAACAAGTACGCAAATTTTGGGAACGGGAGCCGTGTTTACTACTCCGGTCATTACCGCCAATACGTCTTTCTATGTATCAGTAAGTGGCGATAACTACTGCGAAAGCGAAAACCGCAAACAAGTTGAAATTGTTACTGCAACAATTAGACCTACCATTAGGGCAATTACTCCTTTAGACGACATTTGTGAAGGAAGAACAATTACTTTCACTACGGCTATCACTAATGCCGGTGATAATCCACTCTATCAATGGAATGTTAATAATGTACCGGTACAGGGAGCAGTAAATCCTCAGTTTACCTATGCTCCGGCTAACGGCGATATTATTACCTGTACATTGACATCGCAAGATCCGTGCGCTAATCCACCTTCCGTAACATCGGCAGGTATTGCGATAACGGTACACAGTTATCCCGAAGCTCCCGTTATCAACGTTGAAACACTTACCGCTTTCCCGGGACACCCTGTTAATCTCTGTAGCGCCGTAGATATGATACCCGGTCTTACCTATACTTTCTATGAAAATCCGGATAAAACAGGACGCATTAACGGTTGTACCGTAATTTATCTACCTCCTAAAGATGATTACTACGTATCTGCAAGCAATGGATTCTGTGAAGGCGAATTGAGTCAGATTATATTGAAAATACCTTGCGACTCAAGTGTATTTGATGAAGAAGGACACGAATACAAAGTAATTCCGTTAGCCGGTTTCTGCTGGACAGAAAACTTGCAGACCACACTCTATCCGGGTACTTCAAATCCGATACCGTTTGCAAATCCTTATACTTGCACCGGTTGTCCATCTCAACTTGACGCTATTTTCGGATTGCTCTATACGTGGTATTCTGCAACGGGAGAATTTGAAGCAGGTACACGAGTTCAAGGCATCTGTCCTGATGGCTATCACATTCCAACAAAGGCAGAATGGAGCGCATTAGAAAGATATACCGCGCAGCAGCTCAAGAGCACAAAATACTGGTTAGATCCTCCGGGACCCGGTACCGACAACTACGGCTTTGACGCCCGTCCTGCCGGATGGTACAATGGCGCTATTGACAGATACCAAGACCTCTATGGATTTACCGGTTGGTGGTCTGCCGACGACAATAACTCAGCAACTCAGGCAAGTTACTTCTCATTAACGTGGTTCTGTACTATACTCCAAGGCGACGTGATGCTGAAGACCAACGGATTGAGCGTAAGATGCGTAATGGACTATTAAAATAAAAAGCGAAAAATAAATTGATAAGGCTGTGGCAAAAACCACAGCCTTTTTTATTTTTTTACAGTTAAATGAAAAAAATCGTGCATATTTGCACCCTGAATTAATTTATTCATCAATGAGTATCGAAAATAAACTGTTTCAAGAGTTTCCGCCGGTAACTACCGAGCAATGGGAAGAGGTCATTCTTAAAGATTTAAAGGGCGCCGATTATCAGAAAAAATTGGTGTGGCGTACCGACGAAGGGTTTAACGTGCGACCCTACTACCGCGCCGAAGACCTCGATTCGTTAAACTATTTGGAAACACTGCCCGACAGATTTCCTTATACAAGAGGTTTTAAAACCAATGATAATAACTGGAATATTGTGCAGGAGATTACGGAAAAAAATCCTGTAAAAGCAAATGAGATGGCTGTAAATGCACTGACCAAAGGCGCTAATACCGTTTCATTCTGCACAAAAAATGTTACTTCTTATCAGGATTTACAATCATTGTTACAAAATATTGATATAGAAAAAAACGGTGTGCAGTTTCGTTGTGCCTCATCATATATTGAATTGATGAAATGGTTTGTGCAATATATTGATGAGCAAAATTTGGATAAAACAAAAATTAACGGCGCTATTGATTTCGACGCGATTATTTTTGCACTGAAAAAAGGTAAATTTTACAGCAATAAAAAAACCGATTTACAGGAAATAATAGAATTACTTGCATTAACTTCCGAACTTCCTAATTTTAAGATTATTAACGTGAATGGGTTGGCGATACACAATGCCGGTGCAACGATTGTTCAGGAGTTAGGCTACACACTTGCAGTTGCCAATGAATATCTGGCTTTTGCTACAGAAAAAGGAATTACTTCAGAAAAGATTGCATCTAAAATGCAGTTTACCCTTTCCGTAGGTTCCAACTATTTTATGGAGATTGCCAAATTAAGAGCGGCGCGTGTGTTATGGACAACTTTAATAGAACAGTATCATCCCACTTGCGATTGCGCTTACCATTTAACACTCAATTCGGTAGCCTCTTCGTGGAATAAAACATTGTACGACCCTTATGTGAATATGTTGCGCTCTACCACAGAGGCAATGTCGGCAGCATTGGGCGGCGCCGATTCCATTGCGCTGAAACCGTTTGATATAGCATATAAACAGGAAGATGAATTCTCAAGCCGCATCAGTAGAAATACGCAAATTATCTTGAAAGAGGAGTCTTATTTCGATAAAATTGTGGATCCTGCTGCCGGTTCTTATTATATTGAAAACCTGACCAACTCCATTATTGAACATGCTTGGAAACTGTTTCAGAATACGGAGACTGAAGGCGGATTTATTGCCGCAATGGAAGCCGGAAAAGTTAAAGCAGAAATTGAACAAAGCGCGCAAAAACGCGATATGGATATTGCCACCCGCAAGTATATTCTATTGGGAACCAACCAATATCCGAATACTAATGAGTTGATGTTAGATAAAATTGAAGATGCCAAAACCTGCAATTCCGAAGGTTTGAAGTCGTATCGTGGGGCGGCAGCCTTTGAAGCCCTGCGTTTACAAACAGAAGAATATGCAAAGCACCATCATCGTCCAAGACTTTTCTTACTTAAAGTGGGCAATTTGGCGATGCGTCAAGCACGTGCCGGTTTTATTACCAACTTCTTTGGCTGTGCCGGATACGAAATTTTAGACAACGCCGGCTTCGCTTCTGCGGAGGAAGGCGTCAAAAGTGCCCTTGAGGCTACCCCTGACATTATCGTTTTGTGCAGTTCCGACGAAGAATACGCTACTTTGGGGGTCGAAATCGTTCAAAAAATAAAGAAAATTACAGAAAAAATACCGGTAATTATTGCCGGAAATCCTACTGAAATCATTGATACACTGAACAAAGCAGGTGTTGATGATTATATTCATATAAAAAATAATGTGCTTGAGAAACTGAACCTATACAATAAATTATATTTTTGCAGTGTTATTGATTAAGACTAACCACCCGTTAAGGGTATTAGTATATTTTTATTTTATTTCTCTGTGTGGTGCCTGCCTGTCCCCTAAGGATCGGGCAGGTACTTTTTTATGCCTTACCGATTCTTATCAACGGGAAATAAAATTGGATAAATCGCCCGAAAAAATTATTTCGCTTTCACCCGGAATTACAGAGATGTTGTTCTTACTGCACGCCGAAGAAAAACTAATTGGCATTTCCGATTATTGCAATTTCCCCGAAGAAACGCAATATATGAATAGAGTAGGCGGCTTGCAAAATATTAACATCGAAAAAATTATCTCTCTGCAACCCGATGTTGTGCTTATCGGTTCAATTATCACAAAAAAGGAGGTTGAAAAATTGGAAAAGTCTGGCATTGTTGTGATAGCATTGAAACAGGAAGAAAAATTGGAAGGAATATTAGATGCTTTGAAAACACTTGGGCAGATTGTAAACAACAACACCTGCGCAGACTCGCTGGTGCAATACTATGGTGAGAAATTAGAGGAATATAAAAACCACCACCCACCTCCCACCGCCCACCTCTCACCGCCCACCGTCTATTACGCCGTTGGTTTTGGCGCTGCGGGGGATTTTACTGCACCGGCAAACTCGCACATTAACGAAATTATTCAGTACGCCGGCGGAAAGAATATCGGCGATACCTTGTCCACTTGGAATATCAGTCGTGAATATTTATTTACCCAAAACCCCGATATTATTTTTATACGCACGGAGGAGTTGCCCTATTTTGTAAAAACCTATCCTTACTATTTGCTGGATGCTGTAAAAGAAAACCGCGTTTACCCCATTGAATCGGGATGGATTGATATCGTTTCGCCGAGAAATTTTTTGGCAATTGAAGAGATAAGGGAGCAAATAAAGACCGTAAGACCGTAAGATTTTATTCTTCATAGATCACCTAATCACCACATCATCTAATCATCTAATCATATCGCCGCTCACCGCAAAGCGTTTTCATACTGCGTCTCGAAACTAATGCGTGTAATGATAGAACGTCCCAGCGTTACTTCATTGATATACTCCAATTCTTCACCTACGCCTACGCCCCGCGCCAACAGAGAAATTTTGGGAATTTTTCCGGTACAATGTTTATAGATGTAAAAGTTGGTGGTATCTCCTTCGGCAGTAGAAGGTAACGCCAAAATAACCTCTTCCACAGGGTTGGTTTCTATGCGATGAAAAAGTTCCTGCAGTTTTAATTGCGAGGGACCAATTCCATCAACGGGAGAGATGACTCCACCCAACACGTGATATACGCCGGTAAACTGTCCGGTGTTTTCAATGGCAATCATATCTCTAATATCTTGAACCACACAGATAACGTTGGCGTTTCGTTTCGGGTTGGCGCAGATTTCACAAATATCATTATCCGAAATCGCAAAACAATGTTTGCAAACTTTTAAAGATGATTTAAGTTCGGTTAATGCTTGCGCCAGAGTTTCCACCTCAACTGTTTCTGCATTTACCAAATGTAAAGCCAACCTCAAGGCAGTTCTACGCCCGATGCCCGGCAACTTGGCGATTTCATTGACCGCGTTTTCAAGAATTTTGGAATAGTTAATCAGCATATTTCTTTACGAGAAAAAGAGGGGCGAAAATAATGAAAATTATGCTATTTTCGCTATCCGTATGGCAGGTATCTATATTCACATTCCATTTTGTAAAAAAAAGTGCATTTATTGTAACTTCTATTCTATCATTAATACAAAACGAATGGAGGAGTATGTAGAAGCGGTAGTGAAAGAGCTTAAAGAACGGTATGCGGTAAACGGTGTGCGGTGTGCGGTAACAAAAAGCATCAAAGAGTCTTCCGGTCTTCCGGTCTTCCGGTCTTCCGATCTTCCGGTCTTCCGGTCTTCAAACATTCAAACCATCTACTTCGGCGGGGGCACCCCAACTTTGTTGCCTGTTCATTTATTGGAAAAAATATTGAACGCCGTTTATGAAAATTTTGAAATGGATTCGGAAATAGAATGTACCATTGAAGGAAACCCCGAACAGTGTTCTTTAGAATATTTAACAGCATTACAAAAATTGGGTTTTAACAGAATTAGTATTGGCATTCAATCTTTTAATGATGATATTTTGCACTTTTTGGGCAGGCTACATTCAGGAAAAGACGCACTGATTGCCGTTGAAAACGCACAAAAAGCAGGCTTTCAGAATATTTCTATTGACCTTATTTATGGCATCTATTTGCGAACGCTGCAAGATTGGAAACAAGAACTGACAACGGCTTTTCAATTGCCTGTCAAACATCTGTCCGCCTATTCATTAACCGTTGAAGAAAATACGTTGTTGCATAAAAGAATTTCTCAACAAAAAATAGAAAACATTGATGAGGAACAATCTTTGCAGGAAATGAAAATACTCATAGAAGAAACGGAAAAAGCCGGTTTTGAACATTACGAAGTCTCAAATTTTGCATTAAAAAACTATCATTCAAAACATAACTCCAATTATTGGAATGGCACTCTCTACTATGGGTTTGGGGCAGGGGCACACAGTTTTTACGAGCACTCAAGGAGTTGGAATATTTCAAATGTGGATAAATATATTCAAGCCATACAAGAAAATGAACCTTTTTTTGAAAAAGAATATCTTTCGCAAACCGAACAATATAATGAATATGTTTTATTAAGATTAAGAACAAAAAACGGAATTGATTTACAACAACTTGAAAATTGTTTCGGCTTTGAAAAAAAAGATTATTTTTTGCAGGCATTAAAAAAAATTAATCCTCAATATTACACCCAACAATCTCATATTGTTTCAATTACAAAAGCAGGATTACCTTTATTAGATTTTATCACAGAAACCTTAATAATTTAATACTGCTCACCGCAAAAAATATATCTTTGCTCCCTCATAAAAAAATTTGTAACCTTTTTTTCATTTTAACGTCTAACCTTAAAATTTTATAATATGAACACCAAACGTTTAACACGTAGCGCCACCGACAAAAAGATTGCCGGTATTTGTGGCGGTCTGGGAGAATACTTTAATGTGGATCCCGTTATTTTTAGAATTATCTTCTGTTTCCTTGCCCTTTGTGGCGGAGGAGGATTGCTTCTTTATCTCATTATGTTATTGGTAATTCCTGAAAAACAAAACTCTTTTCAAGATTTTTCAAAACAAACTGAGGAAACGACTTATGAAGATATGAGCGATACAAAAAAAAAAGGACGGAGTGATACAGTCCTGATTGTACTTGGAGCAATCTTCATTATTTTCGGCGCTATGATATTTTTATTCAGAGCGTTACCTTGTTATTCATATCGCTTTTTCTTCCCTGCTGTATTAGTAGTGGGAGGTATTTTGTTAGTTCTTCTTAGTAAAAAACATTAAAATCAAAAATTATGAAAAGTAGAAACTTCTTTTGGGGAATTTTATTAATTACCATCGGCATCCTTTGGATGCTTAAAGCGCTGTGTGTTATATCGTTCAGTTGGTGCCTACTGCTTAAACTCTGGCCTCTTATTTTAGTTTGGATAGGAATTAAACTGATGCCCATTCAAGATAAATGGAAAATTATTTTCAATGTTTCTGTACTGTTAATCGGTATTGCTTTTTTGTTAATTTTAAGTAATTCAAAATGTTGTAACCAGAAATGGGCAAAATCGTTCTGGTGGGATAGAGAATGGGACTATACCTGCAACCACGATGATGTTGATAATGATACCATTGCTTATTACAATCGAAATTTTATTGCTTATGATGAAAACTATGAAAATGCAAATTTAAAATTGGATGCCGCAGCCGGAAAATTGACTTTCACTACCGGCGAAAATCTGATTACCATTCAGGAAAAAGAATCCTCAAGCAAAATAATCATTAACAGTACGATTGATGCTGATAACACCGTGAATATCAATGCAGAAGTGCATCCGTTAGGAAAAATAAGAAATAAAAATACAGGAAATTATAAGATACAACTCCATAGCGCTCCTATTTGGAATATGGATTTGGAACTCAGTGCCACTGCCGGCGACATTGATTTTAGCGATTTCAAAATCAAAAAGTTAGATATTGAATCCAATGCATCGGCATTAAATTTAAAATTGGGAAATCTTTATCCTGATGTTACGGTAAACGTAGAATCGAACGCCTCAGCAGTAGAGATCACACTTCCGCACGATATGAAATGTACGCTTAAAAAAGCAGAAAATAACCTCTCTTCTTTTACTGTAAAAGGATTAAAACAGGAGAGCAAGAATCATTATATTTCTGATGATGAAGGCGAAACGGCGGGCGTTGTAGATATTATTATTGCAGCAAATGTTTCATCGGTTGAGATTAAGCGGTATTAGAAAGGATTAATCCGAATGATAAAAGAAGGTTCTGATTTTTTGATTTTTAAAACGGAAGATGAAAAAATTTCTGTGGACGTTCGGTTAGAAGATGAAACGGTTTGGCTAACCATAGATGCTATGGCTAAATTGTTTGATTCAGGAAGTGTAAGCCACTAACAAGCCGTAGATAAAGCAACTTCAGAATACAAAAAGTATCAACAGAAAACATTGAGCGAAGTAGAAAAAAATTACTTGGATAGTTTGAAAATGTTGGACGATAAAACAAAAATAGAAAATTAGGCGATACGAAAATATATATATTCGCACCCTATAATAAAAAAAAGTAAATTATTAAAAATCAAACAAATGAGTGAAATTATCGGAATTTTTGGTCGTCAAATTTTGGATTCAAGAGGCAATCCAACCGTAGAAGTTGATGTATATACAGCAGCCGGCGCTATGGGGCGCGCTGCCGTTCCTTCGGGCGCTTCTACCGGCGTGCACGAAGCGTGTGAACTTCGCGATAGCGACAAATCAAAATATTTAGGCAAGGGCGTTTTGAAAGCCGTTGAAAATGTGAACAGTATCTTAGCCAACGAACTGAAAGGAATGTTGGTATCCAATCAGAATGAGATAGATGCGCGAATGATAGAGATTGACGGTACCTCTAACAAAGGCAATATGGGCGCCAACGCCATTCTCGGCATCTCTTTGGCAGTAGCCAAAGCGGCTGCACAGGAATGCAGTCAGGAACTTTACCGTTACGTGGGCGGCGTAAATGCCAACACCCTGCCCATTCCGCTGATGAACATCATTAACGGCGGTTCACATGCAGATAACTGTATAGATTTTCAAGAGTTTATGATTATGCCTATCGGCGCTGAAACATTTGCCGAAGCGCTTCGTATGGGCGCTGAAACCTTCCACAACCTGAAATCGGTACTTAAAGGTATGGGATATGCTACTAACGTAGGCGACGAAGGCGGCTTTGCACCAAACCTCAAATCGAACGAAGAAGCGATTGAAGTGATTCTCAAAGCGATTGAAAAAGCAGGCTACAAACCCGGTATTGATATTTGCATTGCCCTTGACCCTGCCTCTTCCGAATATTTCCTTACAGATGAAAATGTGTATCATCTGCATAAATCCACCGGCGACAAATTAACTCCCGCACAAATGGTGGATTATTGGGCAAACTGGGTGAACAAATATCCTATTGTTTCTATTGAAGACGGTATGGCGGAAGATGATTGGGATGGCTGGAAAATGATGACCGAAAAGTTAGGAAACAACATTCAGTTGGTAGGCGACGACTTGTTTGTTACCAACGTAAAACGTCTATCAGAAGGAATCTCACAAGGCGTTGCCAATTCAATTCTGATAAAAGTGAACCAAATAGGAACACTAACAGAAACGATAGATGCGGTAAATATGGCAAAATGCAACGGATACACGGCAGTGATGTCGCACCGTTCGGGCGAAACGGAAGATACTACTATTGCCGACCTCGCCGTAGCGCTGAACACCGGACAGATTAAGACCGGCTCGGCAAGTCGCACCGACCGCATCGCCAAATACAACCAATTGCTTCGTTTGGAAGAAATGTTGGGTATGCAGGCATACTATCCGGGGAAAAATTTTCCATTTTATAGATCGTAATTTTTTGCCCTTTTTTTCATAATAATGATACCCGCATGCCATACGGGATGCAGACATATTTGGCATTTTTACTGCCCCCAATCGCTTACGCTTCATTGGAAGTTATTCATATTCAGTTCTTAGGACTGTCACTCGTCACTCATCATCCGTTGAAGTGTCACTCGTCCACCCGTCACTATTTTTAAGTTTGCCCTAAAAAAACAGTTTCCCCCCTTGACAAACGCCTCTTCGATGTGTATATTTGCCGCGTTAAACTCGTTGTACTAATAATACTAATACATTGCTCATTATGAAGAAGTTAGTTGTTTTTACAGGTCTTATCCTGTCGGTTCTTTTCTCTTTTTCTCAAATTTCCGAACATTTTTTTGACAAAGATTTTCCCAATTGGTTAGGAAACAGGGAGTTATTTATGGTTAATAATAATCACGAGTTACAACTCAATGCCACAGAGGCAGGAACAGCGTATTTATCGCTGCCCACCCCGCAATTTGATAACGTGTGGGAATGGATGTTCTATATTAAAATGCCCTTTTCTCCCTCCAACAACAATTTCGCACGGGTGTATCTTTCTGCCAATACTACCGATTTAACTTCTCTGTTTCTGAAAGGATACTATTTGCAATTCGGTGAGAATCTGGCAAAAGATGCCATCGAACTCTTTTATCAGAACGGAACTTCTCATACTTCCATTTGCAGAGGAAAAGAGGCAAGAGTGGCTACAAGTTTTTCTATAAACGTAAAAGTAAGATATACAGAGTCTAACCATTGGGAGATTTTGGTTGATGAGTATCGAAGCGGAATCTATGAAACAGACGCTTCGGGCGTGAGCATAGAGCAGTTTGAACACGCTGCCTTAGGTGTATATTGCAAATACACAGCATCGAACAGCAAGAAATTTTTCTTTGACGATTTCTACTACGGACCACCGATTGTGGATACGGTGAAGCCAAAAGTAGTTTCTGTGCAACCACAACAAGACTGCAAAACATTGCATATTAAATTCTCTAAAAATGTAACCCCCGAAACCGCTTTGTTATCTTCAAATTATGTGATAAATGAAAATATTAGACCTGAAGAGTGTAATTTTGTGAATAACGAGTTTTCATTAGTAGAAATTCGTTGTAATAACGAGTTTAAAGACAGAACATTTTACACTATTCAAATTGAAAATATATATGATGTGGCAGGTAATAAAATAGATAAATTTTTAGGAAGTTTTTGTTTTGCAAAAATTCGCAGAAACGATATATTGATTACGGAGATTATGGCAAGACCACACCCGATTATCGGCTTGCCCGATTGTGAATATATTGAAATTCACAATTTTGGTATTCCCGATGCTGTAGTTTTAAAAAATTGGAAGTTAAGAATCAACAACTCAAATAAGAACTTGCCGGAAATATGTATCCCGCCCAACGGGTATGTTTTTCTTGTTGCCAATTCCTGTACCGGATTTCAGGACGATTTGGAAACGGATATGTATCGCGTTTCCTCTCTGGGCGTTGCAGATGCCGGAACGCAACTTGTACTTTTCAATGAACGCGACGAGGTGATTCACGAAGTTAATTTTTCGGATACGTGGCATCGCAACAAACTGAAAGCAGCGGGCGGCTGGTCGTTAGAGATGATTGACCCGCAAAACCCCTGTGCCGGAGGAGATAACTGGGACTCCTCCACTTCCAACACAGGCGGCACCCCCGGAAAGCAAAACTCTATTTACGCTTCAAATCCCGATAATATTGCTCCCGAAATTGAAAAAATTACTATTGTGGACTCCTTACATTTGCGTGTCTTTTTTACGGAAACTATTTTTTTTGACAGTATAAAAATGTTGCAACTATTTAAAATAGATAGAAATATAAAAATTGCTTCGGTAAGTGAAGCGCCTCCGCATAACAAAATTTTACAACTCACCCTGCAAAATCCGGTTCAACGTAATGTACTCTACACCCTCACTGTGAAAGACACAATTTGGGATTGTACGCAAAATCCGATATGGTTTGGAAAGTCGTATCGTTTTGCCCTTCCAAGTGTTCCGCAACCTTTTGATGTAGTAATTAATGAAGTACTTTTTAATGCCAGAGACAATTCACGTGCAGAGTTTGTTGAGTTGTACAACCGCTCGCAAAAAGTAATTGACCTCGCTACGTTGCGAATTGGTTCCGGAGGCGCCGACCTTCCCGATAAGTCTGTAACTGCGGTGAGTAGCGGTTTCCTGCTTTTCCCGAACGAGTATGTTGCATTATGTAAACACAAAAATATCACCGAAGAACAATACTATACGCCCTACCCTGAGCGACTGCTGCAATGCGATTCTATGCCTTCGTATGCGAATGGCTCAGGAGTGGTTTTTCTTAGCGACAAAAGTTACAACACCATTGATAGATTTCAGTACAACGAAAAGATGCACTATCCGCTACTTGTGTCTGTTTCCGGAGTTTCTTTAGAGCGTGTGAGTTATGAGCGGGAAACGCAAAATGAAAACAACTGGAAATCGACGGCAGAGAGTTTTGGGTTTGCCACGCCCGGCTATCAAAATTCACAATTTTCCGATAACAGTAGTTTTGAGGATGTTTTAACCGTCATTCCTGAAATCTTTTCCCCCAACCAAAGCGGCGTCGCCGACTACGTAGCATTTCATTGTAGTTTTGAAGAAAGTGAAAATCGGGTTAGCATTACCATTTTCGACAGATCCGGAAACTTGATAAAAACCATCGCCAATAACCAGATTTGCGCTTTTAACGAAGTTTTTCTTTGGGATGGCGTTTCAGACAGAAACTATCGTGTCCCCCCCGATTTGTATGTGGTTAAAATGGAATATTGGAAATTGAATACTAAAAGAAAAACGATACGAAAAACGGTAGGGGTGGCGTATCCGTAATCATTTTACAGATCTGAAAAATTTAATACCCCAATATCTTCAACATAGACTTATAACTCTGTTCTTTTGCAAAAAGTTTCGTAACAACTTCATCTTCTTCGTCTAAAGTGATAATAATATGTTTAGGTGCAGGAGTCAGGCAGTGTTGAATACCGCCGTAACCGCCCACAGATTCCTGATAGGCACCGGTGTTAAAAAGTCCGATATATTGAACGTCAGATTCGTCACGTTCGGTAGTGCTGTTTTCAACGGCAGCACTGTTTTCTACAATCTTAGGTAAAAAAACCGCATTTAGATGCGCTTCCGAGTTGTAGTAATCGTGACTGTCGCAAGTAAGTCCTCCCAGAAAAACACGCTCATACTCTCTATCCCAATTGTTGATGGCAAGAATAATAAACTGCTGGTTAATAGCCCATGTATCGGGCAGTGTAGTCATAAAGGAACTGTCAATCATATTCCAAAGCTCACGGTCGTTTTGGCGTTTTTGTTGTAAAATAGAGTAGAGAACGGCACTGGCTTCCCCCACAGTATATGAACCAAACTCGGTAAAAATGTTGGGTTCTACAACATTTTCTCTGTCGCAAATCTGTTTTATTTGTGCCACAATCTCTTCTGCCATATAGGCATAGTCGTAGTCGAAAGAGAGCGAACTCTTAATAGGAAACCCGCCCCCGATATTCAAAGAATCCAATTCGGGGCAAATTTTCTTTAAGTCGCAATATAAATTAACACACTTGCTCAGTTCATTCCAATAGTATGCCGTATCGTTTATTCCGGTATTAATAAAGAAATGTAGCATCTTCAGTTGAAACTTTTTATTCTTCTTGATCTTGCTTTCATAAAACGGAATAATGTCATTGTATCTAATACCTAACCGAGAAGTATAAAACTCAAATCGCGGCTCTTCTTCTGCGGCGATGCGAATACCTAATTTACATTTCGACTGAATAGCCTCTTCAAGTAAACTAAATTCGTGTTTATTATCTAAAACAGGAATGATGTTTTTGTATCCATTTTCCAGCAGGGTGGCAATATTTTCTATGTATTGCTGCTTCTTGTAACCGTTACATATAATAAAAGTATCTTTATTGAACTGCCCCATCTCATTCATCGTTTCTATGAGATTGAGGTCAAAGGCGGAGGAGGTTTCAATATGTACTCCGTTTTTCAGCACTTCCGTCACAACAAATTCAAAATGAGAAGATTTAGTACAGTAACAGTAGTTATAATCTCCTCTGTAATCGGCTTTAGCGATAGCCACATTAAACCAGCGTCGCGCCCGTTGAATATTTTGAGAGATCTTTGGTAAATATGTAATTTTTAAAGGCGTGCCATATTGTTTGATGATATCCATTAAAGAGATATCGTGAAAATAGAGTTCACCGTCTTCTACGTGAAACTCCTCCTGCGGAAATTCGTAGGTCTGAGAAATTAAATCAATGTACTTGGTTTTCATAAGGATTAATGGGTTAAATGGTTAATGGGTTTATAAGTGTAAGAGTGTAAGGGTGTAGTTCTTTTCGTGTGGCAAAAATATAAAAAATAAGTTGGAATGAAATTTTTTTTTCAATTCAACTCACTTGGATTTATATTTATTGTATAGATGTAACTGACTTGGATCTTGTTTTAATACGGAATCCCTTCTGTAAGCGGATTGTATGAACGATGGTCATCATCATATTCATCATTCATACTGGATTCATAAATATCAAAATTCTGGTTAGGCGCGATACCGTTGAATGATGAATCGGTACTTGTACTGAAGTCAATATCTGTAAATCTTGTATATTGGCTTTGGAAGCGGATACGGATATCCTCCGTTCCTCCGTGTCTGTTCTTTTGAATCATAATATCTGCCAAACCTTTGGCGGGCATGTCATCTTCAAAGGTTTCCAATTTGTAATATTCCGGTCGGTAAATAAACATCACCATATCAGCATCCTGCTCAATGGAGCCTGATTCGCGCAGGTCGGAAAGTTGTGGACGCTTGGATGCAGAGCGTTTTTCTACTTCGCGTGAAAGTTGCGACAAAGCAATTACCGGCACATTCAAATCTTTTGCCAATGCTTTCAACGAACGGGAGATATAACTGATCTCCTGCTCGCGGTTTCCTTTTCCTTTATCGGTTTCTACTCCGCCTTGCATCAACTGCAAATAATCCACAATGATAAGTTGAATATCGTATTGATGTTTCAGTCTTCTGCACTTGGCTCTCAAATCGAACACAGAGAGCGCAGGGGTGTCGTCAATAATCAGGTTAGCGCTGTTGAGAGGTCCTAACTTATTCGTTAAAATTGTCCATTCTTCATCTGAAAGTTTTCCTTTTGCAATTTTTTCGGCAGGGATTCCGGTTTCGATAGAGAAGAGGCGGTGTACCAACTGTGTAGAAGACATTTCCAAAGAGAAGAGCGCCACAGGACGTTTGTGGTCAATGGCGGCGTTTCTCGCAATAGAAAGCACAAACGAAGTTTTCCCCATACCGGGGCGTGCCGCAATGATAATGAGGTCTGATTTTTGCCACCCGCCCGTTTTTTCATCAATAGCTCGAATGCCGCACGGAACGCCGTGAAACTGATTGTCTGCATCTTTCAGCGCCATAAGTTCCTCTATAGTTTTCTTCATAACCACATTCAACTCTTTACTGTCGCGTTTAAAGTTTTCCTGAATAATACCAAAAAGGTTGGTTTCCGCTTTGTCTAATAGTTGTAACACATCTTTCGAATCTTCATAAGCATCTTTAATAATGATGTTGCAATTGCTAATGAGTTCGCGTAACACAAATTTCTCCATTACAATGCGGGCGTGGTACTCAATATTTGCGGAAGACGCTACGCGGTTGGTCAATGATGCCAAATAGGAGGGACCGCCCACGTGTTCCAACATCTTTGATTTTCTCAAATGAGAAGTTACAGTTAATAAGTCAATCGGTTCAGTGTTCTCAAAAAGTTCCCGTATTGCTTTATAAATATGAAAATGCGCTTCTTTATAGAACATTTTAGGATGAAGAAAATCAACCACTTGCCCTACAGCATCAGCGTTAATCATAATGGCGCCCAATACTGCCATTTCAAAGTCTAAGGCTTGGGGAGTAAGTTTTCCGGTAACCCCCAATGTAGATTCTAATGTATTATAATTGATCCTTTGTTCCGTGCGTTTTGCTGTAATAATTTCGTTAGCCATTGATTATTAAACCTGTATGTATAAAATAATTTTTTGCCAAAAATAGGTTAATAATGTTATTGCTGAAGGTATTTGTTAATATGTTGAAAAAATATTAAGATTATTCAACACAGAGACGTAGAAATCAGGAAGTTTTATAGAACGTTACCCTAAGAACGGATACCCGTAATTAACCGGCGGTACTAATGTTTCTTTGATCGCACGCGGGCTAACCCATCTGTACAGATTCAGTTCGCTGCCGGCTTTGTCGTTGGTTCCTGAAGCGCGTGCGCCGCCGAATGGCTGGTTGCCCACTACCGCGCCGGTACATTTGTCGTTAAGATAAAAGTTTCCGGCGGAATAACGCAAAGCATTCATTGCATAGTTCATCGCATAACGATCTCTTGCAAAGATAGAGCCGGTTAAAGCATACGTAGAAGTCTGATCGCACAGTTTCAACGTTTCTTCATATTTATTATCATCATAAACATAAATGGTCATCACCGGTCCGAAAATCTCTTCTGCCATAGACTCATAATTAGGTGTTTTTGCCACAACAATTGTAGGCTCAATAAAATAGCCCACCGATTTATCATGACCGCCACCCAAAACGATTTCAGCATCTTTAGACGCTTTGGCTCTATCAATATAGCCGGCAATGGTATCAAATGCTTTTTCGTCAATCACTGCATTAATGAAATTGGAGAAATCTCTTACGCAACCCATTTTCACCGTTTTCATCATCTCTTTAATGTGATTGAAAGTTTCCTGCCACAACGATTTCGGAATATATCCGCGAGAGGCGGCAGAACATTTTTGTCCCTGATATTCAAATGCGCCACGAAGAATGGCTACTGCCAATTCGCGGGCATCGGCAGAACTGTGTGCAAAGATAAAGTCTTTCCCGCCTGTTTCACCCACAATTTTCGGATAGGTTTTATAATGGTCGATATTATTTCCAATGGTTTTCCAAAATGCATTAAAGGTTCCGGTACTTCCGGTAAAATGTACGCCTGCAAAATCGGGAGAATTAAACACCACATTGCTGATAGTAGCGCCACTGCCGGGCAGGAAGTTAATAACGCCATCGGGAATTCCCGCTTCTTTAAACACTTCCATTAAATAATAGTTGGATAAAATGGCGGTAGTTGCCGGTTTCCAAATAGTTACATTCCCCATTAACACAGGAGAAATATTCAAATTTGCGGCAATAGCGGTAAAGTTAAACGGTGTTATGGCATACACAAAACCTTCTAATGGTCTGTATTCCATTCTGTTAATAGTAGTATTGTCGGAAATGGGTTGCTGTGCATAAATTTGGGAAGCAAAATAAGCGTTAAAACGCATAAAGTCAATGGCTTCGCAAGGTGTATCTATTTCAGCCTGGAAGGGATTTTTGCCTTGTCCGAGCATTGTAGCCGCATTTAATTTATATCTATACTTTTTTGAGAGCAGTTCGGCGGCTTTCATCATAATGGAGGCGCGTTCCACCCAGGGCATCTCTTCCCATTGTTTTTTGGCAGCCATCGCGGCGTCAATTGCCATTTTTACCTCTTTTTCCGTAACTTGATGATAGTTTGCCAACACATGTTTGTGTTCGGTGGGCATCACTACTTGTCCCATTTTACCGGTTTTAATCTCTTTCCCCCCAATAATTAAGGGAATTTCGATGACTTGATTGTACTGTCTTTCCAATTCGGCTTGCAGGGCGGCGCGTTCCGGCGTTCCGGGCGCATAAGAATAGATAGGCTCGTTGAGCGGTTGTTTGAAATGAAATAATTGATTGTTCATATTATTAATATTTTATGTTAATTAATTACGTTAATTTTTTAGTGCGCGAAGATAATAATTTTTAAAAAACTAATCTATTTTTGCGCCTTAAAATTATTCCTTATGAAAAAGTTTTTATTATTTGTATTCTCGTTCCTGTTGCTGTTTGTAACATTAGGACAGATTCCTGCCCATTACTATGATGCTGCTGAAGGCAAAAAACAAAACGAACTGAAAAAAGCGCTCTCTGAAATCATATCAAACGAATATATACAAAGAACATACGGTCAATTATGGACAGATTTCTACACCACGGATATGCGCCTCGATGGGTATGTTTGGGATATCTATTCCAATTGTGACTTTACATTTGGCGTTGACCAGGATAGCGGGTCGGGAGGAAATCAGGAGTGCGATAAATACAATCGCGAGCATTCTGTGCCTAACAGTTGGTTTGGCGGTCAGAACTACCCTATGTACAGCGATCTGTTTCACTTATATCCAACAGATAAGTATGTGAATGCACAGCGGGCGAATTATCCTTACGGCGAAACTGCCAATCCTTCCGTAACGTATGGAAATGGTAGTAAAAAAGGACATGGAACTTCTGCCTCCGGTTATACAGGGATCATTTTTGAACCGACGGACGAGTACAAGGGCGATTTGGCACGCACCTATCTCTATATGGCTACGCGTTACCTGAACACTAATTTTGCCCAAAGTAATGAGGGAGCCATTACTTTCACATACAATAATACTACCTGTGATTTGACAGATTATGCGATTAATTTATTGTTGAAATGGCATCGCAATGATCCTGTAAGTCAAAAAGAAACAAACAGAAACAATGCGGTTTATGGCATTCAAAACAACCGTAATCCTTTTATTGATTATCCGGCGTTGGTAGAACATATTTGGGGGAATCTTCAAGATGTGGCGTGGAGTAACCTTAAAATTTCAGAGCCACAGAACAAGCCCTCTATAATAATTACCAGATATGATAACGGAATCTCCATTGCAGGCGCCGCTCCAAATGCTGAAATTGTGATCTATTCTATTATGGGACAGAAGGTCTATACTACTTTATCCAACCCCGATTTTATCTCTTTAAATCATTTGCAACGGGGTGTTTATATCATTAAAATAGAAAATTTTGTGGAGAAAATGGTGTGGTAACGATAGAATGATTTCCTTCTTTTATATCTTCACCAATACATCAAATTACACCCCCGTATTTGCGCGGCATCTAATCTTCCCAAAATTTCAATCATCCCGTTAGTGGTTTTTTTGCCCAAATCGTCGGTGGCAATGAAGGCGCAGGAGTGAATATTGGCAAAGTCTATAACGTTGATAACGCCTGTATTAAGGGATGGGTTGCAGTATAGCGGGTCTTTCTCATCGCGAAGCAATAATCGCATCCAAGGTGGTGAAACAAACAGATTGTCGCCGTTACTGTATGCCTGTGATAACAACTCGCACATACCATATTCGGAGTGGATTTTCTTAACGCCGAAAGCGTTGCACAAAATTTTATGCAGTTCCTCTTTTACTATTTCGGGTCGCCGACCTTTCATACCGCCCGTTTCAAATACCATCAGCTCTGGATTTTCGCAAGTGTATTTATCAACCACATCCACCCCGTTTACCGCATACCACTCACCGCATACCTCACCCCGCATACTGCTCACCGATTTAAACTTTTCAGCAAAGTCTAACAGGGCAAAAGAAACACCAAATAAAATGGTTTTTATTCTTTTTTCTTGTAACGTGATCATTTTTTTGTACAATTCTTCATAATTATACAAATAAAACCCGCTTTCTGCATATTTTGAACCGGAAATTAATTGATTCATCATATAAATTAATGAAGAATGTTTTTGTTCCAAATAGTTGGGTAATAATGCTAAGAAACAATAATCCTGCGGGTTTCCGTAAAAATATTCAAAAGTGTTCAAAAACGAGCGCTCGTAAAGTGATACTTCTTTTACAAAATGTTTTGAAGTTTCATTACCGGTAGTTCCGCTGCTCCAAAATTCTATTTCAGGTTCAAAATTGCCGGTTTTTACCGAGTGAGTTTTAAAAAAAGAGATGGGTAAAAATGGAATTTGCTGAAGCGATGTAATCTTTTCTATTTTAATTTTTAACATATCGCAAAACGAACGATACACTGCATTCTTTTCATATTGATATTGAAACAATGCCAATGCGTGTTTTTCAAAATCCAAATCGGAAAAAGAATGAAAGAGATCTTCTAAATTCATTTTAAGGGTCTATGGTTTAAAAACTTATTTTCTTTCTCAATCTCTTTTTGTTTCTCTTTAGTTTCTTGAGAAAAGAATGTGTTGACAAAAATCTCTTCCATATAGCGTATTGCATTCTCTCCCGGGTGGCACAAGTCTTCCGCGTAAAACCGGTAATCGCGCAGGTCGTCCATCAGTATTTCGTAAGCAGGAAAGTAGAAAGTGGTTTTATTATCCGTTAATTGCTCTATGGCAAGATGTAGTGCCGACTTGCTCAGTTGGTTTTCGTGAAATCCGTCTCCCAGGTGGCGCACCGGACTAACCGTAAAAATAATTTTTACAGAAGGATTTAATTGCCGTATTTTTTGTACAATTTCTTGATACATTTGTACAATTTCCTCAATATTCAGTCGAAATTTTTCAAATTTTGTATTGGGAATTTTATGACAATTAGCCACCACCAGATCTCTTTCTAAAAATCGGTAACAATAGGCAGTTCCGAAAGTGATGAACAAAAAATCGGTTTTTTCCAAAAAGGATTTTGTATTGTGCCACTGTTGAGTTATTTGTGTAATAAATTGATTTTCATTCTGATGAGAGAATGAGCCGTGGTGGGCAAAACTCACGTGACGGTTATCAAAAAAATAGCGATACTGCTCAGTAAAAAGAGTCGGGTCAATCGTCATTTTTATTACATTGGCGATAGAAACCGGATTAAAAAGTGTTCCGAACGGATTGGAAAGTACATTAAAGTGATTATTTGTCAAAAAAGTTCCGATGTTATCAGAAAAGCAGGACCCGAGCAGTAAGATGTGGTTTTGGTAAGAGATTTGGAACGGAAATTTGAGAGGGGGCAGTTCGGTGCGAAATTTCATAATATGTACACAGTGTAAAACAGAAATACATTTACTATTCCACGCAAAACTCCGTAAGCACGCCTGCAGTAGATTTTGGGTGCAAAAAGGCGATGTTCAGTCCTTCGGCGCCTTTGCGCGGCGCTTTGTCAATGAGTTGCACGCCTTTGCTTTCGCACTCTGCCAGCGCATCCACAAGATTGTCCACGCGAAAGGCAATGTGATGCACGCCTTCTCCTTTTTTCTCAATAAACTTGGCTACTGCGCTCTCTTCCGAAGTGGGCTCTAAAAGTTCTATCTTAGTTTGTCCGACTTTAAAAAAGGCTGTCTTTACTTTTTGTTCTGCAACCTCTTCAATGTTATAACATTTCAGTCCTAACACTTCTTCGTAGTAAGGGATTGAGGCTGCCAAATCTTTTACGGCAATGCCGATGTGTTCAATATGCGATATGTTCATGATAAAAATATTTATAAAAAAAGCGGCATAAGCCGCTTTTCGTGTTATGCTTTATTCATTCTGCGTTCTTTAATACGCGCTTTCTTGCCGGTGAGCGCTCTTAGGTAGTAAATACGAGCACGCCGTACTACGCCTCGTTTGTTCACCACGATTTCAGAAACAAAAGGAGAGGCGAATGGAAATATTCTTTCAACGCCAATGCCGCCGGAAATTTTGCGAACGGTAAACGTTTTTGTTTTACCATGACCGCCAACTTGCAGCACTACGCCTTGAAATTGCTGAATTCGTTCTTTCGATCCTTCTACAATACGATACGCAACCGTTACCGTATCACCTGCCTTAAATTGAGGGAATTTCTTTACTTCTATCAAGTTATCTTCCACATATTGAATTAAATCCTTTTTCATCTTCGCTTATTTTATTCGTTAAAACACTTTTTTATTTGAGGGGTGCAAAAATATAATTTTTTCAATATAATTTGCTATCATTAACAAAAAACTTTTTACCGTACTCCCGGCGCGTTCAGCATATTCATCAAACCCTTTGCTTTTCCACTGGAAACCATACGCATCATCTTGCGCATATCGTCAAACTGTTTAATCAATTTGTTTACCTCTTGTACATCTGTGCCGCTTCCGTTTGCAATTCTTTTTTTACGACTGCCGTTCAGCACATCAGGGTTGGAACGTTCGTAGGGCGTCATGGATAAGATAATGGCTTCTACACTTTTAAAAGCGTTGTCATCAATATCCATATCTTTTATGGTTTTGCCTACGCCCGGAATCATACTCATCATATCTTTCAGATTCCCCATTTTCTTTATTTGAGAAATTTGGGATAAAAAGTCGTTAAAATCAAACTGATTTTTCGCTAATTTGCGTTGCAGTTTTATGGCTTCCTCTTCATCAAACTGTTCCTGTGCTTTCTCCACGAACGATCGAATATCGCCCATACCGAGAATACGTTCTGCCAAACGGTCGGGGTGAAACACATCCAATGCGTCCATTTTTTCTCCTACTCCAATAAATTTGATGGGTTTATTTACCACCGACTTAATGGTTAGCGCAGCGCCACCTCTGGTATCCCCGTCCATTTTGGTAAGGATTACACCGTCGAAATTGAGTTTGTCGTTAAATGCTTTAGCCGTGTTCACAGCATCCTGACCGGTCATAGCGTCCACCACAAACAGGATTTCGTGTGGATTTACGGCATCTTTAATATTGCCGATTTCGTCCATCATTTGCTGATCAATGGCAAGACGTCCTGCCGTATCAATAATCACTACGTTATATCCCCATTCTTTGGCGTATTGCACGGCGCGTTTGGCTATCTCCACCGGTTTTTTAGAGTTTTCATCTGTAAAAACCTCTACTTCAATCTGTCCTCCGAGCGTTTTCAACTGGTCAATAGCAGCAGGACGATACACATCGCAAGCTACCAGCAACGGATTTTTCCCGCGTTTGGTTTTCAACATTTTGGCTAATTTAGCCGCGTGGGTAGTTTTTCCGGAGCCTTGCAAACCTGCCATCAAAATAATCGCAGGGTTCGGTTTCACATTGATATCCACCGCTTCGCGTCCCATCAGTTCAATAAACTCATCGTAAGTGATTTTCACCATAAGCTGGCTGGGAGAAACCGCTTTTAACACATTTTGTCCCAACGCTTTTTTCTTTACCTCGTCAGTAAACTCTTTGGCAATCTTATAGTTTACGTCAGCGTCCAACAAAGCCTTACGAACTTCTTTCATCGTTTCCGCTACATTAATTTCGGTAATGTAGCCTTGTCCTTTTAGCACTTTAAACGCGCGTTCTAATTTGGAACTTAAACTTTCGAACATAAATTATGTTTTGGGGCGCGAAAATAATGTTTTTGCCGAAATTCTTCTTAACGTTTTTTGTGGTTAAGAAAAAAAATCCGTGCAAGCCAAAAGAATACGATTAAAACAACCCCATTTTCCTAAATATCTGCATCAATTCTTCGTTGGTTTTCACCTTCACTTCGCGGGCTTTGCTTCCCATAGCAGGTCCTACAATGCCAAACTCTTCTAATTGATCCATCACTCTGCCGGCGCGGTTGTAGCCTAATTTCATTTTACGCTGAATGAGTGAGGTAGAGCCCATTTGGGTTTGAACAATTAAAGTGGCGGCTTCCATAAACATTTGGTCAATCTCGCCGGTGTCAATAAATTCATCATCTCCACTGTTTTTACCTTTTTCTTCCATTATATATTCGGGAAGCAAAAATGGCTCGGGGTAGGATTGTTGTTCTTCAATAAATTGGGCAATTTTTTCCACTTCGGGGGTGTCCACAAAAGCGCATTGTAATCGAATCAGGTCGCTTCCTGTGGAGAGCAGCATATCGCCTTTACCAATAAGCCGGTCGGCACCGTTGGCATCTAAGATAGTTCTGGAGTCCACTTTTTGTACTACGCGGAAAGCCAAACGTGCAGGGAAATTTGCTTTAATAGAGCCGGTAATGATGTTCACCGAAGGTCTCTGTGTAGCGATAATCAGATGAATTCCAATAGCACGCGACAATTGTGCTAGGCGGGCAATGGGGGTTTCCACATCTCTTCCGGCGGTCATAATTAAATCAGCAAACTCGTCAATAATCAGAACAATATATGGCAAATAACGATGTCCTAACGCAGGAGACAATTTTCTGAAACAGAATTTCTGGTTGTATTCCTTTATATTCCGCACTTTTGCCAGATTGAGTAACCCCAGCCGTGTATCCATTTCAATGCACAGGGAGTTAAGAGTTTGTACTACTCTTTTGGTTTCAGTAACAATGGGATTATCAGCATCTGGGAGTTTTGCCAAATAATGATTTTCAATAACAGAGTAGAGTGTAAGTTCCACTCTTTTGGGGTCAATCATTACAAATTTCAATTCGGAAGGATGTTTTTTATAGAGCAACGAAGTGATGATAGCGTTCAATCCCACCGATTTCCCCTGTCCGGTGGCTCCTGCCATAAGAAGGTGTGGCATTTTGGCTAAATCTACTACAAATGGCTCGTTGCTAATGGTTTTTCCCAATCCAATGGGCAAATCAAATTTATTATGTTGAAATCTATCCGAATTTATAATCTCCCTCATAGAAACAAGTTGCGCGTTTTTGTTGGGCACTTCAATACCAATAGTTCCTTTTCCGGGAATGGGCGCAATAATACGAATACCCAGCGCTGCCAAATTCAGTGCGATGTCATCTTCCAAATTTTTAATTTTGGCAATACGAATACCGTCGGCAGGTACAATTTCGTATAGCGTAACCGTAGGTCCCATAGTTACGGAAATCTCTTTGATAAGAATATCAAAATGTTTGAGTGTTGTTTTAATTTTATCGGCATTTTCCTGCAACTCAGACATAATCGTATCCTTGTCTATCTCTTTGATTTCATATTCGTTCAGCAACTCGATGCCGGGAAATTTGTACATAGAGAGGTCTAACCGAGGATCATAGTCTTCCAAAGGAGTCTCAATATCCTGAGGGTCTGTATCAAGTGTGGACAGAGTGCCGTCAATCTTCTCATCTTCTATTTCATCATCATCGTACAACCCGTCAATGGGAGCAGAAACAATTTTAAATTCGGCGCCGGTATCAATTTCCGATTCATCGTCTTTTTCCAACCGATTATCGTTGTTTGTTACTCCTTCTTCAATAAATTTTATTCCTTTATTATCGTATTCATTACGCAGGTTATTAATATCTTCAATATACAGACCGGGAAGTTTATGAGAGTCTGATTTATTATTTTCAGATAAATCTGTTTTAGAGACCGTAAGATTGCAAGATGGTAAGACCGTAAGATTTTTTTCTGCCTTCTGCTTTTTGCTTTCTTCCTTCTGCTCCCGTTCCTCCCTTCTGTTTTCCGCCTTCTGTTTTCTACTTTCCGCATCTCCGGCAATCACTTCAATCATTTTCTTTGGGGAGATATTATAGAAAAGTATTAGAATAATGATGAACATAGCAAAAAGAATAAGCGCTGTACCCCAAAGGTGCGTACGCGCTATAAGAAATTTTGAGATCTCGTTGCCAAAAGCCCCCGATACAAAAGCGTAGTCTGTATCTGCAAAAAAACAACCGAAAACAGTTGAAAACCAAGCCATTGTTATGAGCGTAGTCAGTGTCGTTAATAATGGAGGAAGCATAGAGCGTTCAAAGGTTAATTTAAAACCGTAAATAAAAAACAGCAGTACAAAACCAATGGAGAAAAATCCGAAAGTATAATTGATAAACAGGTAGGCTAAATGCGCTCCGATAATGCCGGCTGCATTTTTAATATCTTCTGTATGAGATTCAACGGAAGAAGCATCCGAATGAAAGTGAAAATAAGAGGAAACCATAGAAATGCACAACATAACAGCAAAAGCCATAAGCAAAATGCCATACACCTGCACCATACGTTTGCTCTTCAAAAATTCCCACAAACTTGTCCGTTTGCCCTTTTTGTTCTTCGATTCGGTGGTTTTTACCTTTTTTGAAGTTAATTTTTGTTTTTTGTAACTTTTTGTAACTTTCTTGTTGGTTTGTTGGTAGTTGGATAGTTTCATAAGTGAAATAAAATGGATTGACAAAAATACATTTTGTTGTTTAAAAAAATAACTTTGAAAAAAATTCGTTATAAGGCGTAATTTATTTTTGAAAAAAAAAGAAAAAATTGTATGAAAAGTATGTTTTTGTTACAAATTCCGGTTTCCAATCCTGAAATGATTTCAGCTACAGCCTCCGAACCGGTCATTGAAAAATTAAGAATTATTGATTTAGTATTCGCTCCCAGCAGTTTATGGATTATGCTTCCATTATTGGTAATGCTTGCTCTGGCAGTCTATATTTTTGTAGAGCGCTTGCTCACCATCAATAAGTCGGCGAAAGAGGAGCGCAACTTTATGAACAATATTCGTGATTTTATCCACTCCGGTAAAATAGAATCCGCAATGGCATTGTGCAAAGGGAATGAAAGTCCTTTAGCGCGTATGATTGAAAAAGGGATTACCCGCATTGGCAAACCGTTGACCGACATTAGCGCCGCCATTGAAAACACCGGCAACCTTGAAGTTCAACGCTTGGAAAAGAAAGTATCCGTGTTGGCTACGATTGCAGGCGCCGCGCCTATGCTCGGCTTCCTCGGTACCGTAGTGGGAATGGTAATCGCCTTCCACAATATGGCGGCAAATCCTAACAATTTGAATATCGCCGACCTGTCAGGAGGTATTTATACCGCAATGATTACCACTGTCGGCGGACTTATTGTAGGGATTATCGCATATATATGCTACAATATCATCGTAGCAAGAATACAGCGGGTAGTCTATATACTCGAAGCAAAAAGTACAGAATTTATTGATTTACTGCACGAACCGGTATAATTGAATTTAATATTTAAAATTTAAAGATAATAGTAACTTTGAACCTTAAATCTTAAATTTTGTACCTTAAATCTTAAACCTTAAATCTTAAATTAAAAAAATTATGGCAATAAAACTTCAAAACAAAAGGAGTGCAGAGTTTAGCACCGCGTCTATGTCGGATTTGGTGTTTTTGCTGCTGATTTTTTTTATGATAACCTCCACTTTGGTGGCGCCTAATGTTATCAATTTAATACTTCCCAAAAGCGATTCAGGTAAACAGTTGGCGGCAAGAAATATTGAAGTATATATTGATGAAGAAAAGAACTATTATGTAAATCCGAAAGGACAAAACTCAGAACCAACTCCTTACGAGGAACTTTTATTTGTGTTGCAGGGTATTGTGGAAACCGATAATTCCGAACAGCGTACTATTATTTTACGGGCAGACAAGTCGGTACCGATAGAATGTGTAGTGGCTTTTTACGATGTGTTGAATGCACTGAATGCGGGTTTTGAAGAATCTCAAAGATACAGACTGTTATTAGCCACTGAAGCAAAATCATAACTATGAGTACCGACAGGAAAAACAAAGTAATCTCTTCTTTTGTAACGGCGTTAACGATGGCGGTATTGCTTTTTATACTCTATTTTTTCGGTATGTATTCTCAAGTGCCTCCTCCGGCGGCTAAGCAGATGATTTTGATAGAATTAACTTCCGGTGGCGGGGGTGGGGGCGGCTCAAATATGCCCAAGTCGGCAAAGCACGTTAGCAGCGATGCGCCCAATCTGGCAACGCAGGAAACGGAAGATGCGCCGGTAGTGGCGCCCAATCCAAAGCCGTCCAAATCTAAAAACAACAACGTGGTTACATCTGAACCGAAACCGGATCCCGGTGCAGCCTATCGTCCGGGGAAAGGTGGCGGCGCAAGCGGCGGGACAGGAACAGGTAACGGTACAGGCGCAGGTATGGGATTAGGCTCAGGCGAAGGCGCCGGCGAAGGTTCCGGAAAAGGTATCGGATATGGCTCCGGAAACCGCGCTTATGTGAATATCCCTGATGTCAGCATCA
>WRGQ01000158.1 GCA_009787115.1 Bacteroidota bacterium
AATGAATAATGATTAACCCTTAACACTTAGCGCCTAATACTTAACCCTTAATACTTAAACTTTAAACCTTAAATCAAATGAAAAAAATATCTTTCTTAATGGTAGCCATTTTTTTAATGAACTATTTACTTGGTCAGGAAAATGGAATTGTATCTTATACGGTTACACATAATTGGATAAAAAAGTATGCGGCTTGCGATTATATATCCAAAACAGAAAGAGAGCGGCTCTCCTATGTTTGGGGAAATAACAGTGATAATGAATGGAAAATGAAAGCCGAACTGAAATTTAATGCCAATGAATACAAGTACGAGTACAAAGAAGATAAAGATTCTGAAAAATGGCGAAGTGATGATTATGTCATTTATAGAAACCGCGAAGAAGGCGAAACTTTCGATGTTTTGACTTTGCTGAACAAAGACTACGTCATTAAAGACTCCATCATTTGCCAAAATTGGAGAATTAAAAACGATATGAAAGAGGTTGCAGGGCGCATCTGCATGAACGCTTCATATTACGATTCGCTCAAAGGAAAAGAGATAATTGCGTGGTTTGCATTAGATTTGCCCGTTTCAATCGGACCGAATATGTATTGCGGTTTACCCGGTATGATTTTGGAAGTGACCGAAGCCAACGGCGCAGTAGTTTACACAGCCACCAATGTTCTACTTTTAGATGAAAAAGTGGAAATGACAAAACCAATCGTTAAGAAAAAACGTAAAATAATTGATTATCAAGAATATAATAATATTTTGAGTAAATATATTGGCGAGTGTAAGAAAATGCAACGTCCTTATTTTTGGGAAATTCCGTTTTGATATGAATAAAAGAGTACTATTAGGAATGAGCGGCGGCATAGACAGTTCGGTGTCGGCAATGCTTTTAAAAGAAGATGGTTTTGATATAACAGGAATGACTTTTCGTTCTTATGATTCTATTTCAAAGGCTTGTATGGAAAAAGAGACAGGCTGTTGCAGTGTGGATTCCATTTTTGAAGCAAAAAATTTAGCCGATGATTTCGGTTTTCCTCACTATATTCTTGATACGCGAAAATTATTTGAGGATACCATAATTGCCGACTTTATTGCGCAATATATGTCCGGTTTTACGCCAAATCCCTGTGTACTGTGCAACAAAATAATTAAGTGGGGCAAAATGATTGAAGAATGCGATAAACATCATTGCGATTTTCTTGCCACCGGTCATTATGCGCAGGTTGCTTTTGAAAACAACAGATATTTCCTGCGCAAAGCGGTTGATAAATCGAAAGACCAAACCTATTTTTTGTGGACATTGACACAGGAAAATCTAAAAAGAACGATTTTTCCGCTGGGACATTTAACCAAACTGCAAGTGCGGGAGATTGCGCGCCGGCACAATTACCTTAAACTGTCGCAAAAGCGTGAAAGTCAGGAGATATGTTTTGTTATTGACGACGATTACCGCAGTTTCCTACGTGAAAAAGTTGCCGATATTGACCAACAAATAGGCGAAGGAAACTATGTGGATATCTCCGGAAAGATATTGGGCAAACACAAAGGCTATCCCTTTTACACCATCGGACAGCGAAAAGGATTAGGCATTGCGCTTGGATACCCTGCTTATGTGGTGAATATAAACGCCCACACAAACACCGTTACATTGGGAACAAAAGATGACCTGCTCACCCAAGAAATGTGGATAGGAAATGTAAATCTGATGAAGTATGAAAAATTGAATAAAAATATGGATTTAACTTGTAAAATCAGATTTAACAACGAAGGCGAAAAGTGCAAAGTGCAACAGGTGGGCGACAGAATGAAGATAGAGTTTGAAAAGCCTGTTTCGGCAATAACGCCGGGGCAGTCGGCAGTAATTTATGAAGATGATGATCTTGTGTGTGGGGGAATTATATTGAAAGAGGGTTGTTTGTAATTTTGCACGACAAGAATAATAACTGTTTTCTATTTTTGAATAATTTCATCAATCTTTCCCTCTTTTATGGTAATAACTTTATCCACATTACGCAAAGTTTCTTCACGGTGGGCAATAATAATCACCGTATGGGTTTTAAATGCTTCGTTCAAAGAGTTTTGAACAGCCAATTCCGATTCGTAATCTAAAGCGGAGGTGGCTTCGTCGAAAATAAGGATTTGTGGTTTTTTCAGCAGTGCTCTGGCAATGCTGAGCCGCTGGCGCTGCCCACCGGATAAGGTCATCCCTCTATCGCCGATTATCGTATCGTAACCGTTTTCCATCTCCATAATAAAATCGTGCGCAAATGCAGCTTTGGCGGCAGTTTCTACCTCTTCGCAAGAAGCCGTGCGCCCAAAAGTGATATTGTTGAACACAGTGTCGTGAAAAAGAATAACATCTTGACTTACCATGCCGAACAATCCCCGCAAGTCTTCAATTTTGTAATCTTTAATATTTTTACCATCTATCAAAATCTCCCCAAAAGAGATGTCGTAAAATCGGGGTAAAAGATCTACAATGGTGGATTTGCCTGCACCTGAAGCCCCCACAAAAGCGACCTTCTCTCCTTTCTTTATTTCAAAAGAAACATCTTGTAGTACATTACAATCCTCTTTCTTTTCAACATCATAATAAGAAAAATAGACATCTTTATATACAATATGTTGTGAAAATGAAGTCAGGGGAATGGCATCTTCTTTTTCATAAATTTTCTCATCTGCATCAAAAATCTGAAGAACACGTTGCACAGACGGAAGCCCTTTTTTCAAGGTATAATACATATTTGCCAACTGGCGGGCAGGAGGTATGATGCGTGCAAAAACAACAACAAAAAACAAAAATAATTCACCACTTAAATTACTGTTTTTTAACACAAAAATTCCTCCAATCAATAATACAATCAACAAAGTTACAATGGAGAGCAGTTCTACTAAAGGAGCGCCTAATTCATTCACTCTGAATATCTTTTTATTCATTTTAAAATGCTCCGCAGTCTCTTCCTGAAACTTTCTATTGGCGTGGTCAATAGCATTATAACCTTTAATAATGCGAAGTCCGCCGATAGTCTCATCAAAAAGAGCGCTTACGGAAGCCAAGTGTAGTTGCAATTTTGCCGCATTTTTTTTAATAGCAGCGCCGATACGCGATATAAGATAACCTACTAACGGAAAAATAAGTAAAGCAATGAGAGATAATAAAAAACTAATTCTAAATAATGCAACTAAAAATACAACAACCATAATAGGGTCTCTGCAAATAATAATAATTGATTGTACCAAAGACCATTCAATCTCTTGCACATCCGTACCGAAGCGATTGAGAATATCTCCTTTTTTCATTTTTGAGAAAAAGGACAATGGCAAATTCACAAGTTTGCTATATAATTCTTTACGAACCTGATAGATCACTCCTGCACGTATGGGAGCAGAAAAAAACTGCGCCATATATCTGAAAAAATTACCTGTAAAGTTCAACACTACCATCGTCAATGCTATCATAATCAGCGCATAAATTTGACCATAAGAAGATATTAATTCTCCTAAATAGAAATTGAAAGTATCTATAATGGTATTTAACGAAAATGTAAAATCGGGTTTTTCCAAAACAGGAACGCTCTGCTGAAATAATACCCTAAGAAACGGAACAATTAACGCCAAAGAAAAAACTGAGAAAACCGAATAGAATATATTTGCCAAAAACATTAGCAAAATGTTACTTTTATAACGAAGGGCATATTTTATGATACGGAGGTAGTTTTTCAAGATATTAGATATTAGAGTTTAGAGTTTAAAGATTTTTGATGGTATTTTTGTACCAGTTCCGTTCCGGCTTGATAGGGCGAGAGTTTTCCTTTTTTAATTTCGGAAATTATGTTGTTTAACTTTTTCACCACCATTGCGTTTGAATAAAAGTTATCTTTCAACATATCATTCATCCAATTGTAAAAAGTTGTCACCGACTGTTCGGCTCTGTGTTTCGGGAAGAAGCCGTTGGTTTTGGTCTGGTTTTCAAAATCGGCAATGAGTTTCCAAATTTTTTCTATGCTGTTATGGAGAAAAACTGAGCAGGTATCTACTACAGGATTCCATCCGTTTTCATTTTTGGGGAACAGTTGTAAAGCCGATTGATAGAGCGCTTTTGCGGCAGTGGCTTTGGCAATGTTGTCGCCATCGGCTTTGGTAATGATGAGGGCGTCTGCCATCTCCATAATTCCGCGTTTAATGCCTTGCAATTCGTCTCCAGCGCCGGAAAGCATAAGTAGCAGAAAGAAGTCCACCATAGATTTCACTAACGTTTCCGACTGTCCCACGCCCACCGTTTCAATAATAATGACATCAAAACCGGCGGCTTCGCAAAGGATAATCGTTTCGCGGGTTTTCCGTGCCACGCCGCCTAAGGTCAATCCGGAAGGTGAAGGGCGGATAAATGCATTGGGGTCAATAGAGAGTTCTTCCATACGTGTTTTGTCTCCCAAAATACTGCCTTTCGAGATTTCACTGCTGGGGTCAATTGCCAGCACTGCCAACTTTTTTCCGATAGAGGTTAAATGTTTGCCAAAGGCTTCAATAAAGGCGCTTTTTCCTACTCCAGGCACACCGGTTATTCCAATTCTGATGGAGTTTCCGGAATGGGGCAAACATTGCTCAATAATTTTACCGGCAACCTCAACATCTTTGTGTGATGTGCTTTCAATAAGCGTAATTGCCTGACTTAAAAGCACTCTGTTTCCCGATAGAATCCCTTCAACATATTTGTCGGCAGATAATCTTTTCTTCTTTCTAAATTTAAGGTAAGGAGATACAGGCTCCGGCTGCGGAATTCCTTCCTGAACATGAAGTGCGGAATCTTTAAGATACATAATAACTACTTATCTAAACTTTCAAATTTTGAGTTCATACTAATATATTCGGGCACGATATCTTTCATTAATTTAACGATGTGTGGAGATTCCTCGTTTTTGGAAATTAATAACTGTTCAATTTTATTTTCAATATCTTGATAATCATATTTTATCACATCAGCAATCATAATTTTTTTGTGCGGAGTAGGTTTTGTATTTTCGGCATTTGCCAAAAGTTCTTCATAGAGTTTTTCACCCGGACGTAAACCGGTAAATTCAATAGAGATATCTTTTCCGAGCGTTAATCCTGACAGTTTAATCATTTTTGCCGCCAGATCATAAATCTTAATTGCCTCTCCCATATCAAATATAAATATTTCGCCGCCTTCTCCCATAGCGCCGGCGGTAATTACCAACTGGCAGGCTTCATAAATGGTCATAAAATAGCGCATGATGTCGGGGTGTGTGATAGTGATAGGACCGCCTTTTTCAATCTGTTCTCTAAAAATAGGAATAACAGAGCCATTAGAGCCCAACACGTTTCCAAAGCGCGTAGTTACAAACTTTGTCGTTTTCTGAGCATAATTGAGCGATTGCACATAAATTTCTGCGATACGTTTTGAAGCCCCCATTACGCCGGTTGGATTTACCGCTTTATCGGTAGATATCATCACAAACTTTTTAACGTTGTATTTCACAGCCAAATCTGCCATAATTTTGGTGCCTTCTACATTGTTTTTAACGGCAGCGTGCACGTTTTCCTCCATCAGTTGCACGTGTTTATAAGCGGCAGCATGATAAATGACATCGGGTTTATAAAGCACCATGAACTCTTCCATTTTTTCTCTGTCTGTAATATCTGCCAATAAAATTTCAACATTCTTCCACAATTTTTTACTACACAGTTCCTGGTGCAAAAAGAAAACAGGGGTCTCCGAGTTGTCAATTAAGATAAGTTTTTTGAAATCAAACTTTAACAATTGTCGCACAATTTCGCTTCCGATAGAGCCGGCGGCGCCGGTAATCATTATGGTTTTTCCAACAATATCTTTATTAACCAACGACTTATTAATATCAATAGCATCTCGTTCCAAAAGTTCTTCAATCTTAATCTTTCTGATTTGTTTAAAACTGAGTTCGCCGTTAATCCATTGAGTTACAGGAGGTACAACCAATACTTTAACATTGTGATTAAGCGCAATTTCCGTAATTTTATTTTTCCTTTGAGTCGGTAGGTTTTGAATTGAAATGATGAGGAAAGAGATATTGTTTTCCGTCAGATATTCATCTAACTGATCAATTGCACGAACTGTCAAATTTTCCAGTAACATACCCTGTTTTTTGGGGTCGTCGTCAAAAAAGGAAAGCACATTATATTTGCTTGCCGTATCTCGGTCTAAGGCTCTTTTAGTAGTAACTCCGCCGACTCCTGCACCTACTATTACTATGTTTTTCTTGAGTTTTGTCGGGTTTATTTTTTCTAAAAAATAGATTTTAAAAATAAAACGATAGATCACCATTACAGTTGTTGTAATAAAAAATTCCATACCAATAATGGAAATCGGAATAAATCGGGAGGGGTTAATATTTAGTATCCAAAGCAGATAGGTTAAAAAGAACAGCACGGCAGTTCCGGATAAAGTCGCTAGAAATATTTTGACGATATCTTTTGAATTTGTATAACGTACCACAATTTTGTGGATATTAAAAAGAAGAAAAAAAAGCGCTCTTACTATTAAAATAGTGATAGGGATAATGGGCGTAAAGAAAGTAGAGATATGAGCAATTCCTATAACACTGTCTCTAAGGAGAATCGCCAGCATTGCTGCAAAGAAGACAATACACAAATCCATTCCCAATACCACAACACTGGGAACGAATCGCATTTTTCGAATATAGGTATTCATCATATTTTATAAAAAGGCATTTTTACCACCACCGCTTTCAACAGTTTATCGCGCACTTTGATAAATATTTCCGTACCGATTGCGCTAAACTCCGATTTTACCCAGGCAGTTCCAACGGCTTTATTGATAGAAGGTCCTTGTGTTCCTGAGCGTACCGAGCCTATCACGTTTCCTTCTGCATCACACACTTCGTAATCCTGTCGCGGGATACCGCGGTCTATCATTTCAAAGCCCACCAACTTGCGTTTTAGTCCTTCGGCTTTCATTTGTAACATTCTATCTTTATCAATAAAATCTTTATGGTCAACAAATTTTGTAATCCAGCCTAAGCCGGCTTCAATAGGGGTAATCGTATCGTCAATTTCGTGTCCATATAAACAGAATCCCATCTCAAGGCGAAGCGTGTCGCGGGCAGCCAGTCCAATGGGTTTGATGTCAAATTCCTTACCTGCTTCAAAAACGGCGTTCCAAATTTTTTCGGCGTCTTCGTTTTTCATATAGATTTCGCAACCACCGGAACCGGTATAACCGGTAGTAGCGAAAATGATATTGGGAACTCCTGCAAAAGTCAGCGTTTTCACTGTATAATACTCCATATCTTCCACCGGTGTATCGGTAAGTTTCTGCATGGCTTTAAGCGCTAGCGGACCTTGTACGGCTAATTGCGATATTTCATCAGAAATATTTTTAATATCAGCGCCGAACTTTTTGTTTTGTTCCGTTACCCACGCCCAGTCTTTGTCAATATTGGCGGCGTTTACCACCAAAAGATAATCGTTTTCCGCCATACAATACACTAACAGGTCGTCCACAATGCCACCCTTTCCGTTTGGAAAACAGGAGTATTGCACTTTTCCCGGATAGAGGGCTGCCACATCATTAGAGGTAATGTATTGCAACAAAGGCAAGGCTTGTTGTCCTTTTACGGTAAATTCGCCCATGTGAGAAACGTCAAAAACGCCCACTTTGTTGCGTACGTGTAAATGTTCCGCCACTAATCCTTCATATTGAATCGGCATATAAAAACCGGCAAATTCTACCATTTTTGCACCTTTTTCTTCGTGTAATCTTTTAAATTGGGTCTCTTTCATAATCTATTATTTAATTAAAATTGTCTTGATTTTCGGACTGCAAATTAACATGTTTTTTGGAAAGATTTCTTCCTCCAAAAGCCACCCCTACTTTCATACCAAAGGTAAGCGTTACGCATTTAAACCTGTCAATAAAACCGTGATGATATCTAAGATCTACCTTTGTTCCCATACCTAAGCCAATTCCTGCAAAACCGTCAAAAACAAACCATTTTTTTACCCACTGATAGCCGGGACAAGCCATAACGGTAATCCACGAAGAGAGCGCTCTGTTACAATTAACATCATCTATAAGATTATAATGATAATGGGAAAAAGCAAGTTCAGGTTTGATATAAAATCCATTTAAGGGAGCAGGATATTTGGAATAAAGGATAAACTTATAAGCCAGCCTCACCAATCCGCCCTTAGGATTTACAGAAAATTTATCATACCCCCAACCGATAATACCTCCGGTAATTTCAACAGATTGATGCGGAAAAGTGGCACGTTCGTAAGTAATTTTTGTAGAACCTGTTATGAAAGATAAAAAAGTAACTTTTATAACATTTCGATGCAATACTTCCTGTGCAACAGCGTGTGAAAAAATGCACAGAAGAAGTAAAAAGAGTAGATTTTTTTTCATTTTGTTAAATCAGGCACAAAAATACAATAATTACCATATATTTATCGTATTAAAAATATGCTAATTTTGCCACCCGAAAGCGAATTAGTTTATGAATAAACATCTATCATTTTTTTTAGCTATTATCTCTATTATTGGTTTTATCAGTTGTAAAAACAACAAAGGAGACGCGGATGCCTACGGGGTATTTGGCGCAACAGAAATTACCGTTTCTTCGGAAAGCAACGGCAAAATGCTTCAGTTCATTGTGGAAGAAGGTAAGGCATACCAACGGGGCGAAGAAGTCGGTTGTATTGATACTGTACAAATATATTTACAGATCAAACAGTTGGAAGCATCAATCGCAGCGGCTATGGCGCGCCGCCCTGACCTCCCCTCACAAGTGCGAATACTCTACAACAAGTTGGAAACTCTTAACAGAGAAAAAAACAGAATCGCCACGCTGGTAGCGGCGAATGCAATTTCAAGCAAACAATTAGATGATATTAATGCTGAAATTGATATTACAAACAGTCAAATTGAAGCGATGGAATCTAATCTTACCATCACCAATAAAGCCATTTTGGAAGAAGTAGAAGCTATGCGTTTCCAAAAATTGCAATTACAGAATGCTTTAACTAAATGTCACATTAAATCCCCTATTTCCGGTACAGTACTCAAAAAATATATTGAACCTAATGAGTTGGCTTTTCAGGGGAAACCATTGTTTAAAATAGCCGACCTAACGAATATGTACATCAAAGTTTACATCACCGAAGATATGCTCTCTACCGTTTATTTAGAGCAACCGGTGGAGATACATCTTGATATTCCCGATAATCAAGAAAAAACGATTAAAGGTATGGTCTCCTGGATTTCATCGAAGGCAGAGTTTACTCCCAAGATGATTCAAACCAAGAACGAGCGGGTAAATTTGGTGTATGCCGTGAAAGTCGCTTTTGAAAATGACGGCGTTGCCAAAATTGGGATGCCGGGAGATGTGAAGTTTAAGTAGTGATTCGTGATTAGATATTAAAGATGTCGGCAATTTATATAGAGAAGATTTCAAAAAAATATGGTAAAGTAAACGCTTTATCTGAAATTAGTTTTGAGGTAAACGAGGGAGAGGTGTTTGGGCTTATTGGACCGGACGGCGCCGGTAAAACTACACTCTTCAATATTCTTGCCACACTGCAACTCCCCTCTTCAGGAAAAGTAACTTTATTAGGTTATGACTTGGTTGCAGATTACAAAAAGATACGGAAAGAGATTGGTTACCTTCCCGGCGTTTTTTCTTTATATCCGGATTTATCCGTATATGAAAATCTAAGGTTTTTTGCGACTATGTATGGGGGTAACATCAAGGATAATATCCATTTAATAACCCCGATATGGAAGCAACTTTCACCGTTTAAGGAGCGGCAGGCGGGGCATCTTTCCGGCGGGATGAAACAAAAACTTGCACTTTGCTGCGCTTTGATTCACAAACCTAAAATCCTGTTTCTTGATGAGCCTACCACCGGCGTTGACCCCGTGTCGAGACGAGAGTTCTGGACACTGTTAAAAGAGATTAAAAAACAAGGGATTGCCGTTTTGGTATCCACTCCATATATGGATGAAGCCACCCGTTGCGATAGAATTGCCCTGATGAAAGAGGGCAAAATCATCACCATAAATACGCCGACTAAGATTATTGAAAACTATAAAGGAAAACTCTATTCTTTAAAAACAGCAACCATTTTTAATTTGCTGGATTGTATGCAAAAATGTCCGATTAAGAGTAATTATTACCCTTACGGCGAATGTATGCACGTTTCCTTTTACAGTGAAAATTTTAATCTAAAAGATTTTGAAGATTTTTTAGAAATAAACGGACAAAAATTCTCCGACTTGGCACAAATACAGCCTACTATTGAAGATTGTTTTATAGAATTAGTGGCATCTTAAATTTGCTAATTCTTCAATGTTTATCTTGCAAAATTTACCGATCTTGTCTCTCTAATTACCGTAATCTTGATTTGTCCCGGATAGGTCATTTCATTTTGAATTTTCTTGGACAAGTCGAAGGATATTTGTGTAGCCTGTTCGTCGGTCACCTTTTCAGCGCCAACAATAACTCTGAGTTCTCTTCCTGCCTGTATGGCGAATGTTTTAACAACACCGGGGTAAGTTAAGGCGATATTTTCCAAATCCTGTAAACGTTTGGTATAGGCTTCAATCACTTCGCGGCGGGCGCCGGGGCGGGCGCCGGAAATAGCGTCACACACCTGTACCAGCGGCGCATAAAGGTTATCCATCTCCATTTCATCGTGGTGCGCGCCAATAGCATTGATAATCTCAGGACGTTCCTTAAATTGCTCTGCCAATTTTGCGCCCAGTATTGCGTGTGGCAAATCAGATTCTACATCAGGTACTTTCCCAATATCGTGCAACAAACCGGCACGTTTGGCAATCTTCGGATTTAAGCCTAATTCGGCAGCCATAATCGCACACAGGTTGGCTACCTCCTTAGAGTGTTGCAGCAAGTTTTGTCCGTAGGAAGAGCGGTAGCGCATTTTTCCAACTATGCGCATCAAGTCGTTGGGAAGGTTATGAATTCCTAAATCAATGCAAGTACGTTTTCCTATTTCGGCAATCTCCTGTTCAATATTTTTCTTGGTTTTCGCCACCACTTCTTCGATACGTGCGGGATGGATACGCCCATCGGTAACCAATTTAAGCAAAGATTGGCGCGTGATTTCGCGGCGTATCGGGTCAAAACTGGAAATAAGTATTGCATCAGGCGAATCGTCAATAATGATATCCACGCCGCAGAGGCTCTCCAGCGAACGGATATTACGTCCTTCGCGTCCAATAATGCGTCCTTTCATCTCTTCATTTTCAATATTGAAAACAGAGACTGCATTTTCCAAAGCGGCTTCCACGCCCAAACGTTGCACTGATTTAATCACAATCTTTTTGGCTTCGGCAGCGGCTGTGTTCTTGGCTTCGTTAATAATGTCGTTGACCAGCACCATCGCATCGGCTTTCGCTTCCTCTTGCATCAAGTCGATTAATTGTTCTTTTGCCTGTTGTGTGGTAAGTTCGGCAATGGCTTCCAATTTGGCTTTTTGGGTAGCAGTTTGCTTATCCAATTCCGACTGTTTAACTTTGTTCGCTTCTATTCTCTTGGTTAAGTCTTCTCTTAATACTGTATTTTCCTGATTTTTTCTGTTTACCTCTTCCAACTTTTGATTTAGAACGGTCTCTTTTTGTTTGATTCGGTTGTCTGCTGCAGCAATTTGTTGATTTTTTTCATTCACCATTTGTTCATGTTCGCTTTTTAACTGTAAGAATTTTTCTTTTGCTTGAAGAATTTTCTCTTTTTTAATCAGTTCTGCATCTTCATTGGCCTTTTTCAATGCTTCCTGCGCTTCCTGCATCATGGTTTTACTTTTTTGAGCTAAAGTAGATCTCAAAATGGTAAGAGATCCAAAGACTCCGACAATGAGTCCGATAACGACTCCTATGATAATTCCGATTGTCATAAATTTTTTTTTAAGGTTTTTATATTAGATTTAAGATTAATTTAAGATTAATTTAAGATTTAAGATTTAAGATTTAAAGTTTAAGATTTAAGATAAAATTTCATTTGAATTTTAAATTTTCAACTTTAATTTTTTTTGTTTACAAAAAAATCCCGCCTTTGTTCAAATAGGGTTTATAAACTCCTATCTGGTATTATTTGAAGTTGCCTCTACAGGGCGAAAGTCCGTAAAAACGGCAGGTTCTAACAATAGAGAGTCAATCTTCTATGTTTGTAATTGAGTTTATCAAACGTGTGTGAACAAAAGCGGGATATGTTTATGTCAAAGAACGCGTTAATCAATGTGTATTTTGTCTGCTAATTCATTTAATTCTATCATTTTAGGAATTAGATCTTCTTCATATTCTTGCAGTCTTTCGTTACATTCAATATTTTTCACAACTTCACTTATCAATAATTTCGATAAAATATCCTGATAATCTTTAAATGTCCATTGTTTAGCGAAATTGAAAAAACTGTCATTGATTATTTTTTCGGCTTCTCTATAGTATCGTTCCCATTCTTTTTGAATCTTCAACTCGATGATACGCTGTGCAATTGTAATTTTAATTGTTATAAATCCGTCTTCCATTGCATACTATTTAAAAGCTCCATACAGTGGTCTATATCCCGCACTAATTTTTCAATTTTTTTTTCGGTTTGTTTCTTATCTTCTTTGTATAATGCTGTTTTAGTTATTGTTAATATTTTGTTTTTGTCACATAGCAGCCGATTTTCATTTTCCAGATATTCAATCTTATCTAAAGCAGTTGTAAGATTTTTCTTCAAGGTTTTGTTTTCTTCCGTTTTTTCTTCTACAATTTGCTTAATTTTAAAGAGTTTAGTCTCAATTTGGTGATACAATGTTAAAAATGCAGCCATCGCTAACTTTTGAGTGGCAAAAATAGAAAATTATTTAGAAATAAACATGATTTTTTCAGATTTACAATAAACCCAAAAAATAAAATATTTTTGCTTCGTTTTAGAAGTAACATTTAACATTGAATATTAAACCTTAAACTTTTAAATAATAATGACTCCACTAAATTTCAAGGATACCCGTTCCGGCTTCGGAGAAGCCTTATTACAATCAGGCAAAGAAAATCCTGACATATTTGCTTTATGTGCCGATTTAACCGGCAGTTTAAAAATGGATGCTTTTAAGAAAGAGTTTCCCGAACGTTTTATTCAAACCGGCATTGCGGAAGCCAACATGATAGGTATTTCCGCCGGATTGGCATTAAGCGGAAAAATTCCGTTCTGTGGCTCTTTCGCTGCTTTCGTGAGTGGTAGAGTTTACGACCAGATTCGTATGGTAGTTGCCTACTCTAATCTGAATGTGAAGATTATAGCCTCGCACGCAGGTATTACGGTGGGCGAAGATGGCGCAACACACCAAATTATGGAAGATATTGGGCTGATGAAGATGTTGCCCAATATGACCGTAATCAATACTTGTGATTTCAACCAAACCAAAGCAGCAACATTCGCCATTGCCAAACATAAAGGACCGGTATATTTGCGCTTCGGTCGTCCCGTAGTTCCCAATTTTACTCCTGAAAACCAACGGTTTGAAATAGGCAAAGCGAACATCCTGAGAGAAGGAAGTGATGTAACCATTATTGCCACCGGACATTTAGTATGGGAAAGCTTAGTAGCTGCCGAACAACTCAATGAAAAAGGAATAGACGCAGAAGTTATCAACATTCACACTATTAAACCTTTAGATGAAGAAGCCGTTTTACATAGCGTTCGCAAAACAAAATGTGTGGTTACCGCTGAAGAACATTTTAGAAACGGTGGTCTGGGGGACTCCATCGCCCAACTATTGGCACGTGAGTTTCCCGCTCCGATAGAAATGATAGCCGTAAACGACCGCTTCGGAGAATCAGGAACTCCCGAACAACTGATGCACAAATACGGATTAGATGCTCCGAATATTGTTCTTGCCGCACAGAAAGCAAAAAACAGAAAAAATGAAATGATTAAATTTTAAACCTTAACATTGAAAACTTCCGCTATGATTTTCGCAGCCGGTTTAGGCGTCCGCCTCTACCCATTAACGGCAAACAAGCCTAAAGCTCTCGTGGAATATCAAGGAAAAACATTGTTGGAACACGTCTTGTTGAAAGTAATAAATGCGGGCATTCAACATATTGTAATTAATGTACATCATTTTGGAGAACAAATCATTGACTTCATCAATCAGCGCCATTTCAATGCTCGGATTGAGATTTCCGATGAACGGGAAGAACTGTTGGAGACTGCCGGCGGACTTAAGTTCGCAGAACATTTTTTCAAAGAATGCGACAAAATATTATTATATAATGTAGATGTAATCTCAAGTATTGATTTGAGGAAGATGATAAATGTAGAAAGCAGAAAACATAGTATTGCCACACACCTCGCTACCCTCGCCGTGCGCCACCGCCAAACCAACCGCTATTTTCTCTTTGAAGAGCCGGAATTAAGATTGTGCGGCTGGGAAAATACAAAAACAAACGAAAAAAAAATCTGTTACGAAGCAGAAGAAACAACCCCATTAGCATTTAGCGGCATTCATATTGTGGACAAGAGAATACTTGATTTTATACCGAAAAATGAAAAAATGTCGTTTACACCACTATATTTGGAGTTAGCAAAGAATCATATTATTCGGGGGTATTTGCATAATGAGGATACGTGGAAGGATATGGGAAAATTGGATGAATTTAAAATTTAAATTTTAATGAAAAAAAAGATTGTTGTCATCATTTTAGGATTAATTATTTGTGGATTAGGAATCTACACAATGTTAAATATTGTACGGGCAGACCAAATCGTGCATACGGAAAATTGTTTGTCTCAGTTGGACGAATCTCACTCGCTCTACGAAAATCCGTTAACCTCTCCTCCCCTCCCCGAGTATGTTGATTTTTGCAGGGAAGCCGTACCGCTACATCTATACTGGGTAAAGGAAAGTATTGACAGAGAACTCATCAACCAATGCTATCAACATGCCCGAACCCTGTTAACGCTAAAACGCTCTACACGATTTTTACCCGTTATTGAAAATATTCTAAAAGAAGAAAATCTTCCGGACGACTTAAAATACTTGTGCATAGCGGAAAGTAATTTAGAGAACGTAGTTTCACCGGCAAAAGCGGCAGGCTTTTGGCAATTTATGGAAACAACCGCCAGAAATTACGGATTGGAAGTTAATGAACAGGTTGACGAGCGTTACCATTTGGAAAAAGCCACCCGCGCAGCCTGCAAACATTTACAAAAACTTAAAGACCAATTCGGAAACTGGGCGCTGGCTGCCGCTGCATACAATATGGGCGAAAACGGACTCGCTAAAATAATGAAAGAACAACAGATTGATAACTACTGGAATCTGCTTTTAAATACGGAAACTTCTCGCTACCTTAGTCGCTGTATTGCTTATAAATTAGTTTTTGAAAATCAGGAATTATACAATATTCGCATCGCAGCAACAGACTTTTATAAACCTATTGATTACAAAGAGATTGTTATAGAAAAGAGCATTGAAGATTTTAGAAACTATTGTGCTCATAACAATATTTTGTACAGGCAACTTAAAGAACTGAACCCCTGGTTGAGATCTACAAAACTCACGGTGACTGCAAATAAAAGTTATACGTTAAAGATTCCTGAATAAAATTAAGGACACTCCTAAAAATTTTCAGTAAAATATTTTCTTTTTACAGGGATGTAAAGTGGGAGAATAGGACAAAAAAAGAGGCTGTCCAAAACGAACAGACTCTGACTTCATTATAAAAATGCTATTGTTTGATACTTAAACTTTCTTCTCTAATGCTGTAAATTTACATACCTGATAATCAAGTGCTTAAATAAAAAACAGTCAAAGTTGGGAAAACGTCAGTACCTTTTACTAAAAACGTCAGTACCTTTTCATATAAATGGCGTGAACGCATTTTTGGGTCAAAAAATAGTAATTTTTTACCCCATCTTTGTTTTTTTGAATAATTTTCTATTTTCGCATCCATTTTATTAACCAAAATATTGCTTATGATATAATAAAACCTCACGATTTATCGGAAAATGTAAATAGCGTTTTGCTATATTCAGGCTTTCGAAATTACCACTTAAAGAAGTCCCATGAATTAGTTCGCTTACAAAATTGCGGACTTATTTATTTGGGACAAAGGTTGTGGTAAACCTCGAAAGCGGATAAAAAAGTCCGCTTTTTTGTTTTTCCGAAATTAACCCCTTAACCCTTTAAAATCCTTTATCCTTTTTACCATTAATCATTATTCATTGTTCATTATTCATTAAATCTCATGCCCAACCTCCTCCTTACCGAAAAATGCGTCCGTTCATGTCCCTACTGCTTTGCAAAAGAGTATCTTAAAAAGAGCAAGGCAAATCTCCTGTCGTGGGAAAACCTGATATATATTGCCGACCTGCTCGAATTTTCCAAAGAAAAACATCTCTCTCTGCTGGGTGGCGAGCCTGCGCTACACCCCGACTTTGTTGATTTTGTACTGTATTTGCACCAGCGGAATTTTCACGTTAATGTGTTTACCAGCGGCATTATGTCAGCCCATACTTTGGAAACAGCCCAAAACTATCTGCTGAAAATCCCTGTGGAAAACCTCTCTTTCGTTTGCAATTACAATCACCCCGACTCTTCAACCGCAAAGGAAACAAAACAAATTAACAGGTTTTTTAAAACATTCTCAAAGTATATATCCTTGAGTTTCAACCTGTATCAAAAAGATTTCGATTTTACTTTTCTGGTGGACGCGATTATTAAATACAATTTGAAAAAACATATCCGGTTGGGATTAGCACAACCTATACCCGGACAGAAAAATGAGTGTTTGAACCTGAATGAAATACGCGGAATGGCAGAGAATTTTAGAAATCAATTAGATATATTAGAGCAAAACAGAATAACGCTCGGATTCGATTGTGGTATGCCATTGTGTATTTTCTCAAACGATGATATCGGTCGTTTGTTCAAACTGAATAAGGGAAGAGTAGTTTTTTCCTGCGGACCCGCCATTGATATTGGTCCCGATATGCAGACGTGGGCTTGCTTTCCGTTGGCTAATTACGAAAAAAAATCGTTGTATGACTTTGATAATGTAGAAGATATTAAGAAATATTTCGCTACGCAAAACAAGCAGATACGGGAAGAAAGGAACGGAATTTTTGAAGAATGCAGAACCTGTACGTACTTCAATGAACTGTGTATGGGAGGGTGCTTGGCGCACTTAATTAATGAATAATGAATAATGAATAATGAATAATGAATAATGAATAATGAATAATGGAAAAGATTTTAATTATTAGAGAAAAGGAAGTTACATCTATTGTTTTTAAGGAGGAATGGCAAAATATGCCGTTGGTCATTTATGCTTCGGGATTGGGGAAGGTGAGAGATTTGATTAGGATGTTGCCTTTGATTAAGAAACTGAATGTTAAGTTTTTCTTGGATAGTGCGGTGAAGGAAAGTTATGAAGCGGTGCAAATTCTCTCTTCGCTGGGGGGGTATGCGGGGATTGTGATTAATAAGAATGCAGACTGGGAGAAATTGACTGACTTAATGTATTATGCGCTGTGTACCAGAATTCCACACGCGCCGATAGAGCCATTTCAGTATGTTTATGATACCTACCAGTATAACACGCTTGTGGATTATGGGGCGGTGTTTCTTGAGAATACTAAGGTGTTTAAGGTGTTTACCACAGAGAACACAAGATTCTCCCCCTTTGGAGGGGGTAGGGGGAGGAGTTACCACAAAGGACACAATAACCACCCCCTGCCCCCTCCAAGGGGGGAGAAAGCGTGGCAGGAGTTTTTTTATGAGGCTACGCCCTGCGCGGCGTGCGAAGGGTGGAGAATCTGCTTGGGAAAATTTGCCGCAATGGAAGATAAAACCGGATGCCGAAACTTTACAATAGAGTGGTTACATCTTATGGAAAGCATTAAATTTAAAAAACAGACACTATGATTACCATAATCTTCAAAGCGATAGAAAAGTGCAACTCAAACTGTGTGTATTGCGAGGTGATTGCAAAACGACAGAATATGATTATGAAATATGACCTGTTGCAGGAACTGTTTAGGAAAATTAACGACTATCTGCTGCAATATCCCGAAGAAGAGATCAATATTATATGGCACGGCGGGGAGGTGTGTCTGCTGGGAGCAAAATATTTCTTTAAAGCCATTGAACTGTTAGAGCAATATTGTAAAACCACCCAAAACAGGATTACACACTCGGCGCAATCCAACCTTACACTACTCAATCAGGATATTGTTGATGCTTTTAAGATGCTGGGTATGAAAACGGTGGGTACCAGTTACGAGTTTATTCCGCACATCAGAGGTTTTGGGAAGAAGAGGGATTCTTTGGAGTATAACAGGAGATTTTTTGAAGGCGTAAATCTTTTGGAGCAGAACGGAATGACATGGGGCGTGATTTATGTGGTGCATAAACAATCGCTGAAAAACCCGATGGAGGTCTTTCTTACGCTTACCAATCTGAATGTGGCAAGCGGTCCCAAATTTAACAAGATCTACATTTATGGCGAAGACAAAAACCATTTGATGATTACCGGCAGGGAATATGCCGACTTTTTGGGCGCCATACTCCCTTTTTGGTGGGAACACAGGAAACGGTTTCCCCATATATCCCCATTCTCGCAATTTTATGAGAGTTTCCAGCGCAAGACCACCCGAATGGATTGTGAACTGAGCGGCAGATGCTCGCACCGATGGCTCTATATCGGTCCCACCGGTAAGGCTTCCCAGTGCGGACACGCCGGAGATACCGAAATATTGCCCTACGGGAATATTAAAACCCAAACATTGGAAGAACTGTTAAACCATCCCGAAAGAACTGCTATTGAAAACAGGGCAACGGTTTTACAAAACGGGGCGTGTAAAGAGTGCCGCTTCTGGACGGTCTGCCACGGCGGATGCCCCATAGACGCACTCATTACGAACGGAAACATAAACACCAAAGCCTCCCATTGCGACTGGGTAAAGCCTTTTCTGACGGAGTACTTTGAGACAATAATGAATAATGAATAATGAACAATGAATAATGAACAATGAAACCTTGAACTCTGAACTTTAAACTTTAAATTTATAAACCAATTATGAACTTCAATTAAAAAAACATGGATATGTTTCAAAATATTAACCGCAAAGACGCAAAGTCCTCCCCCTGCCCCCTCCAAAGGGGGATACGCAAAGAACGCAAAGTTTTGAATTTAAGCAATATATTCTTTGCGACCTTTGCGCAAAATCTTTGCGTCCTTGCGGTAAAAAAAGCTCATCCGTCACCCGTCACTTGTCACTCGTCACTCGTCACTAAACAATAACCTTAAATATTTACATTATGAACAAACCAAACAATTTACAGGAAGAAAACAAAAAGCGTGCGGCTTTTAAAAGGTTTTCACAAATGGGCGCTGCCGGTCTGGCAGTCATCTCTCTATCTGCTTTTACGGATGTTGCGGCACAGCCACTGCCGGCTAAGGTGCAAAACGACACTGTAAAACAACAACATTTACAATTAACGGATACGCTAAACAAGAAGTTATTTACTGTGGAGGACGAACTGTTAGAGGGCGGTAATGTAGAACCGGAACGACACGGTGATTATGCCAACTCGGCTCCTCACACTGATTACTGTAACTATTATAACTACTCAAACTATACTAATAATTATTATACTGATAATTACAGCAACAATTACAGTAATAATTACAGCAACAACTATAGTGATATAACCTATAGCGATATAAATTATAGCGATATAAATTATAGCGATATAAATTATAGCAATGTTAATTTTTAATTAAAGTATTATGAAACAGAAAATTATCTTTTTATTATGGTTAAGTTTACCATTTTTTTGTCTGGCGCAAAACAATTTAGCTCGTGAGTATGACTATGATGAAGCGGGCAACCGCGTAGTGCGCAAAATCCTTATTATGCATTATGCTCCACCCGTCCCGCCCGATTCAATTACGAATTACAAAGTAAAAATTACGAATGACGATTCGCAAACCGCTGACCTCATACCGCAAATCGCAGATTTTTTTGTAGAAAAGATTGCTCAGATGGAGATTAAAATTTACCCTAATCCTGCTACTGAGAAGATAATTTTAGAGATTGCCAATATGGAAAAGTTACAAGTTGGCAATTTTAAGTTATTCTCTCTTACCGGGCAGTTGCTGCAAGAGCGCCCGGTGCATTCGGTGGCTACTGAGGTCTCTTTGGCAGGGCTTGCCAAAGGCGCGTATATCTTGAAAGTGCATATTAACGACCGCACGGAAGAATGGAAAATCATTAAAAATTAACAATGAACAATGAACAATGAACAATGAACAATGAACAATGAACAATGAACAATGGATAATCTTGTCACTCGTCACGATTGTCACTTGTCACTCGTCACTTGTCACTCGTCACTTAAATCTTAAATCTTAAATCTTAAACCTTAAATTTTAAATCTTAAACCTTATGAAAAATAATTTACATTGTACCTTAATAATACTATTTTTGCACACTATTTTTGTGAATATGCTGAATGCACAAAATACTACTCTTCCTGTAGGCGCTATTCCGGGCGCGATAGACGTTTCGCCGATGGGTGCGGCTACCTACACTATTCCTATTGAAGTAGTGCCCGGCACGCAGGGCGTGCAACCCAATCTCTCTATTGTTTACAACAGTTTCAGCGGTATGGGTATATTGGGCATGAAATGGAGTTTGGCAGGGCTCTCTGCTATATTTCGCTGCGGGCAAATACCTTATTACGACGGGGATATGACCGCCATACAATTTAATGATAATGACCGGTTTGCGTTAGACGGTACCCGATTGCTTATGCAAAATAATGGAACTTACGGCGCTGTGAGTGCGCAATATGCCACCGAAATTGAAAATTTTATGCGTATCGTTTCATATAGCGGTACAGATGGAACGCCTGATTATTTTACAGCATTTACCGATGATGGAGGTATTATTGAATATGGTAATACAACCGGAAATACCAGCAATTCAAAACAAAAAATGACCGACCCCACTAAAATTTTAAGTTGGATGGTAAACAAAATTACCGATGCCAATGGTAATTACATGGTTTTTAATTACGAACAGTCTAATGGAGATATTCGAATTAACAATATTCAATACACGGGCAATGGAAATATGGCAACTTATGCTAAAGTGGAATTTACTTATGTTGACAGTTTAACCGATAGAGGTAAGAACACCTGTTTTGTGGGAGGCTACGGCATATTACAATCCAAACTCTTAAAAACCATTACAGTAAAATATAGCAATACTGTTGTGCGCAAATATCAGTTCAATTACAATACAGGTATAGCAGGAGAGCGCACGGCACACCTGAAAGAGGTTGTTTTATATGGCGAAAACAACGCACAATTGAATAAAACCAAAATTGATTGGGGGGCACAAAATACAGATATTGATGCGGCATTAACATCTGGATTACCGGATTTATCTGGTGGACAAATAAAAACTATTACTGGAGACTTTAACGGGGATGGATATACGGATATTGCTGTTTACGGTATAGGAAGCTATAAAATCTATCTAAATGACAGGGCGGGCTCATTCATTCGTGTGACAGGTGGCGACCACTATCCAAATTGCAAGTTTTATGTTTATGACCTAAATATGGATGGGAAAGATGAACTTATTATTGGAGAAAGTTCAGATAACCAAACATGGAAGTTTAGAATCATGTCATTCTTTCCTAACTCAGAATGTGTGGTAGGACCGTTTGAAGATTTTAAAGAAGCCTATTTTGGAAAGTTTAATAGTTCAGGTGTGCCTGACGTGTTGTTTCTCTGTAAAAGGCAGTGTATAAGTCTTTCATATCCTTATTACTGGTTTATCTATGAATTATTTGATAGAGAGAAAAATAGAGTATATTTTTTTAATGATTATGATGGAAAATTTGATACCGTTTATATTGCAGATATCAATGGTAATGGTAAAGATAATATTCAAGTGGTGATAAATACGACCGCAAATACATACGAATTTCAATCGGATGTATTAACTCTTGTCAAGACAGATGGTTTTCCTACCAAATGGCATAAAGTATATTATGGCGATTTTAACGGAGATGGCATTAAAGACGCATTAGTATTTTGTAAACCTGCTAATTATGATTCCTATAAGTGGTTCTTGCATGTAGGAACAGGAAATTGTGTCTTTACACATCCGGATCCTCCACAAATAATTCCGTTGGATGTTGGACGTGATAATAACGGTTCTGCTCCAAATAAACCTACTTTTATTGCTGATATTAACGGAGATGGCAAAGATGAAATTATTCAAAGCATTTACCTTGGCGCCTATGAGAATAAAACAAAATTATATTATTATTATCTGAATAACTTTTCAAATAATGGAACATGTAATATTCAACGCGACTCAATTACTTTAGACAATGGATGGTATTTTATGAAGGATTATTATAGATTAGGAGATTTTAATGGAGATGGTAAAATTGATATTTTTTTGCGTGATTCAAAAAATAATTTAAAAGTTGCATACGCTCATAAAAACGAACAATACGAATTTGCAAAACAAATTACCGACGGGATGGAGAAAATAATAAAGTTGTCTTATCATCCTCAATATTTTACAGCAGAAAATAAACAGCCTTATGATAAGCCACCCTACTACCATTTTTTATATCAAAAATATTTTCTTCCTGTGGTAGATACTCTTCAGACGTCAAACGGTACGGGGAATGGGTTTAATAAATGGGTGTATGATTTTGATTTTGATCATGAAAAATTTCCTCCTGTGTTTAGTTTGTCAAGACGCATTTTCTTAGGTTTTAAGAAATTTGATTGTATAAACATTCAGGAGTACAAAAAAGTAACATACACTTTTGATTTTATGGAGTGGACTAATGAAAAACAAATGCTACTCCCTTCATCACAAAGTATCTCTATTAAACAGCCGCCTTCCTATCAATATGGAACTATAAACGACAGGCTGCTCATATATACAGCAGCAGACTTACCCAATAATCGTTTTGCAACTTACTGCAGTAAAGAAATAACAAAGGATTATCTTACCGATACCAAAACCCAAACTAAAATTACTGTAAATAATAAAGGGCGGGCAATAAAAAGCATTAATCTGACCTTTGACCGTTGCAACGCTGCTGATAACGAATGGAAATATACCGATACTACTGCTTATTATTATAAGGGAATTTCACTTATCAATACTTATCAGAAAAAGACGGTTATTGAAAAGACACTTACTACGCAACGCTATGCAGATAGCCCTGTCTCGATTACCGATACACTTACCTATAAATATGCAGAATTGGGCGCAGACAAAGGTCGTTTGCTTTGGGAGCGCAAAGGAAATATAGACGGCAGTGTTACCACATCTTATGGTAATTATACGCAAACAGGCGCATACTGTTTAAAAACCGTTTTGGCAGGTGGTATATCGCGAACAGAAACCTTGCAATACGACACTAAACAACGTTTGATAACCTCTATTGCAAACTCTTTAGGACATTCTGCCACTTTTACCTGTGACGACAAAACAGGAAATAAACTCAGGGAGGTCAATGCCAATAATTTAACCACAACCTATAATTACGATAATTTCGGAAAATTAACGCGGATAAACTATCCCGACGGTACCTATACCATAGACACGGTGTATTGGAATACCTCCAACTTTCCACCCAAAGCTCGATATTATACCTATACGGTTACAGGAAAACATACTCTATATGTTTATTATGATATTCTGGGCAGAGAAGTGTGTAGATATGAAGATGGCTATTATACCGATACCCGCTACTACATGAATGGACAGGTGGAAAAAACCTCATATCCTTATGTAAGTCCTTCTACGCAAGATAATAATAAAATTTGGCATATATATACTTACGATAATTTTGGAAGAATAAAGACCGAACAAGCGCCCTATACCAATTTACAATACAATTACAATAAAAGAAAAGTAACCGTTAACGATAGACTGCGCAGTGTTTCTTCGTATAAAGACTACGACGTACTTGGAAGAATGATTGAGGCAAACGACGCCGGCGGAACCATTACTTACACTTACACTATTTTTAATGATGCGAATAATAAAAAACGACATCAAACTACCATACAAGCCAATGGCGCTACTACCACAATTATTTCTGACCTTTGGGGCAACCGCATCTCGATTCAAGAACCCAATGCAGGACTCATTACCTCTACCTACAACAAGTTTAACGAACTGATAAAGCAGATAGACGCCCGCAACGATACCACTTCTTATCAGTACGACGTATTGGGCAGGGTAACGCAAAAGCGATTTGCCGCCCCCAATACTGCTCCGCTAACCTATATCTATACTTACGATACCTATACTTCTACCAACCGAGGAAAAGGAAAATTATCGCAAATTACTGTAAATGGAAAACCGGAAGAAACTTACACTTACGACGCCTTAGGGCGCATGGCGCAACATACAAAAACCATTGACGCCGCCCCTTACGCGCACAGTTATACTTACGATGCAGACGGCGAATTGCAAACCCTTACCTATCCCGATGGCTTTAGCGTGAAATACGGATATAGCAGTAGCAACGGAAAACTGAAAACTATTCGGCGTAACGATAATAGCAACGCGCTTATTTATGAGGTAAAAAACAGAAACCAATTTGGTACTTTACGCGGCGGGTACGGCAATAACTTAGAAACGGAGTATAAGTATAACGAATATGGACTGTTAACCGGCATTAAAACAGGCAGTAAAGTGATTAACCCACAGGATACCGCTGTTGTTGTTATAGTTACTAAAGGCATTCATAAAGACAGCCTTATTATGAACTATAATTATGCTTATAATAACAGAGGGGTAATGACTGCACGTGCAGACAGTGTATTAAATTACAGCGAAGAATTTACGTATGATTATTTAGACCGGCTGACCGGCTTTACAAGCGGCAAAATAGGACAACAAGGAACATTGCAAACGTTTTCATATTCCAATAACGGCAATATTAGCGCCACTTCTCAATTGGGAAGTTATGCGTATGGAGGCAAACCTCATGCCGTAGTGCAGATAGCCAACCCCACCGGTGTAATTTCCAATAACCCCTGCGCTGTGAGTTACAACTTCTTTAACCAGCCCACCGAAATAACGGAAGGCGATTACAAACTTGAACTTTTTTACGGCGCCAACCAACAGCGCAACAAGGCTTTGACATACAGGAACAACGTCTTAAAAAATACGCATTACTACATTAACAAGTATTACGAAAAGGAGATAGACTCTGCCAATGTTACCCGCCACTACCATTACATTTACGGCGACAATGGCGTGGTGGCGATGCATATTGCCTCTCCGGGCAAAGACAGCATGTACTACATTCACACCGACCACTTGGGCAACTACGCTGCCATTACCAACTCAGCCAAGATAGTGCGGCAGCAAAACTGGTTCGACCCATGGGGCAATTACCCAATAAGATATGATACTATTCCCAGAAAAGGTCTATCACCTCTCATAATAGAAAACTACGCCTTAAACTTCCCGCTTACCTTCCGCGGCTTTACCGGACACGAACACTACCCCCAGTTTAAGATTATTAACATGAACGGGCGATTGTACGACCCCGTTATTGCTCGGTTCTTCTCTCCTGATAAGTTTGTGGCGAATTCTTCGTTTACGCAGGATTTTAACCGATATACGTATGCTCGGAATAACCCGCTCATGTACACTGACCCAAGTGGGGAGTTTGTATGGTTTGCACCATTAATAGCAATAGCAATTAGCGCAGCAATTGCTGCTACAACTTACACTGTTAATGTTGCTGTAAGTCAAGGCGGATTTCAGAATTGGGATTGGGGACAATTTGCCTTTTCTGCAATGTTTGGAGCAGTAACAGGTGCTTTTTCATTAGGTGTAGGAGAAGCATTAGCAGCCCCCTTAACTGCAGCAGGAATAGGAGGCTTTTGGGCAGGATTAATTTCCGGAGCTACTTCCGGAGCAGTTGCAGGGACAATGAACGGTTTGGTGCAGGCTTCAATTACAGGAGCAACTGGGAAAGATTTTTGGAGAACATTGGGTATAAGTGCAGGTATGGGAGCAGGAATGGGTGGCTTAATAGGTGGAATTTCGGGTGGAATACAGGCTAAAATGAACGGAAGAACTTTTTGGAATGGCAATATAAGAGAAAATGTGAGTTTTGCACAACCAGCTGCTTTGGCAGGAGTACAAGGAGAAGGAAAGTGTTTTACAAATACTATGAAATCACTTAGTGACTCATTTAATGAGGGCTACGAATTAGCTGAAATTCACGAATGTGGAGTATGGGCAGATGAAGCGAATCATGCTTGGGCTTATGCTGATCCATCTGTGGAGAACTATGCAGAATGGGCAGGTAGAGAATTACGTGTTATGAATTATCCTTCAAAGAATGATTTCATGGAAGCATTTCAGAGAGGTGACAGGATTGCAATGAGTACCTATCAATATAATGAATATAACGAACCTGTACCCGGGCATTTTACTAGACCTTATGAAGCATCTGCCATAAAACTCACTAGAGTAAATGGTACAGTAGTATATAGACATATTTCAAGTCAGATTTACAATCCTTCACCCAATGTTTCTGGTAATGTCCAAACATATCGATGGTGGCAACTTAGAAGCTCAAAAATGTATTTTATTTGGTAATTGTTAATTATGAGAGACATCTGTAAAATTGTTTTATTATTATTCACGTTGATATGGCAGATTAATGTTTTTTCTCAATTTTATGATTTACCCATACGAAATCAGGAAAATTATAAGTTATTTTATGAAGAAATACAAAAATCTTTCAGAAATAGCAAGAGCTTCTCAAATAAAGATACTTCTCTTAGATTGCTTATGGTTTTTAATTTACATCCTATTGACACCATAACAAAAGAAGAATATACCGATGGTTCATTTTTAAAGAAACTCAAGTACGATTATGTGTACAACAAAAGCAAAAACAAATCTTTTAAGTTTCTAAAAGATTCAATGGTTTATGCAATAAATATTAATGTTTATTCGAGGAAAACAAACTCAAATGTAGATTATTTTATTGCAAATTTTTCTTATGGACACATGCGTTTTTTTAATAACCAAGAAAAAAGCGATTATTTTAAACGCCAACATATCAAGATGTTTTTAAATTACCGAAGAGATAAGCGAAGAGCATCTAAAAAGCCTCCCGAAGTATGTACCGATATTAATAGAATCAGACTTAGTGATATTTGGGGAGGTTCCGATACTCATCTTAAATTGCGAGAGTATGTGTGGGATAAAGGTAATTTTTTTATTTTTAGGGTGCCTGATAAAAAACTTGATGTTTTTTTTATTATCAACGAGCAATTAGAAATTTTTGTTTTCTTCAATAACCCTTATGAGTATGAGCATGAGCAGATACTTCCGATAAAGGAGTTTATAGATAAATATTGGGATTGCTTTTCTAATGAACATGAATTTTGGTTTACTCGCTGCTAATAATGCTATGGATATAACACAATTTTACTTATGAGAAAACTACAAAAATTATTAACAAATAAAACTTAAAAAAATGTAACCAATAAAAAAATAACTTTAATTTTGTCATTCAAAAACAAGGCACAAATTTTATGTCCGATACCTTTACTCTTACCGCTTTAAACCTTGATTATTACAATTACAACGTAATAGCAGATTTTGTTTTTGAAATAC
>WRGQ01000159.1 GCA_009787115.1 Bacteroidota bacterium
GACCACATACCAAAATCAATGAAATACAGTTATGTTCCATCTTTTGCTTTTACAGAACAAGGGATTGCTATGTTGTCCGGTTTACTTAATCAAGAAACGAATGTAAAGTTCGAGAATAACGATATGAAAACTAATGAGATTTTTGCACTTCTCAAAGAATTATTAGAACATAAAAAAGAACTTGAGAAACCAAGTAATCCGATAGGATTTGAAACAGGTGCAAAAAGATTTTAAAAGATTTTGAATTGGAATATGATGAGCGATATATTTTTAAACCGATTGAAAATTAGGGTGCATTCCTGACGGAATGCAGGGTATCAGCCCTGCATACATTTCTACCGAGCGATATTCCCTACGGGAATAAAATTACAAAATAATGATTTGCGGAAAATGGTTAAATCTTTTTTCATAGCACCTCAAACTTTTTCTTAACCATATTCTTTCTCTATTTGCCTGTATAATTGATAAAATATTATTTTCGCCTCTAATTTTAATCCTACACAAAATGAAAAAAGTTCTTTACACTCTGTTATTAGTTTTCTGCGGTTTCTTTGTTTATGGACAAAGTGCTGATGCAACGAAACTATTAATGTTACCGGCTCAAAATACGGGTTTTCTAAAACAGAGATTTGGAAAAAACAGTAAGTTTTGGCGTATAGGTCAAATTTCAGGTTGTTTTTTTCTGAAAAAATTTAACTAAATAAGGAATTATATTGTATGGCGCAAAAAAATTGGTCAGGTAAAACGCAAGGCGGCGCCTTTGGGCAAAAAGCAACCTATTACTATTTTCGATACGGCAGTTTGCGGGTAATCTACGGGTTGCTACTGTTTATTATTCCCTTTTATATGATTTTCGACAAAAAAGGCTATCGGGCATCGGCTTGGTATGCACGGCAGATACTTCATATTAAAAAGTGGAAAACTCCGTTTTTCGTATTTCGTAATTTTTATGCTTTCGGAAAAATATTTTTAGACCGATTTGCGCTCTTTGGAAATCCAAATAGAAAATTTCGTTTTACTATTGAAAACAATGAAAAATTCAAAACGTTGCTCAATCAGCCCTCAGGCTTTATTATTGCCAGCGCCCACATTGGGAATTATGAAATTTTAAGCTACTCCTTTGAACAATCTAAAAAAACAATCTATCCCATTTTATATGGAAATGAGGCGGCTGTATTTCAGGAATTTAGAACACGATTTTTTCAACAGAATAATTTAGATCCCATTATTTTAACCGACGACGGAACTCATATTTTTGAAATCAATAATGCACTTAAAAACGGAAATGTAGTAAGTATGCCCGCCGACAGAAGTTTGGAAAATACCAAAACCTTTTATACGGAATTTTACGGCAAAACCGCCCAATTTCCTGCCGGCATATTCCATTTATCCGTCACTTTCAATGTGCCGATTTTGACTATGTTTGTAGTGAAAGAGAGTTATCGGCATTATAAAATTTATATCCAACAACTAACAACGCTTGAAACAGGTACTAAAGAAGAAACAGCGCTGTTTCTTTGCCGCGAATATGTAAAATCTTTAGAAAAAATACTGCATCAATATCCCGAACAATGGTATAATTTTTATCCTTTTTGGGAAGAACAAAAAAAATTATGAACTCTAAAATACTACTCGTTTCCGCCAATATTTGTCAGGATCCTTATCAGGTTTTTCCTTTAGGCATAATGTACCTGCACACATACATCAAAAAACAGTTTCCGAATTGGGAATTGCAGTTTTTCGATTTTAATTTACAGTCTTACAACGAGTTTTCTTCGTTACTGCAACAGCAGGAGTTTGATTATATCGGCATCTCGTTGCGCAATTGTGATGATGTTAATTTTTATGCCAAAAACAGTTTTGTAAATCATTATGTTACAATCTGTAACATTTCGCGACAAGCATCGAAAGCCCAATTGATTGTGGGTGGTCCCTGCGTTTCTATGTTTCCCGAAGAGATTTTTAATTTATTGAATGTGGATTATGCCGTTGTGGGCGAGGGCGAAAAGTCTTTCACCGAACTGATTAATTGTTTGGAAACTAATCAAAATGTGCATAATATTGAAGGATTAGTGTATCGAAACGGCGCACAAATTACAGTAAACCCGCGTACCCATTTCATTACTCAATCTTGTGTACAATTTGATAAACAATTGGCGCAATACTACTTTAACGAAGGCGGCATGTTGAATATTCAAACCAAACGCGGTTGCCCCTATCGCTGTATTTATTGCAGCTATCCGGTAATTGACGGCAGGCAGATACGAACATTAGATACAAAGTCGGTAGTTGAAAATATTGAAACGCTTTATTTTGAACAAAATATTGATTATCTGTTTTTTACAGATTCTATTTTTAATATTTGTGAAGATTACAATATTGAATTGGCAAACCGAATTATTGAAAGTAAAGTGAAAATAAGTTGGGGCGCATACTTTTCTCCCCATAATTTCAAAAAAGAAAATATGGCTTTATACAAGCGTGCCGGTTTAACCCATATTGAATTTGGAACAGATTCTTTATCAGATACGCAACTTATTAATTATAAGAAACATTTTACTTTTAATGATATAAAACAGGCTTCGGACATTTGTTATGATTTGGGTATTTTTTATGCGCACTTCTTAATTTTGTGCGGTATCGGCGAGACGGAACAAACGCTTGACGAAACGTTTGAAAACTCTAAACAATTGAAACACACTATATTCTTCCCTTTTATCGGTATGCGAATTTATCCCAATACCGAACTTTATGAAATAGCAAAAAATGAAAACCTTATTTCTAAGGAAAATCATTTACAACCCATATATTACATCTCGCCCAACTGTAATTTGGAAACTTTGGAAACTAAGGCGCAACAAAGCGGCAAACGATGGGTTTTCCCGAACGAAGAAAAAAATCCTATAATGGATAAATTGCGAGCAAAGAAAAGACGCGGTCCGCTGTGGGAATATTTAAGATACTGAAGAACAGCCAACATCCTTCAGCAACTCAATCCGTAGCATATTCAGTGCTGCCATTGCCGCTCGTTTAATAATCACTTCCCGTCCGCCGTTTTTACCGAAAAGAAACTTTTGAGTAACCACTCTTGTAGGCGTGGCAATTGCAACCCATACCAATCCTATCGGTTTTTCCTCTGTGCCGCCGCTTGGTCCGGCAATTCCGGAAGTAGCAATGGCATAGTCGGTTTCAAACAAACTCATGGTATTAAGCGCCATATCGGTTACAACCATCTCGCTCACAGCGCCATATTTCTTCAGGTTAGTTTCCCGCACGTTGAGGATATCTTGCTTTATTTCATTAGAATAAGAAACGATAGCGCCTTCAAAAAACTGCGAACTTCCGGACAGTGAAGTGATGAGGTGAGAAATATAGCCACCGGTACAACTCTCTGCAATCGCCAATTTTTTCTTATTCTTTTTCAATAATTTAGAGACGACCTCTACTAAGGTTTCGCCTTCCGTAGAAACAAGATAGGGCTGAATGATTTTTAGCAAATCAGGAAGTTGGTTTTCTATCAGTTGTGTGGCAGTAGTTTCGTCATTGGCGCGGGCGGTGAGACGCAGCAACACTTGTCCGGGCGACGGTAAATAGGCTAACGTAATATCAGCAGGCAACGCATTTTCCCAATTTTCAATTTTTTGGGCTAACAGACTTTCTCCTACTCCGGAAGTAAGAATATTTTTATGAACAACCGCGTGGGCGCTTTTATATTTTTGTTTGAGCAGAGGAATAACCGATTCTACCAGAATTGCCTGCATTTCAAAAGGAACGCCCTGTAAGGCAATCAGGGTTTTGCCGTTTTTCTCTAACCAAAGTCCGGGTGCAGTACCGTTTTTATTAGGTAACACAATTGCGCCAACGGGTACTTCTGCCTGTTTTCTATTGATTTCATTTACTTCCAAACCTCTATCCGCAAACATTTTCACCACCGTTTCCAGCGTAGCCTGATGCACTTCAAAACCCACATCAAAATATTGGGCGATAACATTTTTAGTCATATCATCTTTGGTAGGACCGAGCCCGCCGGTGGTAATAATCCAATCGGTTTCTTTAAAACAATCTGCTATTGTTTTGAGAATAGTTACCGGATTATCTGCTATTACAATAGATTTCTTTATTTCAATACCTGTTTCTGTCAGTTTGTCCGCAATAAACGCAGCATTGGTATTAATGGTTTTTCCGAAAAGGAGTTCGTTTCCGATGTTGATGATGTGCATATATGAAAAATTTGGGGCAAAAAAACATGAATTTTAGAAACAGACACTTTGTAATTATTACACAAACAAATGTCCTAATGAAAGTACATTTACCTTGTCTTTTCGTGTGTACGACGAAGCACCTGCAATCAGTACATTGAGAGAAGCGCATTGAGCGGCTTTTTCGGGTGTTAAGCGTGTAAGCAGTTTTTGTAAATTTTCAGCGGCTTTGTCTATGGATTTTGTTGAACCGAGTTTTATTTCAAACGCAGCCCAAGTTTCGTTTGGCAATTCTACAATCGCGTCTATTTCCAAGCCTGACGAATCGCGGTAATGATAAACTTTTCCGTCAAGCATATCTGCGTAAATTCGTAAATCTCGAATTGCCATTGATTCAAAAAATAGTCCGAAAACATCAAAATCATTGAGAAGTCCATTGGGTAAAATCCGCAATGCCGCTACGGCAATGGAAGTATCTACAAAATGCCATTTAGGTTTTATGCGTTGCTGTACCGAAGAGCGAATATGAGTTTTCCACGCAGGCAACTCTTCCAACACAAAAATTTCTGAAAGTTGGTCTAAATATTTTCTCACAGTGCTTGCAGCCACTGGCGATTTGTCGGTAAAACCTGTTTCAGCGGCTAATTTTTCGAGCGAAGATTCGGTTGATATATTGCGTGAAAGGGAGCGCATCAATGCGGCAATGCGTTCGGGCGTTGGCGGTGCAGACAAAGTCCTCATATCAATGTATGCGATATTTTCTACATAATCAATCATTGCTTCCTGTGCAATTTCAGGCGTTTCATTTATCAACGCAGGCATTCCACCGCGAACAATCAGTTTGGCGTAATCTTCTATTTCGATGCCTCCAAGCCCCCCGATTTGCGTATTTTTAACAAATAAATCATTGAAATTCACGACTTTAATACTATCATTGCTTTCCATAAGCGACATTGTCCGCAGTGTCAGCCGTGCAATTCGTCCTGCACCTGTATGTGCGGAAATGTCATCGCTTGGAGTTGCAGAACCGGTTAGAATAAATTGTCCTTTTTCGGAACGGCGGTCAATTTCGGAACGTACAGTATTCCAAATACTTGGTACGAGTTGCCATTCGTCAAGTAAACGAGGTGTGTCGCCTTGAAGTACGATTTGAGGTACAAGCGTTGCCTGCTCTCTGATTAGTTCAGCTTCGTCAAATCGTACAGAACTTGCAGCGTGGTGCATTGCGGTTGTTGTTTTGCCGCAAAAACGAACTCCTGTTAACAAAATTCCACCTGTTGATTTGAGTTTCTTTTCTATTTTTTCATCTAATAAACGTTCTCTGTAATTTTTCATATATCAATTGTTTAAATATATAATATTTGATTTTGTATAATATTTGTATTTGATTTTGTATAATTTTCACATTTGATTTTGCAAAATTACATTTTTTTGAAACGAAAACAAAAAAGCAGAAAGAAATTTATTTTCTCTCTGCTAAAAAGATTCAGATTGTTCGCGCTTGAAATTTCAAATTTCGTATATTGTCACAGCCAAATCTTAATTTTAAAATGAATTTAAAATGTATTAAGAAAACTAACTTTTTCTATCACCTCTTGGATATACTCCCGATTAGAAACTTCTTTACAAAAAAGTATAGTTTTGTTAAAAGACCGTCCGCCGCTTTATAACCGTTTTTTATTGTCTTTCAAAGGTTATGATATTAAAAATGAAGAAGAACGGTGGAAACAAGTACATAGTGAATGGGAAAAACACAACTTCTATCTTCCTTATTCCAATCGTTATACGAATGTAAGAGACGGGGAAAGAGAAAAGTGTAACGAAGGAATTAAAAAAGCAGACGGCAGTTATGACGAAATTCTTACTCCATTACCGGCAAATAGAGATATCAGTTTGCGTGTCACCGATTTTATAGAATTGAAAGATGATTTTTACGTGCCCGGCAATGCGGAATTGTATTTGGATAATAATCCGATACCCGGCGAATGTGCGGCATCAGCGCCAAATGAAGGAGTGAGGGAGTAGTACAGTGAGTCACTTTGTTGTTTTTTCTATCCAAAAAATCGTTTCTTTGCAGCAAAAAAAGAAATGAACCTTTTTGTCCTTTCCAAAGTACTTCTAAAGTCGGAGCAAAGCAACTACTCGAAGCCTGTCGTCAAGATTGCTGTTGCAGGGGTGGCTTTGGGCGTAATGCTTATGCTTCTGGCGCTTTTTATTACTGCCGGTTATAAAAAGGAGATCCGTAATAAAATGGTCAGTTTGGGCGCTCACATTAGAATTTCGAGTGTTGAACAAAATTTCTCTTTTGATTTACTGCCTTTTGACAGAACGCAATCGTTTGTAAATGAGTTATCTAAAAATCCACACATAAAAAATATGCAGTTTTATGCTACCAAAGTAGGTATCTTAAAAACACAAGACCAAGTAGAAGGGATTGTGTTGAAAGGGATTGACTCTACTTTTTCGTGGGACTTGTTTAGCGCACACATTATTTCCGGTAACCTTCCGGTGTATTATTCCGATTCTGTCAGTAATAAGATATTAATTTCTAAAACGTTGGCTTCTAAATTACGGTTGCAGGTTGGCGATAAAGTGGGCGCTTATTTTGTGCAGACACCTCCTCGTCAACGCAGTTTTATCATTGAAGGGATTTACCAAACCGACCTCCCCGAAATGGACAACCGGTTTGTGTTGTCCGACCTGCGCCACGTGCAAAAACTCAACGACTGGACGCCGGAACAAGTGAGCGGCATAGAAATTTTGATTGATGATTATAATCAATTGGATCTTTTGGGAGAACAAATTCACAGTGAAATTCCATACAATCTGAAAGCAGCAACCATTAAGCAACTCTATCCGAATATTTTTGAGTGGTTGGCGCTCTCCGATACAAATGCCATTGTTCTGCTCATTATCACCATTATTGTTTGCATTATCACTATGATTTCCACATTTTTCATTATCGTTTTGGAACAAACCAAAAATATCGGTATTTTAAAAACAATGGGATTAAATCACAAGCGGATTGTAAAACTGTTTTTAATTATTGCTTCGCAATTGATTCTGCGCGGTTTATGTTGGGGAAATATTCTCGGTATCGGAACAGGCATTTTGCAAACAACCTTACATCTTATCCCTTTAGACTCTTCCACCTACTATGTTTCTTATATTCCCATAGCCATTCACCCTTTGACCTTACTTTGGGTAAACCTGCTTGTTTTCTGCGCGTGCATACTCACATTACTGTTGCCGGCGTATTATATTTCCAAACGGATTTCGCCGATTGATGCAATACGGTTTGATTAATCAAAGGTCGTCATTGCCTTCCCGGATAAACCTTCACTGCCTCTGCCAGACAGATCATCGCTTCTTTCAAATCATTCACGTTTAGCACATAACTAATTCGTACTTCATTTCTTACGGGGGCAGGATAGGAGTAGAAGCCTGTGGCGGGCGCCAGCATCACCGTTTTGCCATTCAGTTGGAACGATTCTAACAGCCATTGGCAAAATGTGTCGGCATCGTCAATGGGAAGACTTGCCACAGCATAGAATGCGCCTTTAGGGTTAGGGCAGAAACAGCCGGGCATCTTGTTAATTGCTTCCACTACGCAATTTCTGCGCGCTACATAATCGCAAATAACTTCATCGAAATAGGATTGCGGAGCATCGCAGGCGGCTTCCCCAAGTATTTGCCCGTAAGTGGGCGGACTTAAACGGGCTTGCGCAAATTTCATTGCAGTTGCTACTACCTCTTTGTTTTTGGAAATGAAGGTTCCTATGCGTGCGCCACAAGCGCTGTAACGTTTTGAAACAGAATCCATCAATACCACGTGCTGGGCAATATCTTTGAGGTTCATCACTGAAAAATGTTTCTCTCCGTCGTAGCAAAACTCTCTATAAACCTCATCGGCGAACAGGTAGAGGTCATATTTCTTTGCCAAATGTCCTAACTTTTCAATCTCCTCTTTCGAATACAGATATCCGGTAGGGTTGTTGGGGTTGCAAATCATGATGGCTTTTGTTTTTGGCGTGATAATCTTTTCAAATTCTTCAATTTCAGGCAAAGCAAAACCGGTTTTGATGGAAGAGACAATAGGTTTTACTTTCACGCCGCAAGTGATGGCAAATCCGTTGTAGTTGGCATAGAATGGTTCCGGAATAATCACTTCATCGTCTTGGTCTAAGCAGGTGTTAAAGGCAAAGAGAATCGCTTCGGAGCCGCCGTTGGTGATGATAATCTCGTCCGGGGTGAGTTCAATGCCAACGCTTTTGTAGTATTCCACCAATTTTTTCCGGTAACTCAGGTTTCCGGCAGAGTGACTGTACTCAATCACTTTCAAGTTGTTGTTTTTTACGGCATCTAAGGCGCATTGGGGCGTAGCAATATCGGGCTGACCGATGTTGAGGTGATACACTTTCACGCCACGTTGTTTGGCTGCATCTGCATACGGAACTAACTTGCGAATGGGGGAAGCGGGCATCGTCGCTCCTTTTTTTGAAATTTTTGGCATATTGTTTTTTATTAATGATTAATGATTAGTGATTAGTGATTTACGCCTCATCAATTTCATCCCGCAGTCGTTCCATAATAAAGAAACGGCGGTCGTCATCGTTTTTTCCCATATAAAACTCAAGCATGTCGTTTACTTTTGTTTTTTTATCCAATACCACCGGTTCGGCGCGCATGTTAGCGCCAATAAAATTCTTAAACTCCTTTGGGTCAATTTCTCCAAGCCCTTTAAAACGAGTAATCTCCGGTTTGTGTCCCAATTTTTTAATAGCATCCTGTTTTTCTTCTTCCGAGTAACAATAGATGGTTTCCTGTTTGTTTCTTACTCTAAATAAGGGAGTTTGAAGAATATAGATATGACCCGCCTTTACTAAGTCGGGAAAATATTTTAGAAAGAAAGTGAGCAACAGCAGGCGGATGTGCATTCCGTCGTCGTCGGCATCTGTGGCAATAATGATGTTGTTATAGCGCAAACCGTCCATGCCATCTTCAATATTTAGTGCGGCTTGCAACAGACTAAACTCTTCATTTTCATAGATAATACTTTTCGATTTTTTAAAAGTATTGAGAGGTTTTCCGCGCAAACTGAATACGGCTTGTGTGCTGGCATCTCTGGAAGAGGTGATAGATCCTGAAGCAGAATCTCCCTCAGTGATAAAGATTTGTGTTTCCAAACCGCGCGCATCATTTGTGTTAAAATGATAACGGCAATCTCGCAGTTTACTGTTGTGCAGACTCACCTTTTTTTGTATCTCTTTTGAGTTTTTCTTAATACTTGCAATCTCTTTCCGTTCTTTCTCCGATTCTAATATTTTCTTTAAAATGGCGTCAGCAACATCAGGATTTATATGCAGATATTTGTCTAACAGCCGTACTACCGTATCATTTACATAATTACGAATAGTTTGTCCGCCGGGTTCCATATACTGCGAGCCTAATTTTGTTTTGGTCTGTGCTTCAAAACTTGCATTTTTTACCCGAATGGAAAGCGCCGCCACAATAGAGTTTCTAACGTCGTTGGGGTCAAAATCTTTCTTGTAAAATTCGCGCACGGTTTTAACAATCGCTTCTCTGAACGCCTGTTGGTGTGTACCGCCGTAAATAGTGTATTGGCTGTTTACAAATGAATAATATTCTTCGCCATATTTGCGGTTGGTATGCACCAAAGCACATTCAAAACCATTCTCTTTTAAATGAACAGGCGAATAAAGCACATCATCTGAAACATTGTTGTTGATTAAATCCAACAAACCATTTTTAGAAACAAATTTCTGACCATTACAAATAATGGTTAATCCTCTGTTCAGATACACATAATTCCACATCATCTTTTCAATATATTCATTGTGCCAATGGAAGTTACCGAACTTTGTTTTATCCGGAACAAAAGTAATACTGGTTCCGTTTGCCTCTTTGGTGGGTTCAATATTATTTTCCGTTAATTTAACACCTTCGGAAAACTCTGCGCTTTTCTGTTTTCCATCTACGAAACAATGTACTTTAAAAAAAGAAGAGAGTGCATTTACGGCTTTCACGCCTACACCGTTCATTCCGATAGCGGTATCGTAAGCGCTGCTATCGTCAAACTTGCCGCCGGTATTAATTTTGGAGACACAGTCCACCATCTTTTTCAGTGGGATACCACGTCCGTAGTCGCGCACGGTTACTTTCTCTTCTTTAATAGATACTTCGATATTTTTTCCGTACCCGCGCATAAACTCGTCAATGCTGTTATCTAAAACTTCTTTTAGCAAGACGTAAATTCCGTCGTCGTGAGAGGATCCGTCTCCCAATTTACCGATGTACATTCCGGGGCGTTCGCGAATATGCACGTTCCAATCTAATGACTTTATGCTATCTTCTGAATAATTAGACATATAGAGATATATATTTGAGTGGTGCAAATATATAGATTTAAGGATTTAAAATTTAAAGAATTTCCTTACAACGTCACTTTTACTTCATACTCTTCATATCCTTCAATAATATCCCCTACTTTAATATCATTGAAATTTTCGATATTGAGTCCGCAGTCTTGTCCGGTAACAACTTCTTTTACATCATCTTTAAAACGTTTCAGAGAGCCTAATTTTCCTGAGTAGATTACAATACCATCTCTAATTAAGCGGATTTTAGTGTTGCGTTGCAGTTTACCGTCGAGCGCCATACAACCGGCAATGTTCCCCACTTTTGTAATTTTAAAGACTTCGCGAACTTCGAGGTTGCACAATATTTTTTCGCGAATTTCGGGTGTGTGCATACCTGCAATAGCGTCTTTAATCTCGTTGATGGCGGTATAAATAATGGAATAGATTCGAATATCAATCTGTTCTTGTTCTGCTAATTTTCTTGCGCCGGAGGAAGGTCGTACCTGAAATGCTACAATAATCGCGTTAGATGCTGAAGCTAACAGCACGTCGCTTTCGGTAACAGCACCCACAGATTTGTGAATTACATTCACCTGTACCTGCTCAGTAGAGAGTTTTAGCAGAGAGTCTGATAGCGCTTCTACAGAGCCGTCCACGTCACCTTTTACGATGATATTCAATTCTTTGAAATCGCCGATAGCAATTCTTCTTCCAATTTCATCCAACGTGATATGTTTTTGCGTACGAAGTCCCATTTCACGTGCTAATTGTGCGCGTTTGGTTGCAGCAATGCGTGCGTCGTGTTCAGATGTGCTTACTTTCAAAATATCTCCGGCTTGCGGTGCTCCGTTCAGTCCAAGTAATAATATGGGGGTAGCAGGTCCCGCTTCTTTCAACGACTGGTTACGTTCGTTAAACAGCGCTTTCACTTTGCCATAATAGTTACCGGCTAAAATGGGGTCTCCAATTTTTATAGTCCCATTCTGAATCAACACTTTCGCTACATAACCTTTACCTTTGTCCAATGCAGATTCCAACACAGTTCCCACACCGTGTCTATTGGGATTGGCTTTCAAATCAAGCATTTCTGCTTCAAGGAGAATCTTTTCAAGCAGTATGTCAATATTAGTACCCTGTTTGGAGTTAATTTCCTGACATTGATATTTTCCGCCCCAATCTTCCACCAAAATATTCATATTGGCTAATCCTTCTCTGATTTTCTCCGGAGCGGCGTTTGCCTTGTCTATTTTCGTAATGGCGAACACCATAGGAACTCCGGCAGCCTGTGCGTGATTAATGGCTTCTACCGTTTGAGGCATCACGGCGTCATCGGCAGCAATTACAATAATACATAAGTCGGTAACTTTTGCTCCGCGTGCACGCATTGCCGTAAAAGCCTCGTGACCGGGGGTATCTAAGAAGGTAATCTTTCGCCCATCGGGAAGGTTTACCAGATATGCTCCGATATGCTGTGTGATTCCGCCGGCTTCACCTGCAATTACATTAGTTTTGCGGATATAGTCCAATAACGAAGTTTTTCCGTGATCCACGTGTCCCATTACAGTAATAATAGGATGGCGCGGTAGTAAATCTTCGGGTTTGTCTTCATCGTCCGTTTTTACGGATTCTTCAATATCAACCCCCACAAATTCCACCTCAAAACCGTATTCTTCAGCCAGTAATGCGATGGTTTCAGCATCCAACCTTTGGTTAATAGAGACAAAAAGCCCGATACTCATACAAGTAGAGATAATCTGATTTACAGGTATATTCATCAATGCTGACAAGTCATTGGCGGTAATAAACTCGGTAACTTTCAATTTCTTTTGATCTTGCAATTCCTGCATTTCGGTTTCCATCATTTCGGAGTGTATCAGGGCGCGTTTCTCTCTTCTTCGTTTTGATGTTTTCGATTTGCCCAGCGGCTCCATACGTTGTTTTGTCTCTTTTATTTGTCGTTCAATATCTTCTTTCGATATTTCAACTCTTTGCGCTGCAAGTTTTAGTTTTTCTTCATCACTCTGTTTTCCTGTATGATGTTTAATGCGTTTCCGTTTTTTGCGATTTTTATCCGCATTGGATTTATCCGCATTAGATTTATCCGATTTTGGATGTTCCTGATTCTCTTTTTTGGTTTGTTCTTTCGGTTTTAAGGCTCCCAAATCTATTCTTCCCACTTCTTTCAGACCGGTCAGTTTGATATGTTTTGTTTCAATATGTTTAATATCAGGCTTTTGTATCTCTACAGGCGCTTTAGAAGTAGGTGGTTTAACTTCAGATACCTTAGGCTTTTCGGTATGTTTAACTTCCGGTTTAATTTCCGGTTTAACCTCTTTTTTTACCTGTTCTTTTTCATGAAAAGTTCCTTCCTGTTTTTTTTCTTTTTTTGATTTATTTTTTTTAGATTTCTTTTGTTCAAATTTAGAAATATCAATCTTGTCTATTACCTTTATATTTTTTGAAAGGTCAATGACAACAGTTTCAATATGTTCAATCTGATCAGGTTTAGAAGTTTTTATTTCTTCTACAACAGCATTAGGAATCTGTTTTTCTTCAATCTTTTCTTCAATCTTTGTAGAATCGGTAATTTCGTTATTCTCTTTTACTGGTTCTAACTCATTCTGGATAACCTCCTTAACAGGAGGTGTGGTTACTTTTGCTTTTACTTTTACTTCCGATTTTTGTTCAACAGGAGGTTTCGGAACAACCGGAGTTGGAACGTGTTGTTCTTCAGGATGTTTAATTTCTTCAACTTTTTTTGAATAAACGCCAATATCTAATTTTTTAGATTCTTCTTTTACCATTTTCTCCCCTTGAAATTCTTTAATAAGAATATCATAAATTTCAGGAGTGAGTTTTGTGTTAGGATTTTCATCAATATCAATACGTTTCTTTTTCAATAAAGAAACTATAGAATTTATTGCCACATTAAATTCTCCTGCCGCCTTACCTAAACGTGGTATTTTCTTTTCGTCAGACATACTATATTTATTGTTCGTGTAAAATCTTTCATCCTTTCATCATCTCATCACCTAATCCTCAATATCCAATTCCTTCTTTATAGATGCTATCACATCATCAACTGTTTCCTCTTCAAGGTCAGTGCGTTGTATTAATTCTTCGCGACTTAATTTCAGCACGCTGGTTGCGGTATCGCAGCCAATTGCCTTAAACGCATCAATTACCCACTGGTCAAACTCGTCGGTAAATTCATTTAAATCAACATCTTCTTCTTCTTTAATATCATCTCTGAAGACATCAATTTCGTATCCGGTGAGTTTACTTGCTAACTTGATATTATAACCGCCTTTTCCAATAGCTAACGAAACCTGGTCGGGTTTCATAAAAACGTTGGCAGTTTTGTTTTCTTCATCAATGGTAATAAAAGAGATTTTAGCAGGACTGAGTACTCTGGAAATAAGGAGGTTAATATTGCTTGTATAGTTGATAACATCAATACTTTCTTTTTTTAATTCGTGAAAAATACTATGAATACGGCTACCCTTCACGCCGACGCAAGCGCCTACCGGATCAATTCTATCGTCGTAAGATTCCACTAATACCTTAGCACGTTCACCCGGAGCACGAACTACATTTTTGATAGAGATAAGTCCATCGTACACTTCCGGTATTTCTGTTTCCATCAATCTCTCCAAAAACAATGGCGAAGTTCTTGAGATAATAATTTGTGGAGATGAGCCTTTGATATCTACGCGATGTACTACCGCAGACAGCGTATCGCCTTTCTTATATTTGTCTGCCGGTATCTGTTCACTTTTAGGCAGAATGAGTTCAACACCATCGTCATCAATTACAAGAATCTCTTTTTTCCACACTTGACTTACCTCTCCCGAAACAAGTTCTCCAATTCGGTTTTCATATTTTTTGTAGACGATATCTTTTTCATATTCCATTATTTTCGTAATTAAATTTTGTCGTAGCAATTGAATTTCGCGACGTGCAAAATCTTTAAAACGAACATTTTCCATAACCTCTTCGCCTATTTCAAAGTCAGGTTCAATTTTAATCGCTTCAGAAAGTGAGATTTGAGTAAATTCATTTTTCACTTTGCCATCTGCTACTATTTCTCTGTAACGTTGAATCTCCAATTCTCCACGATCTACATTAACGATTACTTCAAAATTGGCATCGGGACCATACTTTTTTGTGAGCGCCGAACGGAAAATATCTTCCAAAATACGCATTAATGATTCTCTATCAATGTTTTTAAAATCTTTAAACTCTGCTAATGTCTCCAATAAGTTTAAACTTTCTTCCATAGATGTTTGTAATTTTATGTTATTTAATGTTATTAACCATTATTAAAAAAATAAGGGCTTTTAGACCCCCACTTTCACTTTCTTTTAGCAAAAACTCTCACTGTGTAGTAGTGAGAGTTTTGCCGAGTTGACCAACCTGGATTCGAACCAAGACTGACAGAACCAAAACCTGGAGTGCTACCATTACACCATTGGTCAGTTTTTTTTTTGAGGCGGCAAAAATATATTTTTTTTTGATAGTTCATTTTTACTTTAATTTTTGGTTAAATCTTTTTTTGAAGTGCTATGAAAAAAATCAACCATCATGGTTTTGTAATTTTATTCCCTAACAGAATGCAACTCCTAACCTTGTTCAACAAAGTGTTTTTTTCAATTCGTTAACATTGTCATTGGGCTTTTTACATGCTTGGCGCAAAATATTTTTTTCATAGCACTTCAAAAAAAGATTTAACCGGACAAGTTACTGCGAATCTCTATTCTAAAAAAAATGTACTTTTGCCGCCTTCTGCAAAAATTGCAAGTTTTTGATTTAAAATTATTTTTAACAATTATCCTATGAATATTACACACGAAAAGGCGAACGAAGCCGTACAACAATTGTGTATTGAAATTACCAAAACAGATTACACAGAAAAAGTAGAAACAGAATTAAAAAAATATAGAAAAAAAGCGCAGATACCCGGATTTAGAGTTGGAAACGCCCCTATGGGATTAATTAAAAGAAATTACGAAAAACCGCTCATTGCTGACGAGGTCAATAAAATTACCGGCGAAACTTTGTACGACTATTTCAAAAACAATAACATTGACATTATGTTTGAACCAATGTTGATAGAGGAAAAATCTACTATTGATTTTGAAAAAAATGAGGATTTTGTTTTCACTTTTGAATTTGCCGTTCAACCCAAGTTTGAACTTGATTTTGCTGCCCTGCCGCTGATGAAAACATTTAGAATAGAAGCAACTAAAGAAGAAATTGAAGATTATATGAATCAAATCAGAAAACGTCACGGAGATTATATTAACCCCGAGACCGCTGAAGATGACGATTATATCTCCGTTAAATGGAACGAAAACGAAACCGGCTTCTTCTTTGTTAAAGATTTAACGGAAAAAGGAAAAGAATGGTTCCTCGGTAAAAAAACTGATGACCAAATCAATGTCGTTTTTAATGAAATGTTTTTATCAAAAGAAAATCTTAAAAAATTCCTAAAAAAATCTGACGATAATTTTGATGAAACCAATGTAGGTGGCGCAGAAGTTACTATCTCTTCCATTGGTCGCGTGAACTTAGCCGAAATGAATGCAGAATTTTTCAATAAGGCTTTCCCCGATGGCTCAATAACTTCGGTAGCAGCATTTGAAAAACTTGCCGCCCAACAAATTGAAGCCCAATGGAAACAGGAAACCGATAGAAAGTTTATGAACGACGCCATCACTTTGCTGATACAAAATGTTGAAATGGATATGCCCGAAGATTATATGAAACGCTATATCCTGAAAAATAATCCCGATATTACCGAAGAGAAATTAACGCAAGAATGGAAACAATATGTTGAATCGTTTAAATGGCAGTTGATTGAAAGTAAATTAGGAAAAGATGAGAATATTGAGGTAACAATAGAGGATATTAAAAACCATATCCGCAATTTCTATTATCAAAACTACTTTATGCAGTTTAATTTGGCAGATGTAGAAGACCGTTTAAATCAACTAACGGAAGAAGCCGTGAAAGATAAAAAACAGGTGAAACAACTGTACGACCAATTATTTGACCAAAAAATAATGGAACTGCTGCAAACCAAAATGAATATAGAAGAACTTTCCGGAGATTTCAATCAGTTTGTGGCATTTATGACAGGAAAAGAGAGTGAGCATGCAGAAGGCAAAAAGCAGAAGACAGAAAGCGCTGATGGAGAAGAAAAACCGAAAAAAACAAGACGCTCACCGGTGAAGAAAACAGATTAGTGATTAATGATTAGTGATTAATTTTTTACACCTATAAACTTATACACCTATTAACCCCTTAACTTTAAATATTAAACTTTAAATTTTAAATTCATAATACCCCATACACCAAATGCAAAACGAATTTCAAAAATACGCTATTAAGCATCACGGAATTAGCAGTTTAAGATTGGAGCAGTATCAATCTATTGCAAAAAACTATTTAACCCCTTATATCATTGAGGAACGTCCATTGAATATTACGCAGTTGGATGTTTTTTCAAGATTAATGAAAGACCGCATCATCTTTTTGGGGGTTCCCATTATAGAGGATGTTGCCAATATCATTCAGGCGCAGTTGCTCTTTTTAGAGTCTCAAAATGCAGAACAGGATATTCAAATCTACATCAACTCACCCGGAGGAAGCGTATATGCAGGTTTGGGTATTTACGACACGATGCAATATTTAAAACCGGATATTCATACAATATGCACAGGTATTGCGGCATCAATGGCAGCCGTATTGCTGTGCGCCGGTACCAAAGGAAAGCGTTTTGCCTTGCCCCATTCTCGCGTAATGATCCACCAACCTATGGGTGGCACGCAAGGTCAAGCCTCCGATATTGAAATTGAAGCCCGCGAAATTCAAAAACTCAAGAAAGAGTTGTACGAAATCATTGCCAACCACACCGGCAGAACCTACGACGAAGTATGGAAAGACAGCGACCGCGACTATTGGATGGTCGCCGCAGAAGCCAAAGAGTACGGCATGATTGATGAAGTGCTGATAAGAGATCATGAACGCCGCCATTTTTGATAAACTGCAAATTTTGGCAGAGGCAGCCAAATACGATGTGTCTTGTGCATCAAGCGGAACTACACGCAAGAATACAGCCAAAACTATTGGTTCTGCCTCGGGATGGGGAATTTGCCATAGTTTTACCGAAGATGGTCGTTGTGTTTCTTTACTCAAAATCATGCTTACCAATTACTGCAAATATGATTGTGCTTATTGTGTAAACAGGGTGAGCAATGATGTTCCGCGAGCTACGTTCAGCGTTTCGGAAATAGTGGAATTAACCATTGAGTATTATCGCCGCAACTATATTGAAGGACTTTTTTTGAGTTCGGGTGTAGTGCGTAATGCAGATTATACGATGGAACGTATGATTGCCGTTGCCAAAGATTTGCGTACTATTCACAAATACAACGGATATATTCATTTGAAAGCCATACCGGGCGCAAGTCCCGAACTGATGTTGCAAGCAGGATTGTATGCCGACCGTTTGAGTGTGAATATCGAAATACCATCGGAAGAAAGTTTGAAATTGATTGCTCCGCAAAAAGATTATCAAAGTGTACTGCAACCAATGGGTTATATTCACCAACGCTTTATAGAGAGCAAAGAAGAAAAGAAAAAGTATCGCTACGTTCAGCCATACTCTCCGGCAGGGCAAAGTACACAAATGGTCATCGGCGCTTCGCCCGAAAACGACCGGCAAATATTGCATTTAGCCTCTTTCCTTTATCAGCAACCCTCACTGAAGCGGGTGTATTATTCCGGATATGTTCCCGTTAATCTTTCCGATGCAAGACTTCCGGCGCTTACCGCTCCGCCTCTTGTGCGGGAAAACAGGCTCTATCAAGCCGATTGGTTGATGCGTTTTTATCAATTTAATGTAGATGAAATCGTAAACGAACAATATCCTGATTTGGATTTGGAATTAGATCCCAAATTGGCTTATGCGTTGCGACATCCCGAACTTTTTCCCATAGACGTGAATACCGCCGATTATGAAATGATTTTGCGTATTCCGGGGATTGGAGTTAAATCGGCAAAACTGATAGTAACTTCACGTCGCTATGGACGTTTATCGTTGGAGCATTTGAAAAAAATGGGCGTTGTAACCAAACGGGCAAAATATTTTATAACTTGTCACGAACTGCCAATATTAACGGTAAATGAATTAAAACCGGAAAATTTAAGACACCTTTTTATTGGAAATAAACAAGGGGAAAAAGGTAATCATTCGCAGTTGCAGTTGTTATTTTCATGAACACGATTACATCCTTATCTTTTACTTACGACGGTACCATAGATGGAATATTTTCCTGTGTCTTTGAAGCATTTGATAAAAAACAATTCCCGCAACAGATTTTTAAACAGGAGGTGGCTATGCTTTTTACACAAAATTATCACGTAGTAACCGATGAACAAAAAGCGAATCGTGTAATTGCGGGATTAAAGAAAAGAATATCAAAATCGGCGCTACAAATGTTGTTTATCTGTTGGTTATCAGAGATGGAAGGAATAGAAATGCTGTTGTTCAATTACATTTGCAAATCCTTTAGGTCTCCGGTATCCATAGAATTGAATTTTGCAGATTCGGATGTGTTGGAATTATCCAAAATTTATAAAAAAGTAACTCGCGAAGCGGAAAGGATGCGGCAATTTGTGCGTTTTCAAAAAACTGCGGATGAGTTTTATTTTGCGGCAATAAATCCCTTATACAATGTCTTGCCGATGGTTGCCGACCATTTTGAAGACCGTTTCGCCGACCAGCAATGGGTGATTTATGATATAAAACGCAACTATGCCTTATACTACAATCTAAAAAAAACAGAGATGATTTACATTGACGATATAAAAATAGACTTTCAAACAGGGAAACTCCACCGTGATGTGCTTTCCGAAGATGAATTATATTTTCAAGTCGGATGGCGGCAATACCTGCATTCTATTTCCATAAAAGAGCGGAAAAACCTGAGACAACAACGACAGTTTATGCCCAAACGGTTTTGGAAATATTTGACTGAAAAGCAAAATTAGGTATGCGGTTTACGGCATCCGTGCATTTTATTCTTTTCATTAACTTTCTTCATATTAAAAGTTTACAATTTCATTACTTTTAACATTTGCGCTCCTTTTTCGGTTGTTATTTTTACAAAATAGATGCCGGTGGGTAAATGGGAAATATTAACCACTCCTGCAGCCTGCGGCTGCCACCCCTCCATAAATGGAGGGGAATTTTCTGCAGTATGTGAGCGAACACGCAGGTTCACCCCTACATTTCTTCCGTAAATATCAAACACTTCAACGTTAGTAATTCGTAATTCATAATTCGTAATTGTTAATTGACCCGTTGTTGGGTTCGGAAAGATCTTTAATGGCATTATTGTCGAATTGGCTATTCCCGTTGTGTCCTGTTGTTCTTCTTCAATTTCAATGGTGAACAGGTTGGCGCTGTTTCCAGATGTATTGGTTGCCATTACTGCGAATTGAAAAACAGAATCTTTGGTTGGGATGCCTGATATCTCACCGGTCAGTTCATCTAACACTAAACCGGTGGGCAAATCCCCTTGAAAGATACTCCAGATTATGGGCTTCATTCCATCGGCTTCAAGAATTGCATAATACTGCTCACCCACAGTACCGTTTGGTAGCGTGGTAGTGATAATGTTGGGCGGGAAAAAAATCGCCCCTTCAAAATGAATGAGAATGGGAATGTTCACCGGAAATCCATAAAGAGTAACGGTAGCAGTTGCTTCTATGTTTAAGGTTAATACATAATTTACTATTTGAGTATTGCCTAATTTAACAACAACAGGAACATTGTAGAATACCCCTCCGTTAGGAAATAGTGGAGGCACAGGAGGTATCTCAATTTCAGGAATAATGAAAGTAATAGATCCGGCTCTCGTTAATTTATATCCTCCTTCAAAAGGTGTGATAACAATATTGTTCATATTGATGGAGTCTGTGAGTCCCAAATCAGGGATCTTCAAAACATAATCGGTTCCGGTATTAGCCAGTTCTACGGGGACATTCGGCGCAGACTGGTACATACCCAGTAACTCAATAGTAATTTCGGCATCTCCTGTATAAATACCAAAGATATCATCGGGAATATCGTCCTTTTGCGCCATAGTGATAACGGGCAGCAGGCAGAAGGCAGAAAGCATAAAGCATAAACGTGACAAGTGACGCGTGACGCGTGACAAGTAATACCGCGGTTGGAATTTGTAACTCATAATTATAATTGTTAATTGTTAATTGTTAATTGTTAATTGTTAATTGTTAATTGTTAATTGTTAATTGTTCATTATTAATTGTTCATTATTAAAGACTGCCACCCAATATCTAACCGATAAAACAAATTTTCGCTACTGAGGTTCTCTACGGTCTTATAGGCATTCTGTCGGGCTTGAGCAAGGGTGTTTCCTTCGCCCACAACAAACAGCACGCGTCCGCCGTTATTTACCCATTTATTCTCTTTCTTTGCTGTGCCACAATGGAAGAGCAGTGCATTTGTTTCTTCAATACCTTTTATTTCAATTCCTTTTACAAACGATTCGGGGTAGCCTTTCGAGGCTAACACCACGCCGAGAAATGCGTTTTCGTGCCACTCTATTTGAGGCGTTTTGCCGTCAAGCAGCTCCATAATAATCTCTATCATGTCGCTTTTCATTTTGGGTAATACTACTTCCGTTTCAGGGTCGCCGAAGCGGGCGTTAAACTCAATTACTTTGGGACCTTCTTGGGTGAGGATAAGTCCGCCGTATAAAATGCCGGTAAATGGAGTTCCGTTATCCACCATTGCTTTGGCTACGGGTTTCATAATCGTATTCACCGCTTCTTCTACAGCGGTTTGCGGAATAATGGGAACAGGTGAGTAAGCCCCCATACCGCCGGTGTTAGGTCCTTTATCGCCATCGAAGGCGCGTTTGTGGTCTTGGGCTATTGCCAATGGTAATACCGTTTCGCCATGTACAAATGCCATAAGCGAAAATTCGGGACCGGACAGAAACTCTTCTATCACCACTTTGCCTTTGCCAAATTTGTTGTTCAGCAACATATCCTGCAAAGCTTGGTCGGCTTCTTCCAAACTCATTGCCACCACTACTCCTTTTCCGGCTGCTAAACCGTCGTATTTTATGACTATGGGAGCACCTTTTTGTAGTAGATATTGTTTTGCATTATCGTAATCTTCAAACACTTCAAAGGCAGCGGTAGGAATATGATATTTGTGCATAAGTTCTTTGGCAAACTGCTTGCTACCTTCAATTTGCGCAGCGGCTTGCGTAGGTCCGAAAATTTTTAATCCCTGTTTTTGAAATTCATCTACAATGCCGTTCATCAGCGCCACTTCCGGACCTACAATCGTAAGATGGATGTTGTTTTCTTTAACAAATTGAATCAGTTTATCTGTTTCTGTTTCATTAATATTAACACAAGAAAAAGATTCTGCAATACCGTCGTTTCCGGGCGCTACAAAAACTTTGGACACTAACGGCGATTGTGCTGTTTTCCAGGCGATAGCGTGTTCGCGTCCGCCGCGACCAATGATTAAAGTGTTGTAATTCATTTTGTATTTGGAGTTAATTTATAATCTACTTTGTACCTATTTTCTTTTCAATATCCTTAATTGTTTCCAGATTTTCCTGTGTCAACCAAACATTTTCATCTTCCAAACGGACATTCAATGAGACATTATTATCATTGTTTTGATATATGATTATTTCTCCTTTTTATTAATGTTAATTTTTTTCGTTTCATTATTTGGTACGTACACTGTCCGCTTGTCTTGCCTGTTTATAAACCTGAAACCTCATTCCAAACCCATTCTTTTCATCTTTTTCATAGACGACCTCTTCAACCAAATTCCACTCATTAAAATCCACATTTGGAAAGAAAACATCAGCATCAAAATTGGCGTCAATGCGCGTGAGATACAGTGTATCTATTTTGTCAATGAATAACTTATAAATAGTGGCGCCGCCAATGATAAAGGCTTTTTCTTCGTTTTTCACAAGCGCAATGGCATCATCAATAGTATGTACAATTTCGCAAGATAACGACGACGGTGAAACCGCCGCCGAACTATGGGTGCTTTCTGCCTTCTGCTTTCCGCTTTCTGCAATGAAATTTTTATCTAAAGTAATGACAATATTTCTGCGATTCGGTAGCGGTTTTATGGGTAACGACTCCCATGTTTTATCTCCCATAATCACCGGAAAACCGGAAGTAATCTCTTTAAACCGCTTTAAATCCGCAGGTAAATGACAGAGTAGCTGATTATTTTTTCCAAGTTCAAAATTATTGCCCACAGCGGCAATCATACAAAGATTTAACATTTAATCACTATTTCTTCTTTTTTCCAATAGTTTGAATACACTCCCGTGTTGGGATAATTACCGATAATCCGTTGTAAGCCAATTCTTCTTTGATAATTTGCACGTTAATATCGTGTTGGTTATGTAGCGGTTTGATGACGCGGATATGTTCTTTTTCTATGCCCAAGCCTTCGCAAATCTGGGCAATTCTGCCGTAAGCGTGCGAATCTTGTCCGCCGGTCATGCCGGTGGTAAAATTGTCTAAAATCAGTACGGTAGTGGGGGTGTTTTCAATGGCGCAATCCAAAAGCGAAGTGATGCCGCTGTGGGTAAATGTGGAGTCTCCGATTACGGCAACGGAGGGGAGTAGTCCTGCATCTGCGGCGCCTTTTGCCATGGTGATACTTGCACCCATATCCACTGTTGAATAGATGGCGTTGTAGGGAGGGAGTGCGCCCAAAGTGTAGCAGCCTATATCGGAGAACACTTTGCCCGGACCATATTCTTCCATAGCAGCGTTCAAAGCCTTGTAGGTATCAATATGGGGGCAGCCTGTACATAATGCGGGCGGACGCGGCGCCACAATTTCCGGCACGGGCAGCCCAAAAGTATCTTCCAACCCGAGTGCAACGGCTAACAGATTGGGGTTCAATTCGCCATCGCGGGGCAGCGTGCCATCTAAACGTCCCTTAATATTGCCGGTTCTATTCAATAACCCGCGCAACTGCTCTTCAATGAGCGGATAACCCTCTTCCGCAACCAACACAGTAGCGCATTCATCTGTTATTTTGGCTACCCATTCTACAGGAACAGGATATTGTGAGATTTTGAGTACAGGATAAGGACATTTTTTGCCGGTGTAGTTTTCCATTACATAATTGTATGCAATGCCTGAGGCAATAATTCCCAGCGATTTATCCTCGCCGTCAATATATTTATTGTATTTTGAAGTTTCTGCCTCTGCCTCTAATTGGGGTTGTTTTGCCAGCAGTTCGCGGTAGAAAATACGGGCATTTCCGGGCAACAGAATAAACTGCTTTTTATTTTCACAAAGTTTGATTTTGTTTTGCGGACGAACGGCTTTACGTTCTACATCGGCGCGGGAGTGCGCCAAGCGCGTAGTTACGCGAATCATTACCGGAATGCGATATTTTTCTGAAAACTCAAAAGCATCGTAAGTCATATCGTAGGCTTCCTGTTGATTGGAGGGTTCAAAACAGGGAACGAAAGCAAACTTGGCGAAGTAGCGCGAATCTTGTTCATCTTGCGAGGAGTGCATAGAGGGGTCGTCTGCAATGAGATAGACCAAGCCTCCGTTTGCGCCGGTAATGGCGGAGTTCATAAAGGGGTCGGCGGCAACATTTAAGCCCACGTGTTTCATACATACCAACGCACGTTTCCCTGCGTATGACATGCCTATAGCAGCTTCCATCGCTGTTTTCTCGTTTGCCGACCAGCAACGGTGCACATTGCCCTCTTCCGCCTGTTTGGAGTGTTGAATATATTCTGTGATTTCGGTAGATGGAGTTCCGGGGTATGCGTAAACTCCGGAAATACCTGCATCTAATGCTGCCTGCGCGATTGCCTCATCGCCTAATAATAGTTGCTTTGCCATATTTGATTTTTTTATAATTTCAACGGCAAAAATAGTAGATTTTGTTAATTTCGGGTGTTAGATATTTTTAATATTTTTGTCGCTCAGTATTAAACATTAAATCTTAAAACAATACAAACTATGTCAAAAAAATTAAACTTAAATTTATCCGAAAAAATGTATGCGGATGCTATGAACATTATTCCGGGCGCAGTTGCAGGAATTAGAAGACCTTACAATTTTGTGCCGGGAGAATATCCCATTTACTTTGAAAGCGCAAAAGGAGGAAGAGTTACCGACGTGGACGGCAATGAGTATATTGACTATCTGTGCGCCTACGGTCCCATCATCATCGGACACCGCGAAGAAGAGATTGATAATGCGGCAATTGAACAGATGAGAAATAAAGGATTCTGTTTCTCATTGACCCAACCTATTCAGAATAAGTTGGCTGCAAAATTGATAGAGTTGATTCCTTCGGCGGAAATGGCTGTTTTTGTTAAAACAGGCTCCGATGCCACCTCTACCGCTATCAGAGTGGCTCGCGGCGCGACGGATAGAACTAAAATTGTGCGCTGTGGCTATCACGGCTGGCACGACTGGTGCGTAGAAGTGAAGGGCGGCGTACCCAAAAAACTTTATGAAGATGTGTATGAATTTCATTACAACAACCTCGATGAACTTGAGGATATTATGAAAGAACACGGAGATGATATGGCAGCAATTATTGTTACTCCCGTTGGACATCCGCTTGCCGAAAAGGTGCAAATGCCAAAACCCGGTTTTTTGGAAGGCGTAAGAGCATTAGCAGATAAATACGGCACAGTTTTGATATTCGACGAAATTAGAAGCGGTTTCAGATTCAGTTTGGGCGGCGCTCAAAAACTTTTTGGCGTTACTCCCGATTTGTCCGTCTTTGGAAAAGCGATGGCAAACGGCTACCCCATCGGCGCGGTGGTAGGTAAAAAAGAGTTTATGAAAGTGTTGGCAGATAAAGTGTTCTTATCCTCCACATTCTTCCCGAACAGTGTAGAACAGGTGGCTTCCTTAAAAACGATTGAAATTCTTGAAAGAGACCATATTTTAGATGGCGTTCGCCAAAAAGGAGAGTTCTTTGCAAAACTTGTGGAAGAGGTTTTGAAAAATTGTGGTTTCGATGTAGAGTTCTCCGGCGCTCCGCTTATGCCGTTTATCACTTTTAATAAAGATAAAGAAGGACTTTATAAAAAGCTACGCCCTGCTTTTTACACGGAATTGATTCGGCGCAATGTCTTCTTACAGCCTTATCATCACGGCTATATCGCATACCGTCATACTGAGGAAGATTTGAAATACACCGCGAATATGATTGCGGAATCTTTTGAGGAGTTGAAGACGTATAAATTTTAAACCGTCTCTTTTTTCACCATTCCATCTTTAAAAATCAGCGCAAACGCCACTGATACTACTAAAGCGTATCCGGCAAAGATAAACCACGCCATATTCCAGCCGTCGGGCATACTTGGGTTGGGAACCTGATGATGTACTACAAAACCTGCGGCATAAGAGCCAATAACCGCACCCAAACCGTTGGTCATAAACATAAACAAACCCTGTGCGCTGGAACGAATGTCTGTACTTGTTTCATTATCCACAAATAAAGAACCTGAAACATTATAAAAGTCGAAGGCAACGCCATAAACAATCATAGATAAAACGAGCATCCACACGCCAGAACCCGGATTTCCCAAACCAAACAATCCGAAACGTAATACCCACGCAGTCATACTGATAAGCATTACACGCTTAATTCCAAAACGTTTTAGAAAGAAAGGAATGAGCAGAATACAAAAGGTTTCCGAGATTTGTGATAATGAGATAAGGATAACGGAATGCTTTACTCCAAAGGTATTCGCATATTCCGGCACAGACCTGAAACTTGACAGAAACCAATCCCCAAATCCATTGGTTATTTGCAACATAGCGCCCAGCATCATAGCGAAGATGAAGAAAATAGCCATCTTTTTCTGTTTAAAAAGTGCAAAGGCTTTTAATCCGAATTTTTCTATCAAAGAGGTAGCCTGCTGACTTTTCGATACGGGGCAGTGGGGCAAAGTAAAGGAGTAGGCTGCCAACACAAAACCTGCAATCGCAGAGAGATAAAATTGAGCGGCATTTGTTTTCAGTCCTAATAAATCAACCGTCCACATGGCAATAATAAAGCCAACAGTTCCCCAAATGCGAATGGGCGGGAATGTCTTCACCGTATCTAATCCTTTCTTTGTTAGAGCGGTATATGCCACAGCGTTGGAAAGCCCTATCGTGGGCATATAAAACGCCATACACATAAACATATACGGGTAAAGCGAAGCATATTCCGTTTGTTGCGACGCCGCCAGAATAAAGCAAGAGGAAATGAAATGTGCAATGCCCAACATTCTTTGCGCCGGTATCCACCGGTCGGCAAGAATACCCAGCAAAGCCGGCATAAATAGCGATACAATGCCCATTGCCGCATATAGGCTGCCAATTTCTACACCGTTAAAACCAAGTTGGGCGCCGGTATAACTGCCCAACGAAATAAGCCACGCTCCCCAAACAAAAAACTGGAGAAAACTGAGGATAATTAAACGTAATTTTAATGTCATTTTGGATTATTATTTGTTATTTATTTTAAAAATTCATACTCATATACTTTCGGTTCAATTTTTTCTGCCAAAAACTCCAAACTATCTCGCAGATTTTTAATGAGTTCGTTGTATTTGTCGTCATCGCTTTTGCTGTTCATTGTACCTTTTTCGTTTCGTCCCTGAAAATACTCGCGGATGTCGTATAATGAGGCGTTTACATTGTAACCACCCCGTCCCCCTTCAGCGTCCACCCCTCCAAAGGAGGGGGATTTTTGTGCGTGATAATATTTCCACAATTCGCGACCTGCCTTAAAAACATTTTTTGCAGTTTCAGAAAAAACACGTTTCATTGGTTTTTTGTAATCATCGTTTTCTGTACCACATCCGCCTCCGCCATCTCCACTATGATGGAATAAAAGTGGCGGTTCTTCAACTTTAGTGTCAAAATTTTCTTTCCCTTCTATAAAATCGGTCATAAAGTGGCTGGTAAATCTCTCTTTTGCGCTCACTACCCATTCGGTAAAGGGTATCCAATGGTTTACGCCGTATTTCGATTGTATGTTATTGTTAAACAATGTGTAAGCAAGGCAATCGTTTTGAAATTCAAGGTCTTTTTTCCAGCCATCGTTAGGATAGAGAAATTGGTCGCGGTCGTTAAGCCACGTGGCAGGAATTACTTTGCGCACGGCAAAATAGATGCAAGACTCAATAAGATTATCTATTGTAATTTGCCAATTATGATTATCGGCAGGAACTTTCATATTTGGCTCGCCAAATCGCACTAATCTTTGATTCTGAAAATCGCTGCCTACGCCAATAATGGTTGCAATAGAAATTGATTTTGATTTGCGAAATGT
>WRGQ01000160.1 GCA_009787115.1 Bacteroidota bacterium
AAAAAAAGAGGTTGCAAAACAGTTAATAAATTGAAATATTTAATTTTTTGCATACCAATATAAAGCGCATTGTGAAAGGTTAAATAACCCGATAACAAAGAGGATATGAATAAAAAAACAGGAAAAGAATTATTGGGTAAAAAATAACAAACCAAAACCCCAACCGAAGAACAGATAAACGTCCATAAACAAGCCTGAGCATATAATTTAGAAGCCCCTACCTTTCTTACAAAATAAGAGATGCTACTGTTTGTAAAAATATTAGTAAAAATAGCAATAAACCCTAAATTGGTAATAAATAAAGCCTGATATCCTTTCCCCTCTGCGCCCCAAAACTGCATAATACACACTGTTATTAGAAAATTAGCAAGTACGATTACCCCTTTGCTAAAAATTGTTAATATCGTGTTTTTCTGTTCTTTCTTGCTAATCATTTATCTTCAATAAAATCTATAAAAATCTGCTCTATATGTTTCCACTGATACTTATTTTTTGCAATTTCATACGAAAAGTTGCAGCATTTATTATAATAATCGGGATTATTGACATAATTTTCAATCAATTTAACAATATTTTCAATATTTTTTGGATTTACCAAATATCCAAAATTATTGATTTCATTTTTAGAAAAAAACTTTCGTATAGCCTTCACATCTGAATAAATAACCGGACGTCCTGCTGCCAAATAATAGAAAATTTTTATCGGTAAACTATGATTTTTTATAAAATCAATTTCTCTTAAATCTAAAAACAGGTCTGATTGCCCGATTTCTTTACAAAAATCAAGAAAAGGTAATTTGTTTATAAATTGAAATTCAAGTTTTTTACTATTTTCAAATTTACTAATATCAAAATCTTGCGTATCAATAACCTTTAAAACAAACATTGTGTTTGGCATTTTTTCCGCACATTTTTCGGCAACTTTCAATATATTATCATACCCATTTGCTTTTGTAAGATTTCCTGCATAAAAAAGTTCGCATTTTTTAGAAATATCGCGAATGGGGTACTGCTTTAGGAACTCAATATTTGCAAAATAAGAAAGGAAAATAAACTTTTTACATGGAAATAGAAACCGAAAAAACCTGCTTTTATAGTATTCTCCAAAGATAAATTTATCAACGATACAACCTGCATAAAACGACAAAAATGTGAGTGTAAAAAATTTTATTACTTTTTTTAAGAAATTAAGATTAAGCAAATTAATTTTTGAAGGATACCATTCTGTTACATCATAAATAAGGGTTGTTTTTGCTTTTTTAGAGGTGGTATATTTTTTTGCTGCGATGACCGCAATCGGATTATCGCAAATAATAATTTCGGGTTGAATATCTAAAAGTATATTTTTTATTCGTTGAATTACATTTGTTTTTGACAATCCTAAATCATTAAAACAAAAAACATTACTATAATTATTCTGTTCAATTTTTGATGAAACAATAGAAACATCGTACCCTCTCTCTATCAGCGCTTTTGCTTGCTGATACCAAACTCTTTCATCGTCGGGAAAATGTGCTGTTAATACGAACCCTATTTTCATTTGGCAAAAGTAATATTTTTAATCTATCTACAGAATTTTATATTTTCGCCACACTAATTACTAATCACTAATCACTAATGAAAATTATCGGCATCACAGGCACCATTGGAGCAGGAAAAGGAACGATTGTTGACTATTTAGTTAATAATTACGGATTTAAACATTACTCCGTGCGGGGGTATTTAATTAAGGAAGCACAAAAGCAAACCCTGCCCTTAAACCGAGATACTTACGTAATGTTGGCTAACCAATTGCGTGAAAATCATTCTCCCTCGTTTATCATAGATGAATTGTATAAAGAGGCTGAAAAAAACGGCATTAACGCCATTATTGAAAGTATTCGTACGCCCGGTGAAATTGCCTCGCTACGTACTAAAAAAGATTTTACCTTATGGGCAGTAGATGCTGACCCCAAAATCAGATATGCCAGAATTTCTGCCCGCCAATCGGAAACAGACCATATCTCTTTTGAAACATTTTTGGCAAACGAACAACGCGAGATGCATACGAATGACCCCACAAAACAGAACCTCGCAGAATGTATCCGGCAAGCTGATAGTTTGTTTGTAAACAATGGCGATTTGGAAAAACTTTTCCAACAGATTGAAAATATTTTGAGTAAATAATCACTGTACACAATTATTAAAACCCTTTTTACATTATTTCAATGTAATTTTTTCGATAAGTATTAACCACTTAAAAATAATCATTATGTTAGAAAGAAAATCATCAAAAGGAAATCTTGAAAAAAGAAGAACCACTTTTTTAATTATAGGATTTGTAGTAGTTCTCGGTTTAGTTTATGCCGGATTTGAGCTTTTTGCTCCTGCAAAAAACCTATTGACTTAGGACCGCTTGAGCCTGTCGAAATTATAGTGATTGATGTAAATGCCCCTGTCACAGACCCACCTCCACCTCCATCATTGGAACAACCGAAAAACTATAAGTTAGACATCGTGGATAACAATACTAAAATAACTCTTGATAGTGTTCCTTGGAATACTGAATCCAATGAAGGTGATGTTGTACCTGATTACGAACCCGTTCCTATTGTAAATGAAGTGCCCGATGAGCCGCCACGTCCGGTAAAATTCCCTGAAAAAATGCCTAAGCCTGTTGACGGTTTTGACAATATGTACGCTTTCCTGAGGTCAAACCTCCATTATCCTGAAATACCCCGTACTTTGGGAATTTCAGGCACAGTACTGGTTGAATTTGTTGTTGAGAGAGACGGTAGCATTACTAATGTAACAGTAGCAGCAGGCGTTTCCCCCGAACTTGATAAAGAAGCTGTGCGTGTGGTTAAACTGATGCCCAGGTGGAAACCCGGTGAACAAATGGGAAAAACGGTTCGCTGTTCATATAGCATACCTATCAAATTCACTATTCATTAATATACCGTGTTTAATAAAATTTTAGCAAGCCCATATATAACATATTTAAAAAATGATATTTTTGCAGTCGTTGAATTTTAGTTACAAAAATCATTAAAAATAATCATTATGATAGAAAAAAAATCCCAAAAAGGCGACCTTGATAAAAAGAGAAACACATTTCTACTTATCGGACTTGTTGCGATTCTCGGTTTAGTTTACGCTGGCTTTGAACTTTTTGCCACCAGCGATATGTCTAAAGATTTAGGAATTCCCGATGAGGAACTTATTCTTGTGATGGACGAAGATGTTATTGCTACCGACCCGACCCCTCCCCCTCCGCCCCCCCCTATAGCCCAACAAGCAGAAGTTATACTTAAAATTGTAGAAGATAATATTAAAGTGAATACTGATTTCGATTTTAGTCAGGATTTCGACTTGGATATGGCAGTAGAAGAATATGTGCCTATTGATATCGTAGCAGAAGAAGTGGATAACACACCTCCGATGCGTTTCGTGGAAGAGATGCCTGAACCCGTTGGCGGTATGGAAAATATGTATGAATTTCTTCGTACAAATTTAAGATATCCCGAAGTGGCTCGTAATAACAACATCTCAGGTCAGGTATTTCTTGAATTTGTTGTTGAAAAAGATGGAAGTATTAGCGGTGTGAAGGTAATCGTTGGCGTTTACCCTGACCTTGACCAGGAAGCAATACGTGTAGTGAAAATGATGCCAAAATGGAAACCCGGTAAACAAATGGGAAAACCAGTGCGTTGTTTTTTCAATATTCCTGTTCGTTTTACAATTAATTAAAAGATTGGAAAAGAGAACATTTCTTTTTGATGGCAAAGCCAAACAGCTTTACGCTACCGACGATCCCTCGTTGGTAGTTATTTTGTATAAAGATGACGTTTCCGCATACAATGGCATAAAAAAATCATTAATTCAAAATAAAGGAATATTAAATAATAAGATTTCGGAGATTATTTATAAAACATTGGAAGAAAATGGTGTAAAAACACACTTCGTAAAACGTTTAGATGACCGAAATCAATTGTGTAAAAAAATTACGGTTTTTCCTCTTGAGTTCATTGTGCGTAATGTAATTGCAGGTTCATTAGCCAGAAGATTAGATTTGGAAGAAGGAATTCGCCCCAAAAACATTATTTTTGAAATCTGCTTGAAAAGCGATTTTCTGAACGACCCACTTATCAATGAACATCACGCTGTTGCCTTAAATATCATCTCTTACGAAGAACTTCAACAAATCTACCAACTTTCAATGAAAATCAATCAAATTGCTACCAACCTTTTTGATAGCGCAGGTATTGACGTAATTGACATGAAGTTAGAATTTGGATACGATGAAGACCACAATCTTTTATTAGCCGATGAAATCTCTCCCGACACCGCACGCTTTTGGGACAAAGAAACCAAAAGTAAATTAGACCGAGACCGCTTTAAACGTGATATGGGGAAAATTGAAGAATCTTATAACGAAATCTTAAAACGATTAACAACCTAATGAAGTTGTTGCACTTATTTATATTGAGTATTCTCATTTCGACATACTGCGTTGCATTTGCCCAAACGCAAATCCCAAATACAAATGCCGATTACATAAAAATTGACCCTTACGGAAATATTTATGCAGTAAAAGAAACACAACTATCCAAATTTTCACCTCAGGGAAAATTGCTATTCAGTTATTCTGACCATAAATTGGGCGTAATATCTTCTATCGATGTCTTTAACCCAATGAAAATCATGCTCTTTTATCAGGATGCGGGAAAACTCATCTTCTTAAACGAACAATTGACGCTTATTAACAACTCAATTTCTTTGCACGATGCCAATTACTTTACTATCTCAATGGCTTCCTATTCGGCTGCCAATCAAATTCATCTTTACGATAACGCGAATAGACATTTGATAACTTTAGATTTTAATATGCGGGAAACCTCAAGAACTCCCATTAATTTCCATTCTTTTAATCCACAGAGAATGATAGAACTGGAAGAAAAAAGTTTGGCATTTCAAGATTCAGAAGCAGGCGTATATCTATTCGATGGTTTTGGAACTTTTAATAAATTGATTCCCATCATTACGTCTAATGCTGTAGAAATTACCCCAGAATTGATTTATTATACAAACAACAATGAGATTGTAATCTATAATTACAAATTATTAAAATCTGATACACAACAACTTCCAATTTCAGACGTTATTCAAACATTGTTATACAGAAATAATATAATACTTTTACTTCAAAATGGAACTATTTGGATATATGAGTTATGAAAAAGAAAACAATTAACAAAAAAAGCCGGAATTGGATACTCTTTATTATGGCATCGGTTGTATTATTTGCTATGATATTATATTCCAACGCTTTAATACAGAAGATAAGAGAAGAAGAACGAAGAAAAGTAAATGTTTGGGCAGATGCCATCACTTATAAAGCCGGTATAGTTGCCTATATGGAAAAATTTTTTGAAACCATTCGGATTGAAGAGGGTAAACGTGCTACTATCCTTGCTAAAGCTATGCAAAAAGTGATTGAAGCCCCTCTTAATGAGGATATGTCCTTATATTTAGATATTATCGCTTCCAATTCAACTATACCCTCCATTGAAACGGATAAAGAAGGCAATATTAACTGGACGGTTAATGCAGACAATGATGTTTTAACTTTGAAGCATATTAATGAACTTGGAGATAGAAAAGTAGAATATGACAGTGTCATAATGAATTACTATAAAAAAGACTATAATATTCTTTATTACAAAGAATCGAAAGTTTACACTAATTTACGAACAACAATTGACAATTTAGTGGAATCGTTTTTTCAGGAAATTGTTATCAATAATGCTTCTGTTCCTGTGGTAATTACAGACAGTACAATAAGCGATATTATTGGTTACGGTATGATTAATGAAGATGAGATTAAAACAAAAAAAGACGAGATAATTAAACATTTTCTTTCTCATCATCCCCCCATAAAGATTGCTCTTCCTAATCAGGGTACCTGTTATGTACTATATGATGAATCGCCCATACTCACGCAACTGCGCTATTACCCTATTGTACAATTTATCATCGTTTTAGTTTTTATTATAGCAGGTTATCTTATCCTCAGTTTTGCAAGACGTTACGAACAAAATCAGGTTTGGGTGGGAATGTCGAAAGAAACGGCGCACCAATTGGGAACTCCCATTTCCTCTTTATTGGCGTGGATTGAACTGCTCAAAGAGCAGGAGGTTGACCCCTCAATTATAAAGGAGATTGATAAAGATGTGCATCGTTTGGAAACCATTGCACAACGTTTTTCAAAAATCGGATCAGAACCGGAACTTGAAATGACAAATATTGCCATTGTCATCGAAGAATTTATAGAGTACTTACAATCAAGAATATCTTCAAAAGTGGTCATCAAAATAAATCGAAACGATGTTAAAAATTTTAATTTACCTATTAACAAATATCTATTTGAATGGGTAATAGAAAATTTGTGCAAGAACTCAGTAGATGCTATGAATGGAAATGGAGTGATTATTATTGACCTGCTGGAAGATGAAAAACATTTTTACGTGGACGTTACAGATACGGGTAAAGGGATATCTTCCAATGAGTTTAAGACAGTATTTCAACCCGGATACACAACCAAAAAGAGAGGTTGGGGACTTGGTTTAACATTAGCAAAAAGGATTATCCAACAATATCATAAAGGTAAGTTATTTGTAAAATCTTCGGTAATAGGACGCGGTACGGTGATGAGGATAGAACTTAAGAAGTAAATAATGAGTAATTTATATAGAACATCCTATGGGTATTGAGAAATATTTGTAGTTTTACGGAGTGAAATTAAAAATGTAATAATATAAATACAAAGGAGCAATACATACCCATTCTTCGAAAGTTTGTAGCCGAACATGGTGATGAATATGGTATTCATCGTATCGGAATTTTTTGATCGGTGGCTCGTGACGAGCAGACTGAAGCAAGTGATGTTGATATTTATTACGAAGGTGCTGCACTTGGACTTAAATCTCTTACAGGATTGCCGCTGGCACTTTCTGAATATCTTGGCGTTCCGGTAGATGTTGTGCGAGAGCACAGTGGATTTAATACCTATTTCCGTAATCGCATTATGCAGGAGGTAATATATGTATGACAAATTATTGGCGATTGAAACGCTGAAAAATATTGAAAATTCGTTTTTTCTTTAGATGCTGATGTAATCTTTTCTGTTATCAAGCTTAACATTCAACCGCTTTTGGAAGTGATTCAGCAAATGAGAGACGATATAAGCAATAGGTGTTGAAAGAATAATGGCGGTCGCTTTGCCAAGTGGTCAAGGTCGTGTTGCCGACCCACAAATCCGACGCAAAACACCACCTTGCCCACCGCCCTGATTACGCCCTGCACGGAATTTACCAAAAAAGTAGGTTAAATCTTTCTGTAATACGCATAACTAATAAAAAAGTAATTTCAAGGTAAAAGAGTATCTGAATTTATTTCATTTATTTTGGTGTGAATTTATTCTAAACACATTTTTCGTGTAATTTCGCACACCAATATTATTTTTTATGATTATAGACAAACTTTATCTGCACGTAGCTGCCAAAGGGCACGTGTGCGTAGGCTTAGACACGGATTACGAATATCTTCCGGCGCATTTTTCCAAAGCGTTTTCCCATATCAGTGATGCGCTTTTTTCGTTTAACAAACAGATTATTGATGCAACCATAGATGTTTCTGCGTGCTACAAAGTGCAAATTGCCTATTACGAAGCGTTCGGAATGCAAGGGTTGAAAGCATACCAAAAAACATTATCCTATCTGCGTGAACGCAAAGCGATGATTATTGCCGATGTAAAACGTGGCGACATCGCCAAAACCGCTGAAATGTACGCAAAAGCACACTTCTCCGGTGATTTTGAAGCCGACTTTATGACACTCAATCCCTATATGGGTATGGATACTATCTCTCCGTTTCTGCCTTTTGTTAAAAACAACGAAAAAGGTGTTTTTGTACTCATTAGAACTTCCAACGAAGGCGCTAAAGATATTGAGTATCTGCCAACGGAAGAGAACAGGCGCGTATATAATGTAGTGGGTGAAAAATTGAATAGTTTGGGAAAAGAGTATCTCGGAAAATGCGGTTTTTCCTCTATTGGCGGCGTTATGGGCTGTACTCATGCCGACGAAGCGCAAGAGGTAAGAGAACAGTTGGATTCCACATTTTTCCTAATTCCGGGCTACGGCGCACAGGGCGGTAAAGCCGAAGATATTGCACGCTATTTGAAAAACGGAAACGGCGGCGTAGTCAATGCCTCCCGCTCTATTCTTTTAGCATACAAAAAAGTAGAAAACGGAGAAGAACAGTTTGCGGAATATGCACGAAAAGAGGCTATCCGAATGAGAGATGAAATTTGGTCTAAAATCTGATTGAAGTTATGGCTATACTTGTAAAGAACATCAAAGCATTAGTACAGGTTGAAGAAAAACCGGTGGTTTGGCGCGCAGGAAAAGAAATGAAAACCCTGCATACTATTGAAAACGCTTACCTTTTAACCGAAGGCAAAAAGATTATTGACTTTGGTAAAATGTATGATTTCAATCCTGAAAAACTTTCAAAAATTAAAGAAAAAATAGAAGAGATCGATGCTACCGGAAAATTTGTGTTCCCCTCTTTTTGCGATTCGCATACCCATATCGTTTATGCGGGAAGTCGTGAAATAGAGTATATTGACAAAATAAAAGGGTTGAGTTATGAAGATATTGCAAAACGCGGAGGCGGTATCTTAAATTCTGCACAACGTTTGGCAGATGCAAGCGAGGACGAGTTATACAAAGCGGCTATGGAAAGACTAAAAGAGATGGCTGCGTACGGCACGGGCGCTGTGGAAATTAAAAGCGGCTACGGACTGACCACAGAAACAGAACTGAAGATGTTGCGCGTAATCAAAGCGTTGCAAAAAGAGTCTCCTTTAATCATTCGCTCAAACTTTTTGGGCGCGCACGCCGTACCGCTGGCATATAAAGGCAAACAGCAAGAATATGTAGAACTTATTATCAATGAAATGATTCCGTTGGTGGCTACCGAAGAACTTGCCGATTTCATTGATGTCTTTTGTGATAAAGGATTTTTTACGGTGGAAGAAACGGAACGTATCCTTATGCAGGGAATTAAATATGGTATGCGTCCTAAAATACACGCCAACGAATTAGATTATTCCGGCGGTATTCAGGTGGGCGTTAAGTACAACGCCCTGTCTGTTGATCATTTAGAATACACAGGAGATGAGGAGATTGCCTGTTTGTTAAACTCTGAAACAATGCCTACATTGTTGCCCGGCGCTGCCTTCTTTCTAAATATGGTTTATGCACCTGCACGCAAAATGATAGACGCAGGACTGCCGGTAGCCTTAGCCTCTGACTATAACCCCGGTTCCAGTCCTTCAGGAAATATGCAATTGATACTCTCTATGGGTTGTATTAAATACAAAATGGTTCCTGAAGAAGCCCTAAATGCCGTAACTATTAATTCGGCTTATGCTATGGGAATTAGCGATATGGCAGGCTCCATTGCCAAAGGAAAAATTGCGAATTTCTTTATTACAAAACCGATTCCTTCTTTAGAATTTATGCCTTACGCCTTTGGAAGCAACAAAGTGGAACAGGTGTTTTTAGAAGGAAGGAGATTTTCAAACTTATGAAAAAACTCTCTATGAATGAACTGGGGCGCATTACCCCCGAAGAATTTAAAAAACAGTCGAAAACTCCACTTATCGTAATTTTAGATAACATTAGGAGTATGAATAACGTGGGCTCTATTTTTAGAACCTGCGATGCTTTTGTGGTTGAAAAACTCTATTTATGCGGCATCACTGCCCGACCGCCGCATAAAGATATTGCCAAAACCGCCCTCGGTGCCACCGAATCTGTGAATTGGGAATATGTTGAAGATGTCGTAGAATTAGTGCAACATCTAAAACAAAACAATACCAAAATTTATCTCATTGAACAAACCGACACTTCTATTTTTTTAAATCAATTTCAATTCCCTGAAGAAAAAATAGCAATAGTTTTAGGAAACGAAGTTTTTGGAGTCACCGAAGCCTTACTTCCTTTGTGCGACGGCGCTATTGAAATTCCGCAACAAGGCACCAAACACTCCTTGAATGTTACTATTGCAGCGGGAATTGTAATTTGGGAGATATTTAAAGATTAAAGTGACGGGTGACGAGTGACAACCTGCAATATTATTTTCATTATATTTCGGACCTTTGTACATCCTGTGTACTACATAAGCATCAATGCGATAGCAATCCTCATCTTTACTGTTATATATCATTTCCTTTTGAATCATAAATATCAACAGGTTTAAGATAACGACCTTCAAATACGATGTCGGCTTGGGTAAAAAACTCTTCATTAGTGAGGCGTTTTTCATTGTTTTGTGCGTATAAAGAGGCTATGCAGAACAGAGCAGTTAAAAGTAATAGATTTTTTTCATTTCAATTTTTTAGTTAATACTTGGTTTAAACTTTTCAGAAAAAATTGTTTCTTTGCAAGTTATTTATGTACATACGTAATTAGAATATGCTAAAAAAGATAACAAGGCGAATACTCAAAACTTTACTTTGGATTATTGTATCTTTAGTTGCGCTTGATTTGCTGATTGTTACGCTTATTATTGTGCCGCCTGTGCAACAGTTTATCCTTTTAAAAGTATCTAAAATTCTAACTAATATTACCGGCGGAGAGATTACGGTGGATAAGATCTACCTTTCACCAACATTAACACTGACTGCTAAGAACTTTGCCATTAAAGACCATCATTACGAAAATATGATTTTTGCTTCTACCCTGAAAGGGAGAATTAATCTTCAAAAAACAGGGAAAGGGCAAGTGTGTCTGTCGTTTGCAGAATTGGATAACGGAGAGGTTGTACTGCGCAGTTACGCCGGAGAAGAAACAGTAAATATTGCACTTTGGGCAAGAGGTTTCAAAAAAGAGGAAAAAAGAAATTCAGGGTTTAAGTTGCTGTTCGATAATATTAATCTTAAAGATGTCCGTTTTGTTTACATCAATGATGATAAACGACTGTACAAAACAGACAACACTATAGATTATGCTTTTTTTGAACTGCAACATATCAACTTAAACGTAGATGATTTTTTGGTAGCAGGCGCTGATATCTCCTGCAAAATCAATGCACTTACGCTATCACAACACACCGGTTTTGAAATTACCGGTTTTACAAGTAATTTCCGTATTTTCAATCAGGGGTTAATATTAGATAACTTGCACTTTACAACACCTAACAGTTCTTTTAACGGAGATTTTGCTTTTCGATATAATGACTTTAAGGATTATTCCGATTTTGTAAACCTCATTAATTTCGACACAAAGATAAAAAGTGCAAGCGTTTCTATGAAAGATGTGATCTATTTTGCTCCGGCACTGAAAGGAATGGAAAACCACTGTATTGTTTCAGGATATGTGTACGGTGTTGTTAACCATCTTAAAACTAAAGATATATATCTGAAATACAAACAACAGACACATTTTGCAGGAGATTTTGCACTTGCCAATGTTTTAGATTCCGCAAACAGAAGTTTTGATGTTGTTTTTCGAGACGCCAATATCAATTTTTTAGAATTGGCACAATTCAAATTGCCTGAAGGTAAAACCATAAACCTTCCGGAACAAACCAAAGATGTAAACTGGGCAAGAGTAAAAGGCAAATATAAAGGTTCATTTAAAAAATTCAATACCGATATTTTGGTACAAACCAACGCAGGAACTTTAACGGCTAAAATTAATTCCGCTCCCAAAGACAGCGCGCTTTATTTTTCCGGAACGGTGGCTTGCCATCATCTGGAGTTAGGAAAACTCGCAAATCAGGAAAAATATTTTGATAAGGTAAATCTGCAAACATCATTGGAAGGCAATGCCGTAAAATACGATAGTCTGCCAGCGTTTATGGCTTCCGTCTCGTTAAAATGGCAGGGAAATATTTCAGATTTGGATATTTTCGGAAACAAGATAAAAAATATTGCTCTTACCGGACATTACAAAAAACAGAAAGTAGATATTGCGCTCCATACTGTCGATTCGTTAGCCAAATTTCAAGTAAAAGGCAGTGCGAGTTTTGCCGACACCGTTCCTGATATTAAAGCCACTTTAACGAACGTAAATATTAAACTGTCAGAGTTATTTTCGCACTACCCGCACTCATTGGATTCTATTACTACCAAAGGTTTTGATAAATTTATCCTCAAAATGCAACAAACTCCCAATCTGGTATTTTCTATGGATTCTCTTGAGATAGATATGCATGGTAATAAGTTCGATAATTTCAACGGTTTTGCTGGTATTAATTATGCCAAACTTTCAAACGGAGAAAAAACATCCCGCATAGACTGGTTACGTCTAAACGCCATAAACAGACCGAATTTTCCTCATCAATATATCCTCCATTCTAATTCTGTAAATGCTTCTTTAAAAACTAACTATGATTATTCGGATTGCATTGCAGCGCTTGGAAATGTGGCAATATACTACATACCCGAAATGTTTGGAAATCACGCCGGAACTCTTAAAGAGATTACCTCCACTGAAACTGAACCGTTTATTGATTTTGACGTCCAATTTTATTATACGCAAAACCTCTTCAATTTGCTCCTTCCCCGTTTGAACATTGCAAGAAACAGTTCGGCAAGCATTCACATAGGAAAAACAAGAGCGGACGATCTTATGGATATTATCGTTCCTCAAATGAGATATTCCGGTTTGGGCAAACTCAATAACCTGACATTCACAGGAAAAATGAATAAAGAACAGCGAATGGAACTGCAACTGTACTGCGACTCTGTTACTATGTACCGCAAAAATGACGGGGTGTTTACCTTTGCAAATATTGAAGTGAATACGCGCAGCAACCAACAGGATATTCAGTTTGAAACTTCCTGGCGTAACCCGCGTGAAATCTCTATCTTTGAAAAAAATCATTGTAACGGTGTTCTTTTTGAAGATAATTTAAAACCTTCTCTGAAAATTAACGACGCCAAACTGTTTATTCGGGAATCTGCGTGGCAATTTGCAGGCAATAATAATACCATTACTTTCGACGACAAAAATCTCGTGTTCAACCAATGCTTATTAACTTCCAATGCAGGGATTATCAGTGTAAACGGCGAACTCTCGAAAGAAGCCGATAAGGTATGCAATATTTTGCTGGAAAATTTTGATGTTTCATTGCTGAACAGTCTGACCGAAAGACTGCGTATGAGTTTCGCCGGCAATATGTCGCTTATGGGAATCATCACCGGAAAAGAAGGAGGCTACGGAATAGAAGGTAAGTCGTTTGTGAAAAATTTTGTATTTAATGAGGAACCTTTAGGAGACCTGTTTTTGGATGCTGAAATTTTAGAAGATGGCGACCCCCATTTTATGGGAGGCATATTATCCAATGCAAAACCATTGAACATTGATCTTGCAAAATTCTCCTATACCGATTATCTATCTTTGCCGAACAGGATTATAGAATTAACCGGAAAATGGAATTCCAACTCAAAAGATCTTCGGGTACACGCCGATATGGATACGCTAAAATTAGGATTTCTATCTCCGTTCCTTGCCTCATTCAGCGATATTGTTTCAGGAGATGCTTCAGGACATTTAGATTTCATTATGACGCCAGATTCACTCTATTTCAACGGTAAAGTAAAAGTAAAAAAAGCGCTATTGGGAATTGCCCCTTTGAATACAGTTTACAATATTACAAATCAGGAAATTCTGTTTGATAATAAAGGAATTACATTTAAACAGGTATTAATTAAAGATAAATTTAAAAATGAGGCTATACTTTCGGGTTATGTACACCATACAAAATTTCAGGATTTTAAAATAGATTTGAAAATAACTACCGATAGAATTATGGCATTAAACACGCCCAAACAGATGGATGTTTCTTTTTTTGGCGATGGCTTTGTCGCCGGAGATATTGACATTCAGGGAGATACTAAACAACTTAATTTTACAAGTCAGAATATTAAAACCCTGTCCGGTTCTGCCATTACATTTCCTATCACCTCGGCAAGCGCTGTTTCCTCCTCTAAAGGAATCTATTTTGTCTCCACAAACGATAAAAAAGAAAAAATAATTGAAGAAACTAACACCTTTTCTACGATATTAAACTTTGATTTTATTTTTGATATTACGCGGGATGCTGATGTAAAATTGGAATTAGACCCCATTGACGGCATATTAAAATGTAAAACAACCGGTAAACTACATTTGTTATATGACACCAATACCGATGATATGAATTTAGACGGGATACTCTCTATCGTGAGCGGAAAGTTTAATATGTCGCTAAAAAATTTCATTCCGAAAGATTTTACCATTGTGGAAGGAGGAACTATCGCTTTTGCAGGACCTTTGACTTCAGCGCAATTAAACGTGAAGGCGCTGTATCAAAAAACAGCACCGCTGAAAACATTAAATCCCGACTTGCCCGGTCGTACAGAGGTGGCAGCATACTTAGGCTTAACCGGTAATTTAATGAACCCTAATCCAACGTTTAAGTTTGACTTTCCAAGATTGGACGAAGATAATCAGTTGAAAGTTTTTGCTGCCTTAGACACTGCAAATCAGTCAAATGGAGTTCGCCAATTCTTCTCGTTCGTCTTTTTGAATACTTTTATTGCTTCAACTTCTAATATTGGAGCGCAACTACCTGATGCACAACAGGTTGGTGTTGATTTGGTAAGTGGTATGCTTAGTTCATTTCTTTCAGGACAATTAAGAAATGTTGATATTGGTGTTAATTACATTAATAATCTGGATCAAAGTCAAAATATAGATTACAGAGAATATTCGGTAAATACAACCGTAAATTTGTATAACGACAAGTTATGGCTCAAAACAAATTTAGGATTAGGCTATGACAATAATAGCGAGAAAAACAGTAATTTTGTGGGCGATTTTGTATTTAGCTACCCAATAAACGACAACTGGGAGTTTGATTTCTTCTATTTCTACGATCCTACAAACACATTTCAAGATGTTACAAAACCGCAACAAGGAGGCGGAATCAGTTTGAAATACAAGTTAGATTTTAATAACAAAAAAGATTTTATGGAGAGTTGGGAAATGAAAAATAGAAAAAACAAAATAAAGAACAATCATCAAATCAATAAAAAATGAATAACAAAAATTTCTTTACTGTCATCTTTTTTCTTGCGGCTTTAATCTTTTTAGGATACCTGTTTTCTAACGTTTTAATATTTATACTTTTAGCAATTATTTTTGCTTCCATAGGTTCGCCTTTGATGAAATTATTACAAAAGATTAAAATTAAAAACAGAACATGCTCCTCATCGCTTGCCGCCGGAATTACACTTTTTCTCTTATTAGGGTTGATTTCTTTGGGCGTTTATATTTTGATACCCTTCGTTGTTAAAGAGATAGAAGTAGTCTCTTCCATAGACCCTGCTCTTTACACTACTGCGTTGGAAAATTGGCTGCATCAGGCGGATATGTTTTTGTACAACAAAGGTTTGTTAGAATTTAATGAACATCTTGGAGATATTATTTTAACACAAACCAAATCATTTATCGGCGCCATTAGCATATCACAGATGGCAGGCAATCTATTTTCTTTTGCCGCCGCACTGTTTATTTTATTGTTTTCTGTAATTTTTCTTACCTTTTTTGCACTGAAAGACAAAGAGATATTTTTCAAAATGATACGTCGTGCCATTCCTGTTTCATTTAGAGTTCATTATGATAGAATTTTAGCGCAAACGCGCGTTCAGGTAGTGAGATACTTCTCAGGAGTGTTATTGGATAATATTATACTGGGAGGTGCTATTGGTTTAGCGTGTTATATTGCAAATATTCCGAATGCTTTATTAATAGGATTTTTAGCCGGAATATTTAATATTATCCCTTACATCGGTCCTTTTATTGCGATGGGTCTGGGGTTGGCAATCTCCATTACTTCCATTCTTCCTATGAATCCTACGGCAGAAATGCTTACCTTACTCTTTTGGAAATTTGCAATTATCTTTGCCGTCCTCAAAGCCATTGATATGTTTGTGTTAACTCCTGTCATTTTTGGCAAAAGCATACAGGTACATCCCGTAGAGATTTTTATCGTAATTCTATTGGCAGGATACGTGAGCGGCATTATGGGAATGATCTTTGCGGTACCCGCATACTCAATGATCAGGATTATTGTGAAGGAGTTTTTTGGAGGATATTATTTTGAAGGAATGAAGGAATGAGATATTTATACAGTCGTTCCTGCCAATCTTGTTTTATTAATGACATTCTGTTTTGAACGGCGAAAACCGTATGAATGTGTATTTGTGTAAACGTGTTTGCCATAATTTTATCTTATTGGTTTATGTGTGGTTTTGGTTGCATTCCTAACGGAATGCAACTCTTAACCTTGCTCAACAAAGTGATTTTTTCAATTCGTTAACATTGTCATTGGGCTTTTTACATGCTTGGCGCAAGATATTTTTTTTCATAGCACCTCAAAAAAAAGAATTAACCGAATAAAAGGGCTACCTTTCCGTTCAATAAAAAAACCTACTTTTGCCGCCAAGACAAAAAACAATGGCTACCCACATCATCACATACTCTTTGTTAAAAATTGAAAACAATAGATTATGTTTGATTTAGATAAATTTCACGAAATTTGGCAAACGATTACCCGAAATAAAACGCGCAGTATTCTCACGGCATTTGGAGTATTTTGGGGTATGTTTATGTTTATTGGAATGCTCGGCATTGGGCAGGGATTTGAAAATGGTTTAAAAAAAATGGTGAATGTAACCACCAATTCAATGTTCGTGATGGCGCGCACTACTACTGTGGAATACAAAGGTTTCAACGCAGGTCGCTGGTGGAATATGAACAGAGATGATATAGAACTGCTGAAAAAACAAATCCCTGAAATCAAAGCCATATCCGGAATGATATGGCTAAATAATGTAAAGGCTGTTTTTAAAGAAAAAAATAGCGATGTTACTGTTCTCGGAATTGATAATTTGTATTATGAAATTGAAAATCAAAATATATCTTCGGGAAGAGGCATTAGTTATTTAGATGTGCTGGAACGGCGCAAAGTGTGCGTACTGGGTAACGAAGCGGCAGATGAACTCTTTACTCCCGATGAGGATCCCGTTGGGCAAATGATAAAGGTGGGCGCTGTCTATTTTACAATAGTAGGTACGGTTAAGTCGCGCGGACAAATGAATCTCTTCAGTAAACCGGGTACTACCGCATATATTCCTTCATCTACCGCACAGCAATTAGAAGGAAACGGCAATAGCGTAGATATGATTGCTATTGTGGTGCCTGACGATGTGAAGGTGAATAAAATTGAAGCAAAAGTGAAAGATGTGTTGCGTGCCAAACATCTCATTTCGCCTGAAGATAACAACGCCGTGATGACTATGAATCTTCAGGATGCTTTCTTAATGTTTCACTACCTTTTTCTCGGTATTGCTTCTTTAATCTGGATTGTAGGAATGGGCACCCTGCTTGCCGGAGTGGTGGGCATCAGTAATATTATGCTCGTAACCGTGAAGGAAAGAACCAACGAGATTGGCATTAAACGTGCACTCGGCGCCAAACCCAAAGTGATTACACGACAAATTATGATGGAGAGTTTGTTGCTTACTTTTATCGCCGGATTTCTCGGAATGTTCTTCGGCATTCTGGTGTTGGTACTTACCGAAAAAGGCACGGAACATTCCGAAGGAATGTTTGCAAATCCTACCATCTCGTTTACGATGGCAATTGTGGGTACCATTATTCTCGTTTTGTCCGGACTGATTGCAGGGATTATTCCTGCCAAAAACGCTTTGAAAATAAAAGCCATTGACGCATTGAGAGACGAGTAGAAACGAATTACAAATTACGAAATACAAATTATAAATTATGGATTATGATAAAAATTAACAATCTTGGGGAAACAAACTCTCTTTTCAATCAATTTATTTCAGAAGTTAGAAATGTAGCAATTCAGAGCGATGCTATGCGTTTCAGAAGAAATATGGAACGAATAGGCGAAATTATCGCCTACGAAATCAGTAAAACATTAACCTACGAAAAAAGAACTATCACTACGCCGTTGGGGGAAGTGGAAATGAATCTCCTGAAACAGCAACCGGTGCTGGCTACTATTCTACGTGCCGGATTGCCCTTGCACCAAGGGTTTTTAAACTATTTTGACAGAGCCGAAAACGCCTTTATCTCCGCCTTCAGAAAACACGATGTAGAAGGCAACTTTGAGATTCAGATTGACTATATGTCATCCCCCATACTGAAAAATAGAACGTTGATTATCGTTGACCCGATGCTGGCTACAGGAAAATCAATGGTGTTGACTTATAAGGCATTGCTCAGTATGGGCGCTCCCAAACATATTCACATCGTTTCGGTCATTGCCTCAACCGACGGCATCGAGTATCTTCAAAAATATCTACCTGCCTCCAAAACCTCAATATGGGTAGGCGCCATTGACTATGAACTTACTGCACAATCATATATAGTTCCGGGCTTGGGCGATGCCGGAGATCTGGCGTTTGGGGAGAAAATATAAGATTTAACTTTTACAAACCAAAAATCGCTAACAATCCATTTTGTTGATTATTAGCGATTCTATTTGTGGTGCTGGACAGAATTGAACTGCCGACACACGGATTTTCAGTCCGTTGCTCTACCAACTGAGCTACAGCACCAGCCCTGATTTTAAGAGGCGGCAAAAATATACTTTTTTTGAAATCAAATCAAAAAAATAAAAATTCTTTATTTTACTGAAATAAATTCTATTTTTGCAACCTAAAAAAATTATTATGAAAATCCGTTATTTATTATCAATTTTATTAAGTTTACTAATTATGAACCAAACGCTTGCAAAAGATATCAAATCCGATTCCTTTAAAACAAAAGATGGTAGAAAGGTAACCGTTCACTTTATTCAACATGCCAGTTTCTATCTTACTTTTGACGGACTCACAATTTATGCCGACCCTGTTAAATATGAAGGAGTGGATTACAGTACGCTTCCTAAAGCCGATATCATTCTTATTACACACGATCATTACGACCACCTTGATAAAGAAGCAGTATCAGATATTATGACTCCAACAACCGTAATCTATGGCAGCAAATATGCATTAGAGGTGATAAAGACAGGTATAGTATTACGAAACGGCGAAAAGAGTTCCTTCAAAAATATTATTACCATTGAGGCAGTACCTGCATACAATACTACAGAAGGTCGGGAGAGCTATCATCCGAAAGGACGCGACAATGGATATATTATCACTTTGGGCGGGTCGCGCATCTATATCCCCGGCGATTGTGAGGATATGCCGGAAATGAAGCAATTCAAGCCTATTGATGTGGCTTTCTTTCCTATCAATCAACCTTATACTATGACGGTTGAGCAAGCCATCAATGCGGCAAAAATCATTAAACCCAAAATTTTATATCCTATTCATTACAGCGATACGGATCTAACCGGACTATCTGTCCTAAAAAAAGCAAAAATTGATGTGCGGATTTTTAAAATGTAACACTAATTTAGAGTTTAGATATTAGAGTTTAAACAATCTAATCAATCATCTAATCACCTAATCATCACATCATCTAATCATCTAATCTTATGTCTATTTCTTTCAAACGACATCAATTTTCTAACGGACTGCGTTTGGTGGTGCACGAAGACCCAACAACACCGTTGGCATCGTGTTTCATCTGTTATTTTGTGGGGTCAAGAGATGAAAATCCTAATCAGACAGGGTTGGCGCATCTGCTGGAACATTATATGTTTTGCGGGTCTAAGAATATTCCGGAATATGACGTTCCTTTAGACAAAGTGGGTGCACAAAACAATGCTTACACCACAGATGATATTACCTGTTACTATATTACATTACCTGCCAACAATATAGAAACTGCTTTTTGGTTGGAATCGGATAGAATGATGCAACTTGCTTTTAGAAAAAAAGAGTTGGAAGTGCAGAAAAATGTTGTCATTGAAGAGTTTAAGGAGCATTTTTTGAATAAACCTTACGGCGATATGTGGATGCTTTTTAATGAGGCTGTTTTTGAAAAACATCCGTATCAGTGGTTGCCCATTGGAAAAGAGGTCGCTCATATTGAAACGGTGAATATGGATATTATCAAAGCATTCTATCACAATTATTACGCGCCCCAAAATGCAGTAATTGCCATTGCCGGCAATGTGCATTTTGAAGAAATAGTATCTTTAGTAGATAAATGGTTTGGTACAATTCCTAAACGTGGTAATGTTGGAAGAAATATTCCTCAAGAGCCAGTTCAAACTCAATCAAAAACAGTGAAGGTAGAAAGGAAAGTACCTTACGATATGTTGTTGAAAGGGTGGAAAATGTGTGGACGTTTAGCGCCAGATTTTTACGCTCTGGACTTGCTTTCCGATATACTGGGTACAGGAAAATCTTCTTTCCTGTATCAGGAATTGGTGGAAAAACAGCACATCTTTACAGATATTTCTGCTTCTATTACAGCCACATTCGATCCGGGTATTTTTATGATTTCCGGGCGTCCCACAGATGGTACCTCACTGCAAAAAGCCAACGATGTTTTGGAGCAATATCTAAATTCCTTTCCCAAACACGATCAAATTGAACATAATTTGCAAAAAGTAAAAAATAATGTAGAATCTATTTTATTAAAAAATGAAATTAAAATTGAAGACCGCGCTACTACATTAGCGCTTTCAGAAACATTTCACAGTGTTGAAAGATTTCAAAATGATAAAGAAAATTATTTTAATGTTAATGAAAATCAATTAATTAACGCTTTTTGTAAGACCCTGATTCCCACTAATGAGACAACGCTTTTTTATCAATGTGAAAAAAAATAAATTTTTTTTATACGTTTGCAGCCCATTTTTTTGTAATTTTTAAAAATCTTTAAATATGAAAAAAACATTATTATCTATTTGTTTAACAGCGTTTTTGTGTACAATTTTTGCGCAAAATCTGAATGAAGTTTTATTTAGAGTGGGTGATGAATCCGTTACAGCAACGGAATTTCTTAACACTTTTAGTAAAAATAACTCTTTAGAAAAAGCAACTGCCAGCGAAGTAAGAGACTATTTGAATTTGTATATTAACTTCAAACTCAAGGTAAAAGACGGTTATGACACTCAAATTGATATGACTCCTACTTTTCAAAGAGAGTTGGTATCATACAGGCAGCAATCGGCAAAGTCTTATTTGGTGGATAAAGAAGTAACCGACCAACTTATAAAAGAGGCTATGGAAAGAAGCAAGGAAATGATTCGCGCATCACATATTTTGGTAATATGTCCGCCCGATGCTTCTCCAAAAGACAGTTTGGCTGCTTATCACAAAATTCTTGACATTAGAAGAAAAATTATATCAAAATCACTTACTTTTCCGGATGCAGCCGTGCTATTTTCTGATGATCCGTCTGCAAAAGATGAAATGGGAGCAAACAAAAAAATTCAATATGGAAATAAAGGAGATTTAGGCTATTTCACTGTTTTTGAATTGATTTATCCCTTTGAAACAGCTGCATACAATACGCCTTTAGGAGAGTGCTCTTTGCCGGTACGCACACAATTTGGCTACCATATTATATGGGTTCAAGACAGGCAACCTATGGTTTCAAAAATCAATATCTCTCAGATATTATTAATAGACAGCGCAGCCCATTCCGGTAATATGAGCCCTGCTGTAAAAGAAAAACTGCAACTTATTGTAGAAGAACTCAAAGCGGGAAAAGATTTTGCAACACTCGCCGAACAATACACCGAAGACCCGGCATCTAAAGAAAATAGCGGTAAACTTGATCCTTTTAACGCAACCACAAGTCGTCGCCCCGGAGACTATATTAAACAATGTATCTCTCTTCAAAAAGGTCAAATATCAGACCCCTTCCCTTCTGTGATTGGCTGGCACATCATCAAACTCAACGAGTTGGTTTTTCCTGAAATAAAAGATGATGAAAAATATTATAATATCGTTTCAAAAATTCAAAGAGATTCCCGCTCGTCAAAAAGTGTCGAATCATTGATAATAAAATTGAAGAAAGAGTATAATTATTCGGACAAAGGAAAAGCCGCTGCTTTCAAACTCCTGTTAAAGAAATTGAATGTGGATAATGTTCTCCCTCCTGCAACCGATCTAATGGCAATTTCAGGTGTTGAAAAACTAAAACCTTTAGCTTCTTTTGCTAATCAAACTGTTACTGTTCAAGATTTTATTCAATATTTAGACCGTTCTAAAGTGACGAATATTAATGGTAAAGCTGATAATTTCTTAAATATTCAGTTTGATAATCTTATTAAAGACAGGATACTGAAATATGAATTTGATAATTTAGAAAATAAGTATCCCGAATATAAAGAATTGATTAGCGAATATCATCAGGGAATGATTCTTTTTGATATGAATAATGAAAAAGTTTGGAGCGAATCCTTGAAAGATACCGTCGCATTTGAGGCTTTTTACGAAAAGAATAAATTTAATTATTTAGATGATAAAGGAGAGCCTAAACCGCTTGCCGAAATCAGATCAATTGTACTCACCGATTTCCAAAATGAACTGGAAGAACAATGGTTATCCCAACTGAAGAAGAGATATCCGGTATGGATCAATGAAGAATTGCTCAAATCTATTTTGAAAAACAAGTGAAAAAATACTTCCCGTTCTTATTTTTTGTTGTAATGCTCGTTGCAGGATGCAAACAACCCATTGATACTGTTGTTGCCGAAGCATTTCATAACAAACTATATCTATCTGAAGTGATTGAAAAAATCCCATCTCTCGCTTCCAAAGAAGATTCTTTACAATTTATGGAACAATATGTGGAAGAATGGATTCTAAGACAAACTTTGCTTGCACAGGCAAAGCGCAAATTGTCGCAAAAAGCGCAGAACTTCTCTTCTCAAATAGAGCAATATCAGGAACAACTGCTCATTAATGCGTACTTTCAAAAAATAAGTAATAACGCTGCATTGTTTGAAGTCTCAAAAAAGGAATTAGATGAGTTTCTCAATGAAACACAAACCGATGATGTTCCAAAATACAGAGATATGGTGAAACTGAACTATGTAAAACTGTCTAATCCTTCCAAACTTTACAGGAAAATAAAAAATCTTTTTTTTGATGATACGGACAGAGCAAAATCATTAGTGCAAATTGAACAACTTTGTGCAGACACAATTGAATATTACTTAGATTCCGAACATTGGTTTTATGTTGATTTAATAGAGCGGGATTTTCCATTTTCTCTTTCTGATTTAATAACCAATAATTCTCGTGAAAAGATAGATATTGTTGCGAATGAAAATCGCTATCTCATTCTCATTCTGGATAAAAAGCAGCAGATGCAACATAGAAATGTTTTAGAAGATAAGAAAATGGCACAATCGTTGATCCAGCAACAAAAAAGGGATATGTTTATTACAAACTATCAGGATTCGTTGCTGAAAGATGCGTTGCTGAATAAAAAGGCGGTGCGCTATCTGATACATTGAAGTGACAATAGCAAGACAAACAGTTTCCCCTATTTTTGTACCCATAGCAATTGTACCCAATGAAAAAAAATCTATTATTCTTAACCGCCCTCTTCTACGTAACCTCTTTGTACGCACAAAACAATGAAAAACACCTCACCAATGAAGAGTTTTTTACCCAAGCCGACATCGTATTTGAAGGCTATTATCTTAAAACTGTTGATATTTATGATTCTAAAGGAAATGATAAATATAACAGTAAATTTGAGGATTGTTATCAGATAGATGCCTATATCGTACAAAGAATGTACAAAGGTCCGAAATATAATGCGGGCGATATCATCTATATCGTTTCACAAGGAAGTTTTCTTGGAGCAAAAGATAATTTAGAAAGGTATAGTGGTATAGGTTTTGACGAAATCTCTATTGGTTTGTCATTTCCTAAAATTGGAGTTAATTGTACTCTAGATAATCGTTTACTTGCAATACATTTTTTAGTAGATTCTGATTTTCCTGATGACGTAAATTCAAAATACGCATTGTACAAAAAATATAGATTTTTAACATTGTTTAATGATTTTTCAAAGAATTATTATTCTACTCTGTTTATCTGTCAAGATAAAATTATTGGACTGGATAGTTTGGCTTTTCACGAGCGTGAGGATTTTTATAATTATATGAAACAGTTTAGAGGTTTTACTGTTCTGGAACTACCACAGGAAGAAGAACAACTTGAAAACAGAGAATAGCAGAACACCATTATGGATGCTCCATACGATAAGGCAAGGGAAGAAAATAAAGACACAGGAAAAAAACATAAAAAAAAAGTCCCGCAAAATCCAAAGAGATATGATTATATTTTTGAATTTAGAAATTAAAAATCAACAAAAAGTTTGTACAGGGGGCAAATGCTATCTAACCTTTGATGTGATGATCAGCGATAATGAAGGTACCTATTTCGACAGAGCAACTATGCTCATAAAATACAATACTGCTGTTTTTGGAAGTAAAATAAAAACTAATGCAAAGTTAACAGTAACAAAAGGCACTCTGTTTGATGCCACTTATACAATTGGGATGTATGATACTTATTCCGATGGAGTGAGGTTAATTTGCGAATATTCAATGTCAGGAAACAGAACCATGTTGCCACTGACTCCTACTCCGCTTTTGCACTGTAAAATAGAACTTCTTACGCCAACCTCCGACTGGGAGCAGGCAAATCTCTATTTTACCGATCTTGTTGAATCTGCCAACAATTGTTTTTATGCGGTAACCCCCTGTCAATATGCAAAATTAAACTATTACCAGGTGAATTATACTCCAACAGCGCTCCCTGCAATTACTAATTTATCCCCACTATCTATTGTTGCCGGTACCGACCAAATACTTACCATTACAGGCGCTAATTTTGGAACCCAACGGGGCACCGTTTGTTTTAAAGTGGCAAATAATGGCGGACAAACCTATTTCAAAGGTTTGGATGAGCAATATTATGTTACTCCTAACGGTTGGAATAATACCCAAATTAAAGTGAAAGTACCCTCATACATTTCAAAAATCTTTTGGAATGATACAGCGACAAGTGGGGTAGGGTCAGGTAAAATTAAAATAAAAACGGCAGCAGGCAATTCCCGCGAGAGTGCATCTAATTTGCAGATTCCTTATTCTATTCTAAATAAACCTGATCCTACAGATAATGTGATTCGTAGAGTTTATTTAACAAGAACCAATTGTGATGCTGATGTGGAGTCTGTATTTTCCGAATCTTTTAGAACACAGCCGCACATAGATTCTATTGTAAAAGTCGTAGATAAAGCTTTAAGGGACTGGTCCCGTCTAACAGGACTGACGCTCAAATTAGATAGAGATCCTGCCGGTATTGCCATAAATATGAATCCTTCTTTTTCTTGGAATTATGACACTATCAGTGGTCATACTGTTCCTGCTGGCTATGCCAGTTGTTATCAGGCTTTTATGCATGAGTTAGGACATGTTTTGGGGTTAGATCATGTAAATCAGACTTCAGATTTGATGTATTACCAGTTAAATGCTAATATTGCTACTACCATAATCAATGTAACTTCTTCCTCCATTCCTGTACAAGCTGTACAAAAGAATATAGCAGACAGTAAGGCTATTATGTGGCCCACCAATAATAATCCTCCTATATATCCATTGGGTAACATACTAAACGCCAGATTTACCGTTACACAGTCCTGTTACGGCGCCAATAACGGTGTCATTGGCACCACTGTAATCGGTGGAAAAACACCTTACTCTTTTCTTTGGAAAAAAAATGGAGTTACTGTTGCCACTACACAAAATATTGGCAGTTTATCTCCGGATGATTACAATTTAACGCTAACGGATGGGGTATCCTGCATTCAAAACTATACAGTTACCGTTCCGTCAGTATCAGGTTCAACTCCATTAACTTTGAGTTTCACCACTACAGGTTCTAATCCACAACTTTACAGGGCAAATGTTGCAGGAGGCGTACCTCCATTTACCTATAAATGGTCGGTAATGCAATTAGAAACAGAAATTATCATTAAAGAGAAAACCGTTATAGATTGTACACTCCCGCAGGGATATGTCAATACGGAATATATGCCCACAAGTTATCAAAATTCTAACTGTACACTGAAATTGACAGTAACGGATGCCAATGGATGTCAAATTAAAGGTTCTTCAGCAGGAAAAGGCGCCATGTTACTTGAAGATTTTGAAAATTATGCATGTGCGCTTTGTAGTTAAATTTTTTTAAACCCTAAACTTTGAACTTTAATATTTCTCTCATATTAAAATCTCTTCCCGAAAAACCCGGGGTATATCGTTTTTATGATGAAAATGAAGTGATTATTTACGTTGGGAAGGCTAAAGTGTTGAAAAAAAGAGTTTCATCTTATTTCGTTAAAAAACACGAGGATCCGAGAATACGCACGCTGGTTTCAAAAATTCGGGATATTCAATTTACGGTAGTGGACTCCGAATGGGAAGCGCTTCTGCTGGAAAACAGTATGATTAAGCAATTCCGTCCGCGCTATAACGCTATGCTGAAAGATGACAAAAGTTACCCGTGGTTAGCCATAAGCAAAGAGGAGTTTCCCCGTTTATATTACACCAGAAATCCAAACGCCAAAGAAGAGGAATTGTTTGGTCCATATTCATCGTTGCGCTTTATGCACACATTGTTAGATACGCTTTTTGCGCTATTTCCCATTCGTACATGTAAGAAAATGCAAAGCAAAGGGCGACCCTGTTTACAGTACCACATCAAGAAGTGTGCGGCTCCGTGCGCAGGAAAAATCTCAACCGAAGAGTATAAAGAAAATATACATAAGGTTATCAAAATTATTAAAGGAAACAACAGCGAGGCGCTTCGCCAACTGAAAACAGAGATGATGCAGTATGCCGAAAAATGGGAGTTTGAAAAAGCACAAGTGATTAAAGAACAAATTGAAATATTGGAATCCTATCGCGGCAAATCAATTGTGGTAAATCCGGAAATATCTTATTGCGATGTTTTTTCTATGGAAGAAGAAAACAACAACGCCTTTGTGAACTTTATGCGAATTGTGGAAGGGGCAATCGTACAGACGTTTTCATTAGAGATAAAAAATAATATAGACAAAAATAAAGAAGAAGTGCTATCTCTGGCAATGGCAGAAATAGAAGAACGTTTTGGGGAACTCTCACAGGAAGTGATTGTTCCGTTTAACATAGATATTAACAAAGAAAAAACAATCTTTACCGTTCCACTTCGTGGCGATAAGAAGAAGTTGCTGGAACTCTCTCAAAAGAATGCTAAAATTTCTATGCTGGAAAAACTAAAACGACAGGAATTATCGGATCCTGAGCGACATCAAAATAGAATATTGTCCGCTCTGCAGAAAGATTTAGAGATGAATAATTTACCAAAAACCATTGAGTGCTTCGATAATTCCAACACACAGGGCGATGAGCCGGTGGCTGCTATGGTGCATTTCAAAAACGGCAAACCCGACAAAAAAGAGTATCGCCACTTTAACATCAAAACCGTTACCGGTCCCGACGATTTTGCATCTATGTATGAAGTGGTGAAACGCAGGTACAGTCGGTTGATAGAAGAGAATAAACCGTTGCCCGATCTAATCATTATTGATGGTGGCAAGGGGCAACTCAATGCGGCGTATCAGGCATTAACAGAACTGAAGATTCAGAATAAGATAATGATGATTGGCATTGCCAAGCGTTTGGAAGATATCTACCGAGTGGGGGAATCCACACCGATATTTATAGATAAGAAATCGGAAACGCAGAAACTGCTGCAACGTATCCGAGATGAAGTGCATCGCTTTGGCATTACGCATCACCGCAAACGCCGCTCTCAAAAAAGTATCCATTCCGAATTAGATGATATGAAAGGTATTGGAGCCGCCACCAAAGAGAAACTTTTGAAACATTTTAAAAGCATTGCCAAAATAAAAGCGGCAACTTCTGAGGAAATTGCGGAAGTGATTGGAAAGACGAAGGGAAAACTGATAAAATTTAAAGTGTAAGGGTTAAACTTTAAAGTTGAGACTATTCTATCCATTTTTTTCTACTTTCGTCGCGTTATTTTAGTATTAATTTAAACCACAGCAGAAATGAACAATTTAACACCTTTTTCACAGGCTACGCCTG
>WRGQ01000161.1 GCA_009787115.1 Bacteroidota bacterium
AAAATAGTGAACGAGTAAACTGTGAATCTCTGTGTCTTCCGTGTCTCTGTGTTGAATGATAGCACAGAGACACAGAGAACGCAGAGAAACACAGAGTATAAACCTTAACTTTTCTAAAATGAAAAAAATAGCACTCTTATTATTAATGTTAATCGAAATTTCAGTTTTCGCCCAGACGAAAGTAGGCTCCGGAACTATCAGCGGCGATTTCTCTTTCAACGGTATGTATTATATTCCTGATTCTCTTATTGATGCAAAAGCGGTGGACTCGAAGGTGCGCGGCAACGCATGGCTCAACCTCAATTATACCAACGGCGACTTCTCCGCAGGCGCAAGATATGAGTTCTATCTCTTCCCTTTGATTGATTTTCAGGATTTAGGCTATCAAGGTCAGGGAATTACTAACTTTTTTGCCGATTATAAAAATAGTTTTGTTCAGGTTACAGGCGGATATTTTTACGAGCAGTTTGGGCAAGGCTTAACCCTGCGGGCGTATGAAGATAGAAATCTCGGCATTGACAACAGTCTGCTGGGCGGCAGAGTGAAAGTTACCCCTTATAAAGGCATTCAACTCAAAGGTGTTTGGGGCATTGAACGCCACAACTTTAATTTCGATTACACAAAACGAAATGACAATGTGCGTGGACTTGACGCCGAGTTGGCTTTTGCCGATATGTTTCAAAAACTTTCGGATAAAGGCGTTACATTATCGGTGGGCGGAAGTTTTGTGAGTAGATTTAACAAAGCGGAAGATAAACAGTTTAACATATATATTGACTCAAGTCAATATCGGCGCTATTACGATTATGTGGTAGAACAGTATGGTGAACTTGCCCTTACGCCCACCGACAACCCCAACGTTTTTAGATGTCAAGGGATTATTTCCGCAGGCAATATTCCGCAAAACGTAGCCTCATGGGCAACCAGACTAAACTTTGGAATTAAGGGTTTTCGCTTGGAAGGCGAGTACGCCTCAAAAGTGAACGACCCCAATCTTTCTAATGAGTACATATATAAAAAAGGAGAGGCATTGTTAGTATCGGCTTCCTACTCTATGAAAGGCTTGGGCGTTTCGGCATCTTTTTTGCGTGCCGACAATATGGATTTTCGCTCGCAACGAGATGCCGCTCCCGCTTACGCAGCGCTAACGGTAAACTACATACCGGCAATCAATCGCCAATATTCCTATCAGTTGTTGGGAAATTACAGTTATGCCAGCCAACCCAACGGACAGATAGGCGCTCAGGCGCAAGTGAATTACAAAATTCCTAAAAAAACCAAAATAGGCGGAAAATACGGCACCGATATTACCGTAAATTATGCCCGTTTCCACGATTTGCAAAAATCGTTTGCGCCACTTTCGGATACGATTGGAACCGTAACCGGCACAGAGGGCTATTCCTCAAAGTTCTTCGGATTTGGAAAACGTTTACTCTATCAGGATATAGGACTGGATATTACCCGCCGATTTGACAAGCATTGGAAGTTAATGATTATGTATAACTACATTAATTATAATATGGAATTGCAGGGAAAACACGGCATGCTTAACGGAAACCATGTCGGTTTTGAATTAACTTACAAAATAAATGACATTCACGCGATTAGGCTGGAAAATCAATATTTGATTGTTGCAAAGAATAAAGATTTGGAAGAAAAAGATAAGGGTAGTTGGCTTTTTGCATTGTTAGAGTATTCCATTTCGCCCCGCTGGTTTATTACCGTAAGCGACCAGTGGCATTTTGGAAATGAGAAGAAAGTGCATTATCCTAATGCGGCGGTGGCTTTTGTGTATAATACCACGCGCATTGCGCTCAACTTCGGCAAAACCCGTGCGGGAATCCTCTGCGTGGGCGGCGTCTGCCGAACCGTCCCCGCCTCCTATGGCGTGGGATTATCGGTAACAACGACATTTTAATCTGTGTCCTCTGTGTCTCTGTGCTGCAATTTAGCACAGAGACACAGGGTGCACAGAGTTACACGGAGTAAATATTAACTTAATAAAAACCACAAACAATATGAAAAAATTACCCTTATTATTAACCACATTATCAATCCTCCTCTTTGCCTGTAACAAAATTGATACCACCAAAGAGGTGTTCAACATCATTAATCCGGTAGAGGTAACCCCTTGGAATCCGGAATATGCAAAAACGGTAACCCAAAAAATCTATGTGGAAGAATATACCGGTCATAAATGCCTCTATTGCCCTGCCGGTGCACGTGAATTAAAAGCAATTATGGATGCAGACTCTACCATTATTGCTACTGCCATTCATTGTTCAGAACTTGCCAATCCGGATGCCTCGCTCTATTTCAACAATAACTATAAAACCCCAATGGGCGACCAACTTTGCAAAGATTTTGGAATAGTAGGACTGCCTAAAGCCACCATTAATCGTACAAAAAATACCGCCGACGGATGGGGATTTGACCGTAACAAATGGCGCAGTACCATTGCAGCCATTGATAGAAACAATGTCAGAGCGGGAATCCAATTGCACTGTACAGCCAATGAGGTGAAGCAGGAGATTGAAGTTACTGCTGCGGTAACCATCATCAAAGAGTTGCCAAATCCCGTGCAACTTTGTTTGATTTTGCAACAAGACAATATCATTTCGGGGCAGGTGGATGGCAACGATTATATTTTAGAGTATCCTCATAACCACGTCCTTCGAACCGGTTTTAAAGGACACTATGGTACAAAACTTACCTCGGACGGTATAGTAAATGCGCAGTCAAAATATTCCACTACATTTAAGATATCTTACGGAAACTCCTTCCCCTACGGACAAATTCCAGTAGAAATTAAAAATTGTAGCGTGGTGGCTTATCTATTAGATGTGGTAACTAAAGAAGTAATACAGGTAGAACAGGTACATTTGCATTAATCATTCGCACGCTAAAATGTTTTAACATAATGAAAAAAAAACGTTATTAAATTTTTCGATAAGATAATTTTGCTGTTATTCGATTTTACAGGTATCTTTTCCGGATGTAAACCTGCTTGCGATTCTTATGCTGATGTACCTTTGTCTCATTCTCGTTATCCTGAAGGAAGCATATTATATGGTATGCCTCCCGCAGTATATGCGCTAAAAGGCTCCGTAAAGAAATTATCAAGGTCTCTTACAGTTGCGAAGGCAACGGGTTACATCTTCGGGAACAAAAAGATGATAAACTGCTGTTTTGTCATTTAGAGATGATTAACTCGTAATATAAGCAAACATTTTTACCATCTGTACGTAATTCAAAAAAATCGTGTTTATTTGCAAAAAAAATTTAAAATGAAAAGAGTAACTTTATTATTAGTATTTATTGGCATCTCTATGATGTCATTTTCGCAAATGGATTTGAGATTAGGTATGCAAATTACAGGCAATTGGAACTGGCTATTAAATAAGCAAGTAACAGCAGATGGTCCCTGTCAGGACCCACGAAGTACAACTTTCGGCGAGTATTTTGGACCCTTTATCAATTTTCATCCCATTCCGTTATTTGGAATCGAATTAGGTTTTAATTGGGGTATGATGAACATGAAATATATGGGTAATATCCCAATGACTTGGCAAACAGAAAAGAAAGAAATTAATCACTACGAATCAAGTATTAATTACAAATATTTTGATTTGCCATTGATATTTCAAGTTGGAAAAGAAGTCTATTTTGAAGCCGGTATGATTTTCCACTTCAGAAATAAAGTTACTTACAATCGTGACTATGATAACGATGACCTCGATTATAGCAAAGGAGAATACGCTAATTTAGTGTCCGGATATAGTCCTATTGATTGTATTGATTTGAAAAACGTTGATGTAACAAATACTTTCAATAAATCAGGATTCGGACTCCTAATGGGTGTTGGCGGCAATATTCCTGTTACAGACTACTTATTAATAAATATTGGACTTAGAGCAAATTATATTCTTACCGATATGAAAGGTATTGATGGATTAATGTTTACTAAAGAAAACTTTGAAACGACTTCTTCTGATTATGCAGATTTCAGAACCAATCCGATGTATTTTGGTATTAGAATTGGAATAATTTACAAACAAAAACTATCCAAAAACGCATCCCTAACGGAATAATATGTAAATGCGTAACTACTTTTATATATAATCAGAGAATATCTGCTCAATCAGAGTTATCAGTGTTCTAATTATTCACACTCTAAAAAAATTATTATTCAAATAAAATCCTCTTTCGTTTTCTGGAGCAGAAACAAAACCTACAGTTTCATTTGCCTCTTCGGATTAATCGTTTCATTAATCTTTGTTATCCTCGTTTCAAATTATACCAAAAACGAACTCGCTACCGATAATTACCATGCAAAGGCGAACAGAATTTATGTACTTGGCAGTGAACAGGTTTACGGTTGTTCCTATAAATTGAAAGACCATATTATAGACAAATATCCCGAAATTGAAACCATTTGTGTTTGCGCTGATGCCAATTTCTTTGAACTGTTTGATTTTGATCCGATAGGTAAGTCTTTAAGTCTAAACGACTTGGAAGTACAAATTACCGGAGTTTAAAAAAATATTGAAAGGTCGCTTTTCCCAAATAGCGATGTTTTAATTAGAATGGAGCAAATTGTACATTTTAATCCCAGTATGGCAGACCCCAATTTGGGCAATGCAGGTAACAGCGTCATGTTCATTCTTACCAAAGAGGGTACGGATATTCAGGCGCGCATACCCGAAATGCTTGATTATTTTAAAGAATTTTATTGGGTTTATCAAGGGGGACACTGGCAAAAACTTCTTTTAACTCCTTTGAAAGAGGTTTATTTTTCTGAGATTCAGGTAGATAGTTTTAATCAGGGCAATAAAACATTCCTGTTGATTTTGGGTTCGGTAAGTTTATTGATTTTGCTTTTTGCCATTATCAATTACATCGATTTAACGGTGGCACAAACGCCAATCCGGTGGATAGTATTCAGAAATAAGCGGTTAGATTGCTGCTATCTTTTTATCTATATCAGAAAACGCATTTTCAAGCCTTTCAGTATGATACATCGGATACATTTGTTTAATGTATTCTGTCAAATTCATTTGATCAAACAGTTTCAAATTGATTGTTGTGTTTGTGCCTTTGTATTCAGAATATTTTTCCATTAAATAGATGAAAAATGAGATTTCACTTGATAATTTTTTTCTATTCATAATCTTTAATGTATGAAGAATTTCTAGGGTCTCCTGTTTCGCATTCTGCTTTAAACATATCGAAGATAAACAAAGGTGATTCGCGAAATAATTTAGTAGTATCGTCAGACAATAAATTATAGGTCTGAGAATTAATAAATTGTCTAAATGCAGTTTCTTCATCAAGTTGATATTCTTCAGCAATCATTGGAATAACCCAACGGTCAAAGAAAAATAAATAATCACTTTTTGTCCATTTCATAGTTCAATTACCTCCACGCATTTAAGTTGTTGCAAAGATCTTTCTGTTTTGAAAACGACTTGATCTGTAAGCTTATTGTCACGAAGTTGTCTTAAAGCAACCTGTGCAAAGAAATCTCTGTCATTTTCATTAGTTTTAATTGAATCAATATACGCTTGTAAAACAGGCATCGTATTGTCATTGGCAACTGCGCCTATAATCAAGTCATAATCATCTTCAAAGTAAATCTCTAATCGGTGTTCACAAACAAAATCCAACCACTCTTTATTGGGTGTTTCAAAATGTTTTATTTTAAGTTGCGACAAAAATTTTTCATCAAACTCATAGATATTCAGCAGTGGGATGCCTTTTTCGGCACGCCTTATCACTACCTTTGCCCATACTTTAGCTTGAGAAATATCAGTTGTGGTATAAAACCCTGCTCCAAAATCAAGCGCTCTATTAGGGTGTATAATTTTTGGTATATCAAATCTTATATTGGTACCGTGATAAAGTATCATCATCATTTTTTTACGCTGCAAACATATAATTTTTTTCTATTCATATTTGAATAGTATAAAGATTGAAAATAACAAATAATTATTTTCCCTTTTTTCCATATTTTTGCCCCGATTCAAAAATAACTCATGCTCACCAGCTTCGCCAATATTTTGCTTCCGCTACCCCTCCCTGCTACTTTTACTTATCGCGTGCCACACGATTTGAATGAACAGATAAAAGTGGGTGCACGAGTGGTGGTGCCGTTTGGGAAAAATAAACTCTATGCCGGTCTAGTAATGGAGGTGCACACGAATGTTCCTTCGTTTTTGAATGTGAAATATATCATTGACATTATTGATGCAGCGCCGGTTGTTACGGAGAAACAACTTGAACTTTGGAAATGGCTCGCGCACTACTATCTGTGTCACAACGGCGAAGTAATGGCGGCAGCAATGCCCTCCGGACTGAAGTTGGCGGGCGAAACGCTGATAATGCTTCATCCCGATTTTGACGGCGATATTTCAACGCTCACCGAACGGGAATTGAAAATTGCGGAAACGCTCTCTTACCGACAACACGTTACCGTTGCCGAAATGCAGAAAATTGTGGGAATTCAAAAGATTTTCCCCGTTATCAAGTCGTTGGTAGAGAAAAATGTAATCCTTACTACCGAAGAGATTAAAAATCCGTACCGCGAGAAAAAGGATACTTACATCTTTTTACATGAAGATTATTTGAACGATGAACCTGCACTTTTTGAACTGTTAGACAGGTTAAGCGTCTCAAAAAAAACAGAAAAACAATCGCAACTTTTATTGGCGTTTTTAATGCTGAAAAGAGACGAAAACAGAGTAAAAAGAGCAGAACTACTAAAAAAATCGGAATGCTCACCCTCCTCACTGCAAACGCTAATTAATAATAATATATTGATGCAAAAAGAGATACAAAGCAGTCGTTTGTCCGATGTATCTTCAATGAACGATATTAGTGAGATCTGTTTGTCGGAAGCGCAACAGAAATGTTTCCGGCAAATAAAGGGAGTTTTTCAGCAATTTTCTGTGGCTTTGCTGCACGGCATTACCGGTAGCGGAAAAACGGAAATCTATATGAAGATGATTGATGAGGTATTGGCGCAAGGCAAACAAGTGTTGTATCTGTTACCGGAGATTGCGCTTACTTCTCAAATTGTGAATCGTTTACAGAAATATTTTGGAAGTAAGGTAGGAGTGTATCATTCGCGTTTTAATGAGTTTGAACGGGTAGAGATTTGGAATAGAGTATTACAACATGGTGAAGAATCAGACCAAAAGTACTCGCTAATTCTCGGGGCTCGTTCTGCCCTCCTTTTACCTTATCAAAATCTGGGGCTTATCATTGTAGACGAAGAACACGATGCTTCGTATAAACAGCAAGACCCTGCGCCGCGCTACCACGCCAGAGACGCTGCAGTAGTACTTGGAAAATTACACAATGCACCCGTCTTGCTGGGAACAGCAACCCCTTCGTTGGAAACTTATTACAATGTGAAACAGGGCAAATACGGCTTGGTGGAACTGTTTGAACGTTATGCAGAAAGCCAACTGCCCGAAATTTGGATTGAAAATGTTCCCGAAGCGCGAAGACAGAAAAAAATGGAGGGTCATCTCTCCCATTTTTTAATTGACAACATAGCGGCTGCATTAGAAAGAAAAGAGCAGGTAATTCTGTTTCAGAATAGAAGAGGTTATGCCGTGCGCCTTTATTGCAACACTTGCCAATCTATGCCCACCTGCATTCATTGCGATGTTACTTTAACTTATCATAAAAAATCGAATCTGTTAAAGTGTCATTACTGTGGCTATGCTATTGCTGTGCCGACCCACTGCCCGCACTGCCAAAGTTTAGATATTGAGATGAAAGGATTTGGCACTGAAAAGATTGAAGAGACCTTATCGCAACTTTTTCCGGATACCAAAATTGCGAGAATGGATTTAGATACTACCCGTTCAAAGACATCGTATCAAAAAATCATCTCCGATTTTGAAAAACAGCGTACCGATATTCTGGTAGGTACGCAGATGGTAACCAAGGGATTGGATTTTGACAGAGTAAGTGTGGTAGGTATTCTGGAGGCAGACAATCTGCTTACGTTTCCGGATTTCAGGGCATTTGAGCGGGCGTTTCAGGTGATGGCGCAAGTGAGTGGGCGCGCGGGCAGAAAAGAGGTACCCGGTAAGGTCATTATACAAACTTACCAGCCGTGGCACCCTGCGTTAAAGTATGTGCTTGGCAATAATTACTGTGCAATGTACGAAAACCAAATAGAAGAACGGACAAAATATCGCTATCCGCCGGTGTTTCGTTTAATAAAAATCACACTGAAACATAATAATTTGGAATTAGTGAATCAGGCGGCGGCAGAGGTAGCGGCAGAATTGCAAAAAAGATTTCCCAAACAAGTACTGGGACCTGAATTTCCACTCATCGTGCGTTTACAAAATCAATATTTAAAAGAGATTTGGATTAAGTTTGCCAAAAATTCTTCTTTAGAAAAGAAAAAAGAAACTTTGCAGCATATCATTACACAATTTCAAACCCACTCCAAATATAAGCAGGTTAGGTTAGTGGTAAATGTGGATTGTTGAGGGAACTATTACAAACTGTCTATAATCTTTCTTTGGGCAGCAAAAAACTCAACTCTTTTCTTTTCGTTCACTTCAGAGATTTGGATAGCCGACCTCTTCTTTAAATTCATCCACGTTTTGAAATTAGCAACCATCTCTGCATCGCGCGATGTAATGTCAAATGTACCGAATGCGTGAATACGGCACAGTTTCAGTTTGTCCGTATAATAATAACTGTAATTGGTATCAATATTCAATTGCGAGATGTACATACTTACTTTATTAAACGTTTCAGGATAACGTCCTTTTTTTGCAATTTCCATCATATAATCCAATAAAGAATACAACTCTTTCTTAATGAGTTCTTTTTCCTCATCTGTAATTGCCATAACCTCGTGAAAATATCTGACATTATTTACAAAATAATCAAAAATCAGTTCATCAAAAATAAAATTAGTGTTTTTCACGTGAACAATATTCTTTTTATAACGTTCTAATTCCACATACGAATTATAGGGAATAACAATTTTAGAAAATAATTTTTTAAATTCTTCATTATTAGTATATTGATATGCCCAGCTGAATACATTAAAGCGATATATGTTTATAAAGTCAATGTACAGCGGTCTTGGAAATCTGTTGCAAACTTCCATATACTCCGAGTTAATAGCGGTGCGAAGGTGGTCGAGCGCCCTGACGCTTTGTTGAAAGTTATCGATATCTGCAATTGATGGGTTAAGATGATTGTACGGAAACATTTGGAAAGGTACTTGTCCGGAATAGACGCCGAGAATTTCATCTAAAGAGATGTTCCACGCAGTTGCTAATTTTATAACTTCAACTGCAGTAAATGAAACATCTTTTCTTAACCTTCTATACGTGGCTTCGCGTTCGAGGCACAGCAAAGTCATCATTTCCTGTGTTAATTGCGCATTCTTAGGAAACTTTTCGTGAAGAAGGTCAATAAAAATGTCATACCATGTTTTTTCTTCCATAATTAAAAGATTTTATTTATTGTTTCATTGATATTCTCATAAACTTTTCACAAGTCTTTTTTGTTTCATAAAAAATTCAATTCTACTCTTTTCATCTACTTCTGAAATTTGAATAGAGGTTCTTTTTTTGAGTTGCATCCACGAAATAAAATTTGATACCATTTCCGAATGGTAAGAATATATTTCAAATTTTTCAAATACGTGAATATAACAAATATTTACTTCAGGAGTATAAGTATAGCTATAACCTGTATCTATCTTTAATTGAGAAATGAATAGATTTACCTTGTTTTGTGTTTCGGGGTAACAACCTTTGTTGGCTACGTCAAGCAGATAGTCTATTAAGGACAGTATATCTTTCTTAATCAGTTCTTTTTCTTCTTCCGTAATTAACAATATTGAGCAAAAGTACTTTATATCGTTTACCAGATAATCAAATATTCTGCAATCGAATATGAAACTTGTATTCGGTACCTGTTTTATTGCCTTGTAATATTCTTTTGTAATATTTAATTTTTCTTCAGAAATATTAACTTGTGAGAAAGGGGCTACCTCTTTTTCATTACCGTATTGATACGCCCATTTAAACAGATAAAATTTATTCAGGTATTCATAGCCTGCAAGCAATTGGCGTGGAAATACATTGCAGATGTCCATAAATTCCGTTGAAGGAAAATGTTTTAGATAGTCAATAGATTGAATAATATTGTGTAGAAAATTGGCTTCCTCCTCAGAAGGTTCAATATAGTTTATAGCTTTCATTTGAAAAGCAATTCTACCGACATTAATTCCTGAAATTTCATCTAAAGATATGTTCCATGCGGAGGCAATAGTTACAATCTCGTGAGCAGAAAAATTAACTTCTCTACGTAATCTCCTATATATAGCTTCCCGCTCAAGAGAGAGCAATTTTGTTAAAACCTTTATTAATTGTGTACTTTTTGGATATTTTTTATTCACTATTTCCATAAAAGCATCATACCAAGCAGTCTGTTCCATAATATATTTATTTAATAATTAAACGATTAGTATTAAAAATTTGACAAAATTCATATTGTTTTTTTGCAGTCCAAAATTATTAAAAAATACGTTTCGTTTTCACACTCAGATAATTATTAACGTATATGGTAACAGAAAAATTTATATTTTGAAAAAATATTCTACAAATTAGAGTAAAAATACTCTAATTAAGAGTAAAAATTGATATTAGAATTTCATTTTATAATATTTTACAAATGATATTGTATTATAAAAGAGTTATAATATCATTTTTTTTCTAATTTTCTACACAAAATATAATATCTTAATGCGTATTTGTTGTGAAATACTGTAATGCTCACCAATTTTTGAGCCAACGGTTAAAGTGATACCTTTGCAAAAAAAAGGAACAAAAAAAATGACTTGAAATGCGGAGTTGCGCAACGGGGCGGTTTTGAGGAACGCCCATTTTGCGTTTCAGTTGTGCCGTATCAAGATTAAAAAGCACCTTGTCGCCTTTTGAACGAATTATCGCAAATCCTTTGTCATCAACGCCTCGCTCGTAGAGTACCCCTGAAAGATGTTTTTCTGTTTCGCGCAGTTTTGTTCGCGCTTCAACTCTTTCGGTTTCCAAAATACGCTGTTCAATAATTTCGGCACAGCGCGTTTGCACGGCAAAATAATTCTGTGCAAACGCTATCTGTTCCTTACGACTGTCGCCATTTTGAGCAATCAAGTAGCAGGCATATCGCGTGAGAAGTATCTCATTTACAGATTTTTTCGCACCAGAACCAATTTCGACCATTTTGCTGACGTCAGCAAAATGGTATTGTACGTTCTCGCCTGTATTTTGACAGGCGTCTTTTTCTTTATCAATGGTATTCACAAAGTTACGCCATTGTGTATAGCCCAAAAGCGTTTATAATTCTCTTGCGCTCCAACATTCAACGCCTGCAATTTCGGCGGCGGCAATTTCAAATTGTGCAAATAATGCTTTTATTTCTTCTGATTTTAACATAGATTTATTTTAAAATTTTGCGATGCAAATAAACACGAAATTTTAAAATATACACATATCCGAATAAAACGGTTAATTCTTTTTTCATTGCTGATTTGACCATTTTTTAAAAATTATATTTTCGCAAACTTAATTTCCAAAATGAAATATTACATTATTGCAGGGGAAGCTTCGGGCGATTTGCTGGGGGCATACTTGATAAAATCTATTAAAAAACAGGATGTTGAATCCGATTTTCGCTGTTGGGGCGGCGACTTAATGGAAGCACAGGGCGGTGAGATTATTAAACATTATAATGAACTCGCTTTTATGGGATTTTGGGAAGTCGCTAAAAACCTGCGTACCATTCTCAATAATATTGCCGTTTGTAAAGTGGATATTTTGCTCTATGAACCCGATGTGATGATTTTAATAGATTACCCCGGTTTTAATTTGCGTATCGCCGAATTTGCCAAAGAACAGAATATTAGAGTAGTATATTATGTTTCTCCTCAAATTTGGGCGTGGAAGAAAAAGCGCGTTTATAAAATTATTCGCGATGTAGATACTATGATTACCATTTTGCCCTTTGAAAAAGATTTCTACGCAAAATACAACTACAAAGCCCATTATGTAGGACACCCCTTGTTGGATGTGGTTAATGATGAAATAGAAAAAGATGATTGGCAAACCTTTAAGACAAATTACAATTTGGACGACCGCCCTGTGATTGCTCTTTTGCCCGGTAGTCGAAGACAGGAACTCCAAAGAATGTTACCTGTAATGGTACAAATGGCAGAACATTTTCCTGAATATCAATTTGTAATGTCGAAAGTAAAAGGGCAGCCGCTTGCATTGTATCAATCTCATATTAAGGATAAACAGATAACTCTTGTAGAAGGAGATACATACTCGTTGTTGCATCACGCGAAGGCTGCTATTGTAACTTCCGGTACGGCAACGTTGGAAACTGCTCTGTGGAACGTTCCGCAGGTAGTGTGTTATAAAGGCAGTTTTATCTCTTACCTCATCGCACGAGCAGTTGTAGGTAAACATTTGAAATACATCTCATTAGTGAATCTTATTTTAGATAAACCTGCCGTAATGGAATTGATACAGTATGAATATAATTTGAAAAGAGTAAAAGAAGAATTTGTGAAGATTGTTTCTGATAATCAGATTATTGAAGAGATAAAAAGTGACTATCAGCAACTCAAACATATTCTGGGAGATGCCGGCGCTTCCGATAACGCTGCAAAATTAATTGTAGAACATGACATTAGATAAAATTAACACGATTTACTTTCTCGGTATCGGCGGCATAGGGATGAGCGCCTTAGCCCGCTTTTTTCTGCTGCACGGTAAAAAAGTGTATGGATACGACCTTACTCCCTCAGAAATTACCGGGCAACTCATAGCAGAAGGCGCACATATTCACTTTGAGGAAGATACCAACCAAATACCGTCACTAATAGACTTAGTGGTTTTCACTCCGGCAATTCCAAAAGAGCACAAAGAATATCAGTATTTTATCGAAAATAATATCCCTTTGTTAAAACGTTCCGAAGTTTTGGGTATGATTTGCAAAAACTATCCTACCATTGCAGTTGCGGGGACGCACGGCAAAACAACCACTACCGCAATGCTCGCGCAACTTTTGATGGGCGGTGAGCGGTGTGTGGTGAGTGGTCTTCCGGTCTCTTTATTAGCCTTTATCGGTGGAATCTCTAAAAATCTCGGTAGCAATTTTGTTTGTGAACCAAACTTTGATACAGTGGTAGTAGAAGCCGATGAGTTTGACCGGTCATTTTTAACCCTGTACCCGCAAGTTGCCATTATCACTTCCGTTGATGCCGACCATTTGGATATTTATGGAGACCATAAAAAGTTGAAAGAATCTTTTCAACTCTTTGCCAACCAAATACAACCTGATGGCGTTTTGGTTATTTATGATGAAATAGCCAATCAAATAGCACATTCTAACAAAGTTACGTATGGTTTTTCCGATAAGGCAGATTATCAAATTTCAAATATTCAATATTTTCCAACAAAAACAACTTTTGATTTAACCATCAATCATCAAATCACCAAATCATCTAATCATCTAATCCTTAACATTTCCGGCAGACACAACGCCCTGAACGCGACAGCCGCCTTTGTTGCAAGTTTTGAATTTTTATTATGGAAAAACGAAAAAACAGGGATTAATCAAATATTAGAAACATTTAAAGAAAAAATATCAGCATTTGCCGGAGTGAAACGGCGTTTTGATATTCGTGTTCAACGCGATGATTTTGTGTATATTGACGACTACGCGCACCATCCGGCAGAGATTAAAGCATTTTTGGAGGCGGTGAAAAAAAGTTATCCTACTAAAAAACTTACCGGCGTCTTTCAGCCTCATCTATACTCCAGAACGAGAGATTTTGCGCAGGAGTTTGCAGAGGCGCTGGAAATTTTAGATGAGGTTATTCTGTTAGACATCTATCCTGCGAGAGAGAAACCTATTGAGGGGATTACTTCCCATTATTTATTGTCATTTATTAAAAATAAAAACAAAAAACTCTTGGCGAAAGAGGAGTTAATATCCTATTTGCAAAACAACAAGCCTGAGATTCTGCTCACAATGGGCGCCGGTGATATTGATAAGTTGGTGGGACTCTATCCTCTTACCAAATCTTTGCCCGTTTCTCCGGAGCCAACCACATAGGGTCTCCCTCTTTTACGTTGAAGGCTTCAAGGAATTGTTCGCAATGCGGAAGTGCGCCGTTTACACGCCACTTGCCCAAAGAGTGCGGGTCTTCCGTAGTTCTGCGCACAATCTCTGCATCGCGGATATTGCCTGCCCAAACATTGGCGTAGGCTATGAAAAAGCGTTGTTCCGGCGTAAACCCATCCATTACGCCCTGAATAAGTTTTTCCTGTTTTGCCTTTTGTAACGCTTCGTAAGAGATATTTAACCCGCCGTTGTCGGCAATATTTTCACCCAGCGTAAATTCGCCGTTGGCAAATATGCCGGGCAGCACTTCAATTTGGTTATAATGAGTTACTAATTTTTGAGAACGCTCTTCAAAATTGATAGCATCTTCGTCAGTCCACCAATTATTCAAGTTTCCTGTTTTATCGTAGTTTCTTCCCTGATCGTCGAACCCGTGTGTCATTTCGTGTCCGATAACAACACCAATAGCGCCGTAATTAACAGCGTCGTCTGCTTTCATATCGAAAAACGGAGGTTGTAGAATGCCTGCAGGGAAGCAAATTTCGTTAGTGCTTGGGTTGTAATAGGCGTTTACGGTTTGCGGAGTCATCAGCCAAAGCATCGGGTCAACCGGCTTGCCGATTTTACTTAATTGGTATTCGCTTTCAAAACGTTCGGCACGCATTACATTAGCATAATAACTCAACGAAGGATCAATTTCCAAAGCAGAATAATCTCTCCAAGTGTCCGGATATCCAATTTTTACAATCATCGCATTCAGTTTATCAATTGCTTTTGCTTTTGTTTCATCAGCCATCCACGTTAATTTTTCAAATCTGTCTTGCATAGCCAGACGAAGATTTTTAACCAAATGCAACATCCGTTCTTTTGCCTCAGCGGGAAAATATTTTTCCACGTACATTTGTCCTACTGCTTCGCCGAGCGAGCCATCCACCACACTTACTACACGTTTCCAGCGTGGCTGGTTTTCCTCTTTTCCCGATAATGTTTTACCGTAAAAGTCAAAACCGGTATTTACAAAATCTTCGCTTAAAAAAGAAGCGGCATGGTTTATGACATTCCACGCCAAATAAGTTTTAATTATTTCTAAATTAGTATTATAAAGAATGTCGTTTAATCCTGTCAAATAATTCGGTTGGGCGACATTTACCTTTTCCAAATTGTTTAATTGTAGAATTGTTAAATATTTTTCAATGGAGAAATTAGGAATTAATGCTTGAAATTCTGTTATTGTTTTAGGGTTATAAGTTTTATGGGGATTACGTTGTTCCTCTTTGGGCATAAATATTTTTGCCATTTCGGTTTCCAGGGTCAATACATCCTGAGCCAATATTTTTTCTTTACCTTGAAATCCAATCATTTCAGCATATCCGGAGAGTGCGAACATTTTTTCCATTAAAGCAAGATAGGCATCGCGGACAGGCTTTGCAGAAGCCTTCAAATAGTAATCTCTGTCTCCGATTCCCAGTCCTGTTTGCCAAATCCAAGCCATATTCATACTGCTGTTTTTTGGGTCTGCATCACCGAAAATGTTAAAAAACAGGCCGCCTCCGGTGAGTTGTATTTCTGCTACAATTTCAGGAAGTTGATTCTTGGAGCTGATATTGATAATAGTTTCTAACTCTTTTTGAAGCGGTTCGGCGCCTTGTTGTTCAATAATTTCCGTATTCATTCCCAAATTATAGAGATCGCCTATTTTTTGTTTGATAGAATTTTTCTCATAATTTTCGGCAGCAATTGTGGTAATTAAATCTTTCAGTTGCTCTCTGTTATCTTCGGCTAATTTGTCGAAACTGCCGTAGCGGGAATACTCTCCGGTAAGCGGATGGTTATCCATCCAACCACCACAAGCGTAGCGGTAAAAGTCAATAGCAGGACTTACTGTAGTGTCTAAATTGGCAAAATCAATGCCTGATGTTAATTCTGTTTTTTTCATAGAACAGGAAAAAGTGGTAAAAATAAGTGCGCCAAGCACCCAAAGTAAATGTTTTTTCATTATTACAAATATTTTAAAATTAATTAATTACGTTTTAATTTTTATGTTTTGCAAACGAGATGCGAATGTATTAAATATAAAACATAAACTAATGACTAAAGTTCATATTTCATACTTATTTCATCAATCAATTTCTTATCTGCGAAATTGGGTAATGTTACCTTTAAGTTTCGGTTTTCGTTCATAGCACGTTTAATGGCGAATATGGCTTCTGGGTTGCGAGCCCATGCGCGGCGTGAGATGCCGTTGTTTACGTCCCAGAAGAGCATGTTTTTCAGTCTTCTTTCCGAGTCTTCCGAGCCGTCTAACACCATGCCGAAGCCTCCGTTAATCACTTCGCCCCAGCCCACGCCTCCGCCGTTGTGAATAGATACCCACGTGGCGCCGCGAAACGAATCCCCAATGACGTTATGAATTGCCATATCGGCGGTAAATGCTGAGCCGTCGTAAATGTTGGATGTTTCTCTGAAAGGAGAGTCTGTGCCGGAAACATCGTGGTGGTCGCGTCCCAGCACTATTGGTGCACTGATTTTACCTTCTTTAATGGCTTGGTTAAAGGCGGTGGCAATTTTAATACGACCCTCTGCATCGGCATACAGAATGCGGGCTTGAGAACCCACTACCAACCTGTTCTCCTTTGCCCCTTTAATCCACGTAATGTTGTCGCGCATCTGTTGGCAAATCTCTTGCGGAGAAGTTTCACTCATTTTTTGCAACACCTCCATCGCGATCTTGTCGGTCATATCCAAATCTTCCGGTTTTCCTGAAGTACATACCCAGCGGAACGGTCCAAATCCGTAGTCGAAACACATTGGTCCCATAATGTCCTGCACGTAAGAGGGGTATTTGAATTTGCCGTTCGGTTTCAAAATATCTGCGCCCGCACGGCTTGCCTCTAACAAAAACGCATTGCCGTAATCGAAAAAGTACATTCCCTTCCCAGCCAGTCTGTTTACCGCAGTTACATGGCGACGCAGCGATTCCTGCACGGCAGTACGAAATTTTTCGGGCTCCTTCGCCATCATTCTGTTCGATTCTTCAAAGGAGTATCCCACCGGATAATAACCTCCTGACCAGGGATTATGCAGAGAAGTTTGGTCGGAACCCAAATCCACGCTAATATCGTGTTTTACACAATACTCCCATAAATCCACAATATTTCCGTTATAGGCAAACGAACGTGCTATTTTTTGAGTTTGGGCGTCTTTCACATTAACAAACAGTTCATCTAAATTGTCATACACTTCGTCCACCCAGCCCTGTTCGTAGCGTTTGCGGGTAGCGGTGGGGTTTACTTCGGCAGTAATGGATACTACGCCGGCAATATTTCCGGCTTTAGGCTGCGCCCCAGACATACCGCCCAGTCCGGCGGTAATGAACAGTTTTCCGGCAATCTCGCCCTGCAATTTCCTGCCGGCATTCAATACGGTAATCGTAGTGCCGTGCACAATCCCCTGCGGACCGATATACATGTAAGAGCCGGCAGTCATCTGTCCGTATTGCGATACGCCAAGTGCGTTGAAACGTTCCCAATCGTCCGGTTTTGAGTAATTAGGAATTACCATTCCGTTTGTAACCACTACCCGCGGCGCTTCTTTGTGAGAAGGGAACAATCCCAACGGATGCCCGGAGTAGAGTACCAGCGTTTGTTCTTCGGTCATCGTTGCCAAATATTGCATGGTGAGCAGATATTGCGCCCAATTTTGGAACACAGCGCCATTTCCACCGTAGGTAATCAACTCGTGGGGATGTTGTGCCACTGCGTAATCCAGATTGTTCTGAATCATCAACATAATGGCGGCAGCCTGTTTGGTTTTTGCCGGATACTCCTCTATGGGACGGGCGTACATTTTGTAATCGGGGCGAAAGCGATACATATAAATTCTACCGTAATCGTGCAGTTCTTTAGCAAATTCGGGCGCCAAAACGGCGTGCCATTCCGGCTTAAAATAGCGCAATGCGTTGCACAATGCCAATCTTTTTTCCTCTTGCGATAAAATATCTTTGCGCCTCGGCGCATGACTTACCGTTGTGTCGTACGGTTTGAGCGCAGGAAGTTCTGCCGGAATGCCTTGAAGAATAACTTGTTGAAAATCCATGTTGGTTTAATTATAAACTTTTTGTTTTAAAATTACGCCGCAAATTTACATGAAATTTTAATGTATCATTTTTATTTATCTTTGTTAAAACTACAGGCTGTCAAAAGTACAACTATCAATATGGTCAAAATATTTTTCAATATTAGGGGAGTTCTGAGAGGATTTTATATTTTTTTGCCTGCTTTTTTAATTCTGCCATAAATGGTGAAATTCAGAGCAAAGGTAAGAGGCAAGGAAGTGGGGGAATAGGGCAAAAGAAGCTCTTTATTTAAGCAAAAACTCTGCAACATTGAAATTATTATCTATGGTTACGGTTATTTTATTCAGCGGTAAAGTGCCAAAAATAGTTGTATCGTAAGCCACCGGCAGGTAAGTTGATGCAAGATAGGTATTCTGATCATTGGAACTCACTAATACATAAAACTTTACATACCATTTACTCCCTTCTTGTATCTTTATCGGCTTGTTCCTAAGCAGGGTTAATGTTTTATCTTCCATCCCGCTTTTTGCATTCTCTGATGAAATACTAAATAATCCAATCCTAAAATTTGATCCCCTAATACAAACATCTTATTAAATGGGACCACCTCTCCCAATGAATATCTTTTTACCTCTTTATATTTAGGACGGGTAGCAAATTTTGAATTTGTATCATAAAAAACCTACTTTTGTCCTCCATTATTTTTATACATGATTACACTCAATAATGTTCACAAAACTTACTTTGGCGCGGCGCCGCTACATGTGCTAAAAGGAGTCTCCATGAAAGTAGAAGCCGGTGAAATGATCTCCATTATGGGCGCTTCGGGATCAGGTAAATCAACATTACTCAACATTTTAGGAATATTAGACAATTACGATAAAGGCAATTATTTTTTAGATAATACATTGATAAAAAACTTATCGGAAACTAAAGCCGCAGATTTTAGAAATAAATATATTGGCTTTGTTTTTCAGAATTTTAATCTCATCAGTTACAAAACTGCATTGGAAAATGTGGCATTGCCGCTTTTTTACAGAAATATTTCGCGTAAAAAAAGAAACAAAATGGCAATGGAATATTTGGAGAAGGTAGGATTAGCGCCTTGGTCTCATCATTTTCCCAATCAGTTGAGCGGCGGGCAGAAACAACGTGTAGCAATAGCAAGAGCGCTCATCAACGAACCCAAAATTATTCTCGCCGACGAGCCTACCGGCGCTTTAGACAGCCAAACCTCTTTTGAAGTGATTGACCTTCTGAAAGAAGTAAACCAAACCGGAATGACCATCATTGTGGTTACCCACGAACAGTTCGTGGCTGACGCAACACACAGGATAATCAGGATTAAGGATGGGGTAATTGATTAGATAATCAAAATTATGATAGAGCTATTAAGAGAAATCGGGATTACATTAAGTCGAAATAAGTTGAGAACTTTTTTGACAGGTTTTTCTATTGCGTGGGGAATATTTATGCTGATGATTTTGTTAGGTGCGGGGAATGGATTGAGAAACGGGGTTACCGCCAATTTTGAATCTCAATCTACCAACAAGATAACGATGATGTCGGGACATATCAGCAAACCTACGGCAGGGAAGAAAATGTGGGAAAGGGTGCTCTTTGATGCCAACGACTCGGCATTTTTGAATAGTTTATCGGAAGTTGCCGATATTATTCCTGCGTACAGTACCTGGGGCGCACTTACCTATAAAAATAAAACGGTAAACGCCTCAGCTAATGCCGTGCTGCCAAAATCTCAACAATTTGATAATATTAAAGTGATTTCCGGCAGATTTATCAACGATATTGATATAAAAGAAAAGAGAAAAGTGGGAGTGATTGCCGAAAAAGACGCTTTAGTGTTGTTTGATAAAGAAGACCCGTTAGAAAAACAGATTATTTGTAGAGGAATAGCCTTCACAGTAGTAGGCGTTTATAAAGTAAGAGGCGCATACTGGTCAAACGATTTCTATGTTCCGTTCACTACATTGGGTGCTATTTACAACCCTTCGGGAAAATTGAGTGAGTTTACTTTCACGGTGAACGGTTTGGAAACCATAGAAGCAAATCAAACTTTTGAGGAAAATTTACGCCTGCAAATGAGCAGAAGGCACGAATTTAATCCGGAAGACCGAAACGCTATCCATATTTGGAATACGTTGGAACAATATATGGAAACTATGAAGATTTTTAAGGCAATTACCATATTTGTTTGGATCATAGGTATTGGCACTCTCATTGCAGGAATTGTGGGGGTGGGCAATATTATGCTCATTACGGTGCGGGAACGTACCAAAGAGTTCGGCATACAAAAAGCGCTGGGGGCAAGACCTAATGTTATTCTGCGTCAAATTGTACTTGAAGCGCTCTGCATCACGGGTTTGTTTGGCTATTTGGGTATGGTTGCAGGCATCGGCATTACGGAACTTATTAACTTTGTGATGGTCAAAGCTGCTGAAAGCAGCGACACTGAGTTCAGAGTCTTTACTAACCCAACCGTTGATTTGCGGATTGCCGTCGCCTCTACTGTCGTATTGATCATTGCAGGCGTTTTAGCCGGCTATTTCCCCGCCAGAAAAGCCGTGAAAATCAAACCGATTGAAGCCTTGAGGTATGAATAAACTTAAAATTTAAAGTTTAAGATTTAAAGTTCAAAGTTTTGATACTTCACTTCTACAACAATTTTTCTCTATTAATGACTATAGGATTGTTCCTTTTATAATGCGATTGATGGTAGCGTTGAATTAGGGGGTGTGCTTCTAACGCTTTCTCTCCTGAAAAATATCGCACAAACAGTTGGTCTGCTTCAAAATAATCTTTAACTCCTAACTGTTCACAATCAGAAGAACTGATACCCAGACCGTCCACCGGAACGGCATCAATACACAATTGCAATGCCTCTTTTTGTTTTTCGTTACATTCAGCGAGTAAATATCGGGCAAGGGCATACACTTCTGTTTTCCAAAGGTGCATAATAGGAGCATAGTCGCCCACATCGCCGTGCAACGTCCAGAAGCCGGTGAGATATTCGGTGAAATTGTCGGTAGAGATTACAATCCCACGATAGAGTTGCGCCAGATCGTACAGCAATATCATCCGCATACGCGCTTTCATATTACCTTGACGCAATTTTGAAAGCATAGAGTCATCTAAATGAATCAGATTTTTCCTGTTTTCAAAATAAGTGTTTGTAATATCAAGATGTTCAAAGTTATGGCAAAAGTTCTCGCCTACTTTAACAGAACGTTCTATTTCGTCGGGTTTGTTGGTTTCTATGGTGATGGAGCGCCCAATGAGAGGGATCCTACAGGCATCACACACCGGTTTGAGCAGAGCGGCACACAAAGCGCTGTCAATGCCGCCGGAAATACCCAACACCAACGATTGCAAGCGGTTTTCCAGAATGTAGTTTGTGATATGCGCACGAATCTTTTTAGCGAAACCGGCACAGGCTTCAGTTTTATCCTGAATAGGAAGGTAGTTTTGGATATTCATTTTTTTAGTCTGTTTTACATAACCTACTCACCCAACCGCTCTAATTTTTCCTGTGCCACCCTGCGCAAGTCCTCCCCATCGTAGTTGTCAATAATACTTTGATAGGTATTTCGCGCCTGAAAAGTTTTGCCGTTGGCGGCATACCAGTCGCCATACAATATGTAAGTAGAAGCAATCCAGTATTCGCCGAAATATTTTCCGTTAATGATTTTCAAAATTGCCTTCTCCGCTTCGGGCAAGTTGTTTTGTTTTAATTCAATCAATGCCAAATTATAAGCGGCTTCCGTACTGTTTGCATTTACAGGGGTTTCTGCTAAAACTGTGAAATATTTTTTGGCGGCTGATAGGTCGTTCAGTTTCATTGCGGCGCGACCGGCATACAAATAGGCGTCGTTCTTCACTTCGCGCTCTGCCTGAGAGGCAGCAATGATATATTCGGCGCTTCTTTTAACTTCGTTATATTTCTGTAATTCGTAACCGGCGCGCATCACTCCGTTGTTTGCCAAAATCCGGTTATTCTCATTAGACGCAATTTCCAATAGTTGTGAAAAATGGTTGAACGCCTTTTGATTATTTTTTTTGTTAAATTGAATAAGCCCCGCTTTTCTTAATGCTGTTTCATTATTCTCTGTTAAATAATTGGAAATTAATGCCTCATATCCAGCTAAAGCATCATCTATACGATTTTTATCATAATCATATTCAGCCTTGTAAAACAACGCATTGGGGGTAAACATCCCTTTAGGGAACTGTTTCAGGTAATCTGAAAAACCTTTGTACGCCGCATCAAATTCACCTCTGATATATTTATTTTCGGCAGATTTATAGTTTATCGAGTCTTGTCGTGAAGCGGCAAAAGATATGTTTTTAGATTGGGCGTATTCATAAAATTCGGAAGGTTTACCCAATTCCGCATAAATGGTTTCAAGATTTACAACCGCATCTTTTGCTTCCTGCGAGCCCGGATAGTTTTCCAGTACATATTTGAATGTTGCAATCGCCTGTTCTACCTCATTATTATTCCAGCGCGCCTGTGCCAATTTGTTTTGGGCTTGCCGAACCAACCCGTTTTTTGGATAATTATTAATAAACTCCTGATAAGCATCAATGGCTTTTTTGTATTGATTGAGTGCATGATAAGTGGATGCCGATTCAAATTCTGCCTCCGCTTTGTAGCCGGTTGCCGGATACTTTTTAAGCAGATTATCCAGCGTGGCTATTTTTTTATTTAACTCTTTTTGATAGCCGTACAAAACAGCCATCTGATACAGCGCATAGTCGGCGTTCGGTTGTTCCATTTTGGCGCATTTATCATAACTAACTATCGCTTGCGGCAACTTCTTCTGCATAAACTGACAGTCTGCCATTCTTAAATAGGTATCGGCAGTTAGTTCGGTATCGTTTACTTTAAATGCAAGAAAATCGGAGTATGCTTTTTCCGCTTCCCCATATTTCTGATGTTTCAACAACGCGTAGCCTAATCCGTAGAATGAAAGTTGATAATTATCATCTCTTTTTGAATTGCTGTTTTTTTGGTAGAACCTATACGACTGCACGGCATCGGTATATTGCAAGTTTCTGTATTGCGCTTCCGCTTTCCAATATAAAGATGCTGTTTCAATTTCATTATCCATCGGATAAGTTAAAGACTTCTCAAAGTTCTTCACGGCAGCGGCATACTCTTTGTTATTGATCAGCTCAAGTCCCCGAAAATAAGTGCAACGCTGATAAGATTTTAATAACGCCGGACTTTTATGCTGAATCTTCTCCAACGAATTGATAGCGCCTTGATAGTTTTTGGTGGAGAGATAAATTTTTGAAAGATAATTTTCCACCTCGTCGCTGTGCAACGATTTCGGATATTCGTTGATATATTGCTCTAACGCTTTTATTGCCTGATTGAAAGAAGATGAGGATTTTTCAAACTGGATTTTAGCATAATTAAAGAGTGCGTCTTCTTTAACAGTGGGAAGAAAGTCCATTTTATAGGCTTCATAAAGTGCTTGAGAAGCCAAGTTCCATTCTTCCATTTTAATGTAACAATCGCCAATGGCGTAATAGGCATTTTGCGCTATCTTATCCTGCACCGAAGTCGCTTTTGAAAGATAGTCAATGGCATTTTTGTAATTGCCGGTTTTAAAATTAGCCATTCCGGCGGCATAGTAGTCCGAGCGGTCAATTTTATCTTTGGTTTTAGTGAAATAAAATTGGAAATGGCGGTCTGCCTTTTCATACTCTTTCAGTTCATAATACGCCAGCGCTAAGCAGCGTGAGATGTCAATCTTCCCTTTATCGCTAGCTTTTTCATATAAAGGTAACCCTTTTGCAATGACTTCGTCGTATTTTTTTTGCAGTAAATAAATATTAACAATATAAAAAGGAACGACCTCCTTAAATTCGGGGTCGTTTTGCACTTTCAAAAAATCTTCGAGGGCGGCTTGATATTGTTTTTCCTGATAGGCAATAAACGCTAAATAATAGGTAGCCCTGTTTTGATAAAGCCCTTCTATTTCGCTTGCTGTTTTTAAAAGCGGACGCGCTTCTGCAAATTTATTGAGTTCAAAATAAGAGTATCCTTTTTTGTAAGAATATTCTGCGCGAATTTCTCTGTTAATGTTCTTTTCTCCCACTAAATCAAAACTTTCTATCGTTTTTTTATAATTTCTTTGGTTAAAATAGAATTTTCCGAGTGCGAAATAAGCTTGGGGAACTTGTGCGCTCACAGGATACTGGTCAATAAAATTATGCAGTAAAAAGATGGCGTCTTCATTAAAAAGATTGGCAGCGCACAATGCCATATAAAAGTAAGAATCGGTTTTTAAATCCTGCTGTTTGTCGGTAGTATTTTCGTACACCCACTTAAAATATTGCTGTGCAGAGCCATACTTTTCTTTCTGATATAACTCCATCGCATTATCAAATTCATATTTGGGAGATTCAAACACCAGCGGTTTTTGCGCAAACAACTGCAGAGAAAACAGGAATATCACAAAACATATCCCCGAATTTTTACCAAAAGTAGCAATTTTCATTTTAAAAATATTTTAATGTTAGAGATAACGAAGAAAAGAGGGTTTTTCGTGTAAATACAAAATTTAAAATTTAAAATTTAAAGTTTAATCGCTCTCATTCACATCTAATAAAATTGGTCCGTTCTCTGGGCTCAGGTGTTGGCTTTTCTATTCCGTTCTTTTCGCCTGCTTCAATAGATTTTAGCAGCCACGCCATATTGCGTCCGAGTGTACGCATAATTTGCAACCCTTCCTTATCCTGCCGAACTTCATCAGGCGTACTTCCGTGTACCATATTCCAGTATTGCGAAGAGACAAGAGGCATATTGTTAATGGTAAAGTATTTGTTTAGTTGGTCTAACGCGGCTGTTGTGCCTGCCCTGCGCGCTGAAACTACGCCTGCACCGGGCTTATACGCTAAATATTGGCTTCCGCTATAAAAAAGTCGGTCCAGGAAAGATTTCATAGTTCCGTTTATTCCGGAATAATAAACCGGACTGCCAAAAATAAATCCGTCTGCTATTTTTGCCTTTTCAACGACTTCATTCACAATGTCATCATACACACATTGTCCGGTTTTTCTACAGCTCATACAGGCGGTACAGCCACGAACCTCTTTGTTTCCAATTTGAATAATTTCGGTTTCAATTCCTTCTTCGTTCAGCGCTTTAGCCACTTCGCTCAGCGCGGTAAAAGTGCAGCCTTCCGTATGCGGACTGCCATTTAATAAAAGTACTTTCATTGTTTTTGATAGGGTATGGTTATTACTGATTTTATTGGATTCGGGTGCAGCGTTTTGAGTGGGTGGTGTGTAATTACACGCATATAAAACACTCAGTGTGAGGAAAAATAATGTTATTTTTTTCATCTTCTTATTTTTAATGCTTTTTCTATCGTTAATTGTACTTTTTCCTTCAATTCCTGCACAGTTTCTTCCGTATCAGGATAAATGGGTGGTAAAAACTCTACAAATATGCGCGTGAATGGTCGGGGAATGCGTTTAAAATGAAAGGCTGCCCGCTCCGAGCCGGAAATAGCAACAGGTACAATAGGGATGTTCAATACCTGACTGATTATGGCAAACATATCCTTAAACTCTTTCATCTTTCCGTCTTTAGAACGTGTTCCTTCCGGAAAGATGATTACATTTTTGCCCTGTTTCAATACTGCGCTCATCTGCACCAAAGATTCACGAAGGTTGGTATTAATATTCATCAGAATAATATTGTTCCTTTTTGCTAAAAACCGCGTAATTACAGAACCAAAATGCTTGTCTTTGGCAAACATATAAGTGTTTTTTACTCTATTCCAGGGCAGTCGCGATGTAACTAAGGCGCCATCTAATCCGCTCCGGTGATTGGCAACAAAAATTACAGGAGAGTTAGGAATATTTTCTTTTCCTTTTCCTCTAAAATAAAAATATATATGGGCAATAAGTTTTACTAAATTCACGGTAACCCAGTTGGCAAAACCGTAACGGGGAAGTTTCAACGCAGGCTTTTCGGTTTGCAAAATCTCTTTCCACGATACTTCATTATCATTGTATTCCGTTGCATTTTTTTCAATAAACTGAGATAATTTTTCCAAACTGCACATTTCATCTAATTGCGGTGCTTTCAAAGGTATAGCAAAAGCGTTTTCAATAAAGGCAAGCAATGAAAGTTTGCTTAACGAATCCATTGCCAAATCTATTTCAAAATGGTCATAGGAGTGTGCATTTACATTCAGCTCTTTGTCAATAAATTGTTTCAGAATTTTAAAAGTAGATGAAAATTGCTCAATATCTTCATCTGATTTTTTTTCTTTTTCTTGAATAAACTCTTCTAATTTAAAACGTTGAATCTTTCCCAATCGGTTTTTAGGCAACTCTTCCGAAACGATATGAATCTGCTTGATACGCTTGTAATTCATAGCATTTTTGTTGTATTCCGCAATTTCCTCTTTCAACAATTCTTCAATGTCACCATCGGAATGTAATCGTATAGCGTTCATTTCCGGACAGATAAGTAAATGAAGTTGGTCGTTATGAAGAAAAACAGCAATCTCTTTCATAAAGAGGCTATTTTTCATCAATTCGCATTCAATCTCAACAGGGTTGATATTTTTTCCGCCGGAAGTCACAATGATCTCTTTGATTCTTCCAATAATTTTAACGCCGTAAGCATCTATAATTCCCGTATCGCCGGTGTGTAACCAACCCTCTTTAATGATAGCGGCTGTATCTTCGGGTTTTTTATAGTAGCCTTGCATAACATTATTTCCTCTGACTAAAATCTCACCGTTTTCAGCAATTTTCATTTCGCAGCCGGGCAATAATCGTCCGGCATAGCCATAGCGCCATTCGCCGGGGCGTGTGAAAGTGATCATAGGAGCGCACTCGGTCATACCATATCCTTCCAATATGTAGAATCCTAAAGTTCTGTATATCTTTGCAATGTCTATCGGAAGCGCGGCACCACCACTTACTAAATGTCGGATATTACCTCCAAATTTCTGATGAACTGATTTGAAAACTATTTTTGAAAAAGTACACCATTCTAAAAATGATGCCAATTTATAAATTGTTTTGGCAGCAAAACTTGCATTAATTTTAGCCATAATTCCTTTGGCTAACATTTCATACAGTTTGGGGACGCCAATAATGAGTGTAATTTTTCCGTCGTTTAATGTTTGCAAAATGCTATCAGGTTTCATACCATCTGTAATCCAGCAGGTTCCCCCCACGTAAATGGGCGCTAACATAGAGCCGGCAAAAGGGAAAGAGTGATGTAACGGCAACAGTACCATCACATTACTATTATAATTATAGATGGGCAATTGATTACAAACCGCATCCATATTATACCAGAAATTTTTATACGAAAGCATCACCCCTTTCGGTAAACCGGTCGTTCCGGAAGTATAGATAATTGCCACGATGTGATCATCTTGTCTCATCGGGATTTCATTGACCGGCATTTTATCTATATTTGAGGTATCTATATCTGACGGCGTAAGAATTTTATATTCATAATCTTGAATTTCACTAACAATGTCAACAATCGTTTTCTTGTAATGTTCTTGAACAAAAATAATCTCCGGAAGGCATTCATCGGCAATACTCAAAATCTCTTTGGCTGTGGATTGTACATCTACGGGCACCACGCACGCGTCGCACTTCAAAGCGCCGTAGGTAGCAAAGAAATATTCAGGACTGTTATCGGCAAAAATCATCACCTTTTTAAGACCTGAGATTTGAGACAGAGCATTTATAGATTGTAAAAAGGTTTGGTAATATTTTTCAGAATATTGTAAAAGTTGTGTGTATGAATACTTTACCCCTCTAAAAACGATTGCGGTTTTTGGAAAATTTTTTACCATTATGTTTTGAACTTTGAATTTTTAATTTTAAACAAAGAGATGGCAAAGAAACAAAAAAAAGTGACAAGTGACGAGTGACAGGTAACGCGTAAAAAGTGATTCAAATTCTTCCAAATTTCAAATCTCCAAAATTTCGGTTTTTGTAGAAACTGCATTTTTTGAGTATTTTTCTGCCTTAAAAATGATTTTTTTTACATTTTTAACTTTCTGAATGTAAGGAAAATAATTTTATATTTGGGGCGAAAAAATCTTAAAATCTACATTAACATGAACAACTATCAAAATTTAACTTGGGACAACATTAAAGTGATGTACACCGAAACTGCTCAACAACCAAAAGAGCATGAACAAAATGTAAAGGAAATGTTTGCGGAAAGCAGACAACAACTCGCTGAAGCCGGTCAACAAATGAAAGAAACCGACAAAATATTAAAGGAGATGTTTGCGGAAAGCAGACAACAACTCGCTGAAACCGATAAACAAATG
>WRGQ01000162.1 GCA_009787115.1 Bacteroidota bacterium
CGGGATAGCAAGATTCGAACTTGCGACCTCCTGCTCCCAAAGCAGGCGCGATAACCGGACTACGCTATATCCCGAAAGCGGCGGCAAAAGTATATTTTTTCAATAAATAAATTATTTAACCGGAATTTTTATTTTTGCAGAGGAGTTGCAAATTGCTGAATCATTAATCACTAATCACTGCTTTCAACGTATTCTTCAGCAAACAAGTCATCGTAACAGAGCCTACCCCGCCCGGTACAGGCGTAATTGCCTTGCATTTTTTCGACACTTCGTCAAATTTTACATCGCCGCAAATTTTATAGCCTTTTTCTGAGGTTTTATCTTCTATACGATGGATACCTACATCAATCACAACGGCATCTTTTTTAACATAGTCGGCAGTAATAAATTCGGGTTTTCCAATAGCCACCAGCAACACATCGGCTTGTGCGCAAACCTCTTTCAGGTTTTGGGTTTTGCTGTGGCATATTGTAACGGTGGCATCTGCATAAGGGGAGTTTTGCACTAAAAGCAACGCCAATGGTTTGCCCACAATATTGCTTCTACCCACTACCACACAATTTTTTCCGATGGTTTCTATTTCATAGCGTTTCAAAAGTTCCATAACGGCGTGGGGCGTGGCAGGCAAAAAACATTCTTCCCCTAACACTAATTTTCCCATATTTTCCGGATGAAAACAATCCACATCTTTTTTGGGGTTTATTTTTTGAACTACTTTTTGTTTATCAATATGTTTAGGAAGCGGCAGTTGCACAATACAACCGTCAATTTCATCATCGTTATTGATAAAATCAATCGCTTCCAACAGTTCTTTTTCGCTTATGGAAGCAGAAAATTGGTATGCCGAGCACAGCATACCCACTTCTTTGGTATTTTTCTTAATACTTTCCACATAGGTTAATGATGCGCCGTCGTCTCCGGCGATGACCACCGCCAAATGAGGGGCGTTTTTACCTTTATCTAATAGAGATGCAACCGTTGCGGTAATCTCTTGTTTCATTTCTTGGGCTAATAATTTGCCGTCAATAGGTATCATAAATTATTTTTTAGTTGAACATTATACTCTACTTTAGTATAATATTTTTTCCGCAGTCGTTCACAATCATACGATACCATTTATCAGAATATTTAGGTTGGTCGGGAAAAACAGCCTGTGGATTTTCACTTTCGTTGGTGAGGAATTTTCCGTTTTCTTCCTTCTTAATATTGCCATCGTGATATTTAACCAATAGATATTCAAACAGTTTATTCCATTCATTTACGACTTCGTGGGCACGTTGATTGGAGAAATTGGTAAGTTGCTCAATGGCTTTTTCGGGGTCTTTTTCATAGATACCTAAAACGTAGCGTTCTAAATTCTTGATATCGTGGATACTTTGATTTTCCCATTGGTCTTGTTTTTCGTTAATATGTTTAATCATAGTATTATAACGAGTATAAGCGAAGTTACTTACTTTGGTAAACGTCCAAAACGCTGAGGTTGGGGAGTATTCCACCATAGAGCCGTTTCCTTCTTTGAAAGGTTCGGGTATTTTAGTCAGGCAGCAGAACATAGGCACATAGCAGGTGCTTGCCACATCGTCCACACTAAACCACAAAATACCACCGAAAGCATTGGGGAATTGGCTACGGGCTTGAGCTACAAAAGAGAATCCGGTTTGTTGGGTAGCCGTAGCGCGTTCGTGCAGATACTTCTGTCCGTCAAGTTCCCAGCCCATAGGGCGCCATCTGTAGGGGCATTCAAAAGGACCGGCGCCCAAATCTTTGGTCATATCCATAGAGGTTCCTTCGTAATGGTCGCGCATCAACATCATTACCTGGCGTACATCTACTTTTTCTATCGGTTTAATCCACAAGGGAAAACGGTTTGTCAAGTCATCTCCGCGTGCGTAACTTTCATAAGGCGCCATCTCTTTGTTGTTGAGGCGGTAGAAACCTGCCCACACACGGGCATCGCAATAGCGGGCAGCGCTGAAATCTATGGGTGCATAAGTATCGCAGAAACTGAATTGCGCATCGGGTGCATCTTTAGGATATAAACCTTTGAGTTTGGCAAATGATATCACATCCCACGAGTAAATCGTTTCCACTTCGGGATTGTACAATTTATCGAATTGTTTGTTGGTAATAGAAGTTGTGCCGTTTGCTAAAGGGAAAGTAGTAATACGCGCCTGATTGGCGTGTCCGCTCACGTAGCCGTCGGGAATGCGGCGTGCCACCCACGCAGCGCCTTTTGTCCAGCCTTTCATTGGTTTACCTTTCGCGTCGAACATTGCTTCCCCTTTGCCAATCATCTCAAAAATCCACGCTTCATCTTTGTCAATAATAGAAAACGACTCGCCGTGGCTGGCATAACCATAGTTATCTAAAAAGTCGCTGATACATTTAATGGCTTCGCGGGCGCTTTTTACCCGTTGCAACGTGATGTAAATCAAACTGCCGTAATCCATAAAGCCGTTCGGAGTTTCCAGTTCGTGGAGCCCGCCGTAGGTCGTTTCGCCGATACACACCTGAAATTCATTCATATTCCCCACTACATTATAAGTTTGCAATGCTTGTGGAATCTGTCCTAACTTTTTGCCTGAGTCCCATTCAATCACGTCCATCATAGTTCCAGCAGGATAAGTGGCGGCAGCCCAGTGGTAGAGTTCACCGTACAAAGTATGAGAATCTGCGGAATAGGAAACCATTACGGAACCATCTTTACTGGCGCCTTTGGTGACAATGAAGTTGGTACATGCAAAAGTTTGCATAAAAAATGCGGCTACAAATAGTAATACCGCCAAGAGGGTTAATTTTTTCATAAGTTATTGTATTAATTGATAATAATATTGCAATAGGGCGCGAAGGTAGAAAAAATTAAATATTCTTATACTTTTGCTTCCTTAAAAAAATGAAACCGTGCGGCATAATAAATCCTTATTTTCAAGAATAAAAAACTACAAACTAAGACTTTGTGTGATTGTTGTATGCAACTTGGCTGCGGCATTTTTTTCAATACTCTCTCTATTTTTATTAGAACCCTTTGTTAAACTGCTTTTCGAGGGAAATTTGAACGATATTAGCCCTTTGAGTGCATTTTTTATAAAAACTATTGATATTCAAGCGCTAACAGCATCAATGACCGCAATGGTGATTATTGTAATATGTTTTTTTATCTTGAAAAATCTGTTCACCATTCTATCTTCATGGTTGATGGCAACGGTAAAAAGCAGATTTATTCAAAAGATTAGAAATGAGGTCTATGAAAGGATTACTATTTTACCTCTTTCCTATTTTTCACAAAGAAAACGGGGCGATGTGGTTTCAAGAGCCGTAAACGATGTTCAGGAATTGGAAAATACGTTACTTCGTTCTTTGCAACAATTTTTGTCCGACCCCATTACAGTTTTGATTTATTTGGTTACACTTTTTATAATAGATTATAAACTAACGCTTTTTACGATGGCGCTACTCCCCGTTGCAGGATTTTTTATTTCATTAGCGTCAGGAAAGTTAAAAAAGAAATCGCGCACTTCCAAAGAACAAATGGGTAGTTTGTTTTCTCACATTGAAGAATCTTTATCCGGATTAAAAATTGTGAAAGGATTTAATGCCCAACAACACGCAGAAGATGTTTTTGATAAGGAGAATAAAAGATATGCCAATTTATTCAAACAGATTTTATGGAATGTTGATCTGGCTTCTCCTTTGAGTGAGTTTTTGGGTGTAACTGTAGTGATGATTATTTTGGTTTTTGGCGGTTGGCAGGTACTAGGCGGTATGGGCAGTTTGTCGGCGCCCCTCTTTATTGTATATATAGCGCTCATTACGCAAATTATTAACCCTGCCAAAAATTTAGCTGCCGCTTTTGCCAACTACAAGAGAGGCGCTGCCGTTTTGGAAAGAGTGGAAGAGATTCTACACGCAGATGAAAAGATTGTACAAGCGGAACATGCTATTGCTGTGAACGATTTCAAAGATAAAATTGAATATAAAAATGTCTCTTTTTCCTATAATAATGATGTAAAAGTAATTGATAATATGTCGTTTACTATTAAAAAAGGAGAAACGTGCGCTATTATTGGCGCCTCAGGGTTAGGCAAAAGCACACTCATAGATTTGCTGCCCAGATTTTATGATGTTACTTCCGGCGAAATATTGATTGACGGCGTAAATATTAAAGATTATGTGATTGATGATTTGCGGGGTTTGTTCGCATTGGTTACGCAAGATATTGTGTTGTTTAATGATACTATATACAACAACATTACTTACGGATTGAAGAATGTGCCTTTTGAGAAAGTGAAAGCAGCGGCTGAAGCAGCGTACGCCTTAGAGTTTATAGAAACTCTGCCGCAACAGTTTGATACACCTCTCAGCGACAGAGGATTATCGCTTTCGGGGGGGCAACGTCAACGACTGAGTATTGCACGTGCCGTTTTGCGCGACGCCCCCATCCTCATTTTAGACGAAGCCACCAGCGCTTTGGATATGGAATCGGGGAAAAAAGTGTATGAAGCAATTGCCGGACTTATGAAGGAAAAAACGGTGATTATTATTACACACCGGTTGTCCACGATAGAAAATGCTGATAAAGTTATAAAACTCTAAATATTATGTTTTTAGAAACCAAAGCCAATCGCTCGAATAAAAAAGGATGGATAGAAGTAATCTGTGGTTCTATGTTTTCTGGAAAAACGGAAGAGTTGATTCGCCGCATCCGTCGCGCACAATTTGCTAAACAGAAGATTGAACTTTTTAAACCGGCGATGGATACGCGCTATGCCGAAACAGAGGTCGTGTCGCACGACTCTACGGCTTTGGCTTCCACTCCCGTGCATAATGCTTCCGAAATATTGCTCTATGTCTCAATGGATACTGTTGAAGTGGTGGGCATTGACGAAGTACAATTTTTCGACGAAGGAATTGTTACCGTGTGCAACCAGTTAGCAAACGCAGGAATTAGAGTGATTGTAGCAGGTCTAGATATGGACTATTTGGGCAATCCGTTCGGTCCTATGCCCAAACTGATGGCTATTGCAGAATATGTTTCTAAAGTACACGCGATATGTACCCGTTGCGGAGACCTTGCCCACTACTCCCATCGCATTGTTGCCGGCGACAAACAAGTACTGCTCGGCGAAAAAGAGGCTTACGAACCGCTATGCAGAAGTTGTTTTTCATCTTTAAGTAACGAGTGACAATTATTTAAAATTTAATATCTAAACTCTAATATCTAATCACTAATTTTCGCTTGTTGCCACAATGCTTCCATCTCGTTCAATGTCATATCAGACAACTGTTTACCTTGTTCTTTTGCTTTTTGTTCTATAAAATTAAAACGTTGAATAAACTTGCGGTTGGTTTTTTCTAAGGCATCTTCGGGGTTAATATTTATAAAACGGGCATAGTTAATCAGTGCAAACAAAATATCTCCGAACTCATCTTCCATTTTTTCAGAGTGGTCGTTTTTTTCGCGGTTAAATTCAGCAAGTTCTTCCTGTACTTTTTCCCAGACCTGTTCTGTGTTTTCCCAATCGAAGCCCACGCCCCGCGCTTTTTCCTGAATGCGGTAGGCTTTCACCATAGCGGGCAGCGAGTTGGGGACGCCGCCCAATACAGACTTGTTACCCTCTTTTAGTTTTATTTTTTCCCAATTCTCTTTCACATCATCTACCGAATTTACAACCACTTCACCAAAAATATGCGGGTGGCGGCGAAGCAGTTTTTCACAAATACCTTCAATCACATTTTCAATGTTGAATAGATTTTGTTCTTCTCCGATTTTTGCATAGAAAACAATGTGCAACAACAAATCTCCTAACTCTTTACCAATATCTTCATATTTTTTGTCAATGATAGCGTCCGACAGTTCGTAGGTTTCTTCTATGGTTAAATACCGGAGCGATTCGAAAGTTTGTTTGCTGTCCCAGGGACATTTGGCGCGCAATTCGTCCATAATATCTAACAGTTTTTGAAAGGATTGAAGTCGGGTGTCCATACAATATTTTTTTTAAGTGGCAAAAATACAGGAATAAGGCAATGAAGTACAAATGAAAATATTTGATTTTGCTTTTAAGGTAGTATCAACAAAGTCAGGAAATACCCTTTTACCGCACAAAGAACAAATACCTTTGGTCAAGAATATTTGCTTTATCTTTCAGCCCTTCCAAAATGGCATTGTCGTTTCTGCCTCTGCCTGCAACCGCATTTTTAAGAGAAGATTTCTCCATAGTGTAGTTAGGGGAAGGTTCGGCGGGTTCGCTCAATTCATATACTGAAACGGCATATACGTTGTTTTTGCCGGTAACCACTGAAGGTTTTCCAATAGGAAGTGCAAATATTTTTCCTATTGCAGCATTTTCAACTCCTCTATTTTGATAACTTTCACCTCCGAAGGTTAATTTTACGCTATCCATAAAACTTGTTTGATACTTTTCGGCAATTTGTTGTATAGTAGAGCCGTTATTTAATTCCTCAGCAATAGTTTTTTCCACCAATTCCAATTTTTTCATTGCAGTAAGTTCTGTTTCAATCGCTTCACGAACAGATTCTAATTGAGGTTTCCCTTTTCTCTTCATATTGCGCACGGCTGCTACCACAAAAGAACTACCGTTATTAATATTATAAATATCCGATACATCGTCAATTTTGGTATTTTGGTTGAAAGCCCAACTTACAATTTCGCGGGCATTTTGCAATTGTTGAATGCTTGATGCCATTGGGGTAATATCTTTGCCTTGCATTACCTGAATACCGTTTTTAGCGGCATTATCCATCAAATCCTGAGCGGAAGCGCTTTCTGCCTGCAACTGCATTGCCTGACTGCGGATATATTTAATCGTAGCATCAGAAGGCTTAATCTCTTCAGAATAGATTACAAATTGGCGTTTTTCAACCGGCTCGGCACGTTCCAATACCTGATATACTACATAAGCAGTAGGAGCATCTTGAACGTAAACTTTTTCGCTTAAAAGTGAGTTATATAATTGAGGATAAGTAGAATGTTCAGCAACCCAAAGGGTAGTGTCTTCAGCATTTCTGCCGCCTAAGTAATCCGGAAGCAAAGAAAAGATATTGGCGCCGTTTTGAAGTACGTTTTTAAGACTGTCGGCAGTCGTTTTGGCTTCATCTTTCGTTCTTAAAGAGTTAGAATTTCTATCAGATTTAAAATCAACAATAAGATAAGCGAGATTTACAGAATCGGGGCGCATGGCTTTACCGTATGTTTTACCATAAAACCAAATGGAATTTTCGTGTTCAAACGGCTCTATAAAACTTCCCACAGGTCTGTCGAAAATCAATTTAGCCAACGTATCAATATTGATATCACTTCTTTTATAATAGACGCTATCCAATTGTCCGTACATCATCGAGATGTTATAGTCTTCAATAGAAGGGGCGGCTTTCAGTCGTTCGGCTCTGTTCATTGCCGTATCCTGAATGGCAGCCAAATCTTCCGGCGAGGGCTGAATGGGGAAGACAGCTACATCTATGTCGCGGGAATCATTTTTAATTTGATAACGGTTTATATTTTCCTTAAGCCAATCTTTAACCTCCTTATCCGTGACTATAGGTTGTATTTCATTAAATTGAGCAGCGGTAGGAAGAATAGTAACTGTTTGTGCTAATAATGAATTATTAGTTGTTGCAAAATATTTAGCTGCTTCATCTGAGAAACTGACAGTATTTTGTGCCAATGCCATATAACGCGCTCTTTGAAAATCAATAACAGCAAAACGTTCAATGGCTTTGTAGGCGTTATAAATTTCGCGGGCTTGGGGATTGTTTTTATACTCTTCCATATTAGAAATCAACGATATTGCTTGTTCCATACCTCCCTGTTTTGCAAGGTAAGATGCCAACCGCTGTAATAACTGATTGGGTTGCTGTGAGTTCAAACTTGCAAGCATATTTGCTGTAATTTCTTCTTTAATCTCTTGCGTAATACTTAACCCTAAATCTTTCAACTGTTTGTCCATAATAGTCATTTCCAAAAGTTGATTCCAAGTCATATCATGTACTTGATAAGTTTCCGTTTCTTCTAAGGAAGATTTTTCATAAAAGATTTTCCAAAGAGCAGTATTCTGTTCTAACTGAGTACGATACTCTTCGTCTAATTTTTTACCGTTAATTTTCACCATTGTATATTTATCGGAATAGAAAGTTGAAAGTTTAGAAACGTCACCCATCACAAAAGCGAGGAGTGCGATACCGATAATACACATTAAAAAGATTCCATGTTTACGAATTGCGCCAATTGCTGCCATACTTAATAATATTTAATATTTAAACAGTTTTTTATTTTTTAAAAATTGAAGCGGCAAAAATAGTATTTTTTTTTAACCTTATATTTTTAAAAAAAGATTTAACCAAAATCTAATATTTAATCACAATCTATTCCCTCTATTCCCTCAAAATATTATCTTTGCACACCTAATAAAATAGTTTATTGTATATGAAACAATACCTTGACCTTCTGCAACATATCATTGATAACGGCGCTTTTAAAGATGACAGAACCGGCACAGGAACGAAAAGTATTTTCGGATATCAGATGCGTTTTGACCTGCAAGAGGGTTTTCCTGTTTTAACTACAAAAAAACTGCACCTGCGCTCCATTATTTATGAATTGTTGTGGTTTTTGAAAGGCGAAACAAATATTAAATATCTGAATGACAATAATGTAACCATTTGGGACGAGTGGGCAGATGAAAACGGTGATTTGGGTCCCGTTTACGGCAAACAGTGGCGCAGTTGGCAAATCGCCGATGGCAGAACAATTGACCAGATTTCGGAATTGATTAACACAATTCAAAAAAATCCCGATTCAAGACGGTTGATTGTGAGTGCTTGGAACGTGGGCGATGTGGACAAGATGAAACTGCCGCCTTGCCACGTGCTTTTCCAATTCTACGTCAATAACGGTGAAATTTCCTGCCAACTCTATCAGCGTAGCGCCGATGTTTTTCTCGGTGTGCCGTTCAACATCGCTTCTTACGCGCTGCTGCTCCTAATGGTAGCGCACGTTTGCAAACTGAAACCCCGCTTTTTTATCCACACATTCGGCGATGCGCACCTTTACTCCAATCATTTGGAACAGACAAAACTACAACTCTCGCGTACCCCGAAACCGTTACCCACTATGAAAATAAACAGAACGGTAAATTCCATTTTTGACTTTCAGTTTGAAGATTTTACATTAGAAAACTATAACCCCGACCCACACATTAAAGCAGAAGTTGCTATATAATAAAGATAAAAAGGCAAAAAGATAAATCGTTAATCACTATGAAAATTCTCATTACCGGCGGCGCAGGCTTTATTGGCTCTCACGTAATCCGCTTATTTGTAAACAAATACCCGCATTACGAAATCTATAATTTGGATAAATTAACCTATGCCGGAAATTTAGACAACCTGCAAGATGTTGAAAATAAACCAAATTACCACTTTATAAAAGCCGATATTGTAGAGGGGGAAAAGATGCTGACGCTCTTTAAAGAACATCATTTCGACGGCGTCATTCATTTGGCAGCCGAATCGCACGTGGACAGGTCTATTGAAAACCCAATGGAGTTTATCTTTACTAACGTTGTAGGAACGGTGAATTTATTGAATGCCGCACGCGCTGTTTGGAAAGATAATCCTGAAGGAAAACGGTTTTACCACATTTCAACAGACGAAGTGTATGGCTCTCTTGGATATATCGGCGCATTTAAAGAAACCACGCCTTACGACCCGCACAGCCCTTACTCTGCCGCCAAAGCCTCGTCCGACCATTTTGTACGTGCCTATCACGACACCTACCAACTTCCAACTGTAATCTCTAATTGTTCAAATAATTACGGTCCTAATCAATTCCCCGAAAAACTGTTGCCGCTTTTTATTCACAACATTAAAAACAACATTGCGCTTCCGGTTTATGGTAAAGGTATCAACATACGCGACTGGCTTTATGTGGAAGACCACGCCGCTGCCATTGACCTTATTTTTCATCAGGGGAAAATTGGGGAAACTTACAACATCGGCGGTAATAATGAGTGGAAAAATATTGACCTGATTAAAAAACTCATCGAAATTATGGATAAAAAACTGGGGCGTCCTAATGGAAAATCCTTATCATTAATCACTTACGTTGTCGACCGTGCAGGACACGACTTGCGCTACGCCATTGACGCTACTAAACTGAAAACCGAACTCGGCTGGGAGCCCAAAATAAAATTCGCCGAAGGATTTGAAAAAACGGTGGATTGGTATTTGGAGAATGAGACTTGGTTGCAACGGGTTGTGAGTGGGGAGTATAGAAAATTTTATGTTTATTTATAGCCTTCCTTAAATGATCTGAATTATGGACAACAAAAAATGAGTATATCAATTTATTACATCAATTTAAAATCAACTATGGTAATGAGTATGCTATTACTAAATTAGGCATATTTGGTTCTGTGGCTCGCAATTCGTATCGTAATGATAGTGATATGGACGTGTTTTATGAACGCAAACCCATAGGATTGCTTGATAGCACATCATTATTTTGATATTGATGTAGAAGTTGTATTTGACATTGTTAAAAACGGTTTAATCCTTTTATTAGAGATAGTTCAACAGATTAAAAGTAAACTTTAAAATATAATCTAAAACAGATTATCTAAAATAGATTATTCAAAATAGATAACGTTATTGAATTATTATTCTATTTTTGCAACTCAAATAATTAGATATGAAAAATATTGTAAATCCTTTTATCATAAAAGGATATATTTCAAAAGAGTATTTTTGTGACAGAAAAAATGAACTGGAAACATTGTATAGAAATGTGGAAAATGGAAGTAATACAACCATAATTTCTCCACGAAAAATGGGAAAATCAGGTTTGATTTTTCGATTTTTTGACGATTTAACTACAGAAATTCAATCTGTTTATGTGGATATTTACGCTTCTCGTACCTTGAATGACTTTATAAAATTAATAGCGGAAGCCATACTGTTAAAATTTCCTGAAAAAAGCAAAATCGGAAAAGAGTTTATGAAATTTTTGAAAGGATTAAGACCGTTAATTACTTTTAATCCTTTTACGGGCGTTCCTCAACTCCAAATAGAATATCAAACGTCACAAGAGGTCACATATACTTTGCAGGGACTTTTCACTTTTTTGGAAGAACAAAACACGCCGATAGTAATCGCAATTGATGAGTTTCAACAAATTAACGAATATCCTGAAAAAAACGTGGAAGCATTATTAAGAACTTATATTCAACCGTTAAAAAATATCCAATTCATTTTTTGCGGAAGTAATAAATCAATGATGACGGAAATGTTTACTCATGCCAACCGTCCGTTTTTTGCCAGTACGCGCTTACTCTATTTAGAAAAAATAAATAGTGTTGAATATAAGATGTTTATAAAAAATCATTTTGAAATAAATAAAAAAAATATTCATGATGATGCCTTGACATTAATTTTGAACTGGACAAAATCGCATACTTTCTATACCCAGAATTTATGCAACTACATTTTTTCAATGAAAACTAATAACATTGATATTGAGGTCATTAAAAGTGCAATGGCAGGTATTTTGAAAGAAAACGAATCTTTCTTTTTTCAATATAGACAATTACTAACTCCTGCTCAATGGAATTATTTGATTGCCATTGCTAAAGAGAATGAGATATCACAAATTACCGCACAAAAATTTATTTCCAAATACAATATCGGTACGCCCGCCAATTCGAGAAGAATTATAAAATCATTGATTGATAAAGAATTAGTGTTAGAAAATATGTCGAAAGATAATTCTGTTTATCAAATATATGATGTTTTTCTGTCAAGATGGTTAGAGGTAAAATATTGAAAAAAGAGTTACCCCTGTTTTATTTTCTACTTTTGCCAAAAATTTTGAATATTATTCGTCACCTGTCACTAAAAAAATACAATGAATAACCCCATCCTTATTATTGGCGCAGGACCGGCTGGAATTGAAGCCGCTGCAACTTTATCGAAATTAGAATATCAGGTTACGCTGCTTGAGAAAGAGAGTAAAACCAACACAAATCTTCGCAATAAAATGCTGCTTTTCCCCGATTTTTCAAAAGCAGAACCATTGGTGAACAATATTGATAATAAGTTGTTTGAAAACACCATCAACCTCCATTTTAATACGGAAATTGTTCGTCTTGAGCAAAAAGAGAAGGGTTGGATAGCCACCGACCAAAATAAGCAAACCTATCAGGCAGATGCTGTTTTGATAACCACCGGCTACACGCCTTTTGACGCCACACGCAAAGAAGAATATGGGTATGGCATTTATAACGGGGTAATTACGTCATTGGATTTGGAAGAGATGTTTAAGAAAAACAATATCACCAATGCCTTTGGGGAGATTCCGAAAAAGGTTTGTTTTCTGCAATGCGTGGGTTCGCGCGATGAAAAATCGGGAAACAATTATTGCTCAAAAATCTGCTGTATTACGGCGGTAAAACAAGCCATTGAGTTGAAAAAACTTTCTCCCGAAACGGAAGTTTACATTTTCTATATGGATTTGCGCATGTGGGGACAAGGCTATGAAGAACTTTATCGCGAGGCGCAGGAGCAGTACGGTATCTATTTTATTCGGGGCAGAATTTCGGAAGCGGCAGCCACTTTCGACGGAAAGGTACAGATAAAATCGGAAGATACTTTAATGGGGCTGCCTTTAAGAATGACGCCGGATTTGTTGGTTTTGATGATCGGTATGGAGCCGTCTAAAAGTACAAAACGATTGGCAAAACAATGTAAATGTGAAGAAGAGTACGGCTTTTTTAAAACGCTGAATCCTATTTCAGCAGACCAAAAAACCGACAAAAAAGGGCTTTTTGTAGCAGGCGCTTGCAAACGTCCCATGAGTATTCCTGATGTGCTTTCGGATGCAAGAGCGGCGGCAGTGGAAATAGATGAGTATTTGAAAAATATGCTGAATTAAAAAACAGTTTATCTTTGCCGCAATATTAATCAAACCAATAAATCTTAAAATTATGTCAAAAGTATTAATTATCGGCGCCGGTGGTGTAGGCGCAGTAGTGGCGCACAAATGTGCAGCAGTTCCCGAAGTGTTTACTGAAATTCTGCTGGCGAGCAGAACCAAATCGAAGTGCGACAAAATTGCGGCTGCGATAGGCGGTAATCGCGTCCAAACCACACAAATAGATGCAGATAATGTTTCTGAACTAATCGCTTTAATTGAAAGTTACAAACCCAATTTAGTGATTAATGTGGCGTTACCCTATCAGGATCTTCCCATTATGGACGCCTGTTTGGCAACCCGGACAAATTATATGGACACCGCCAACTACGAGCCGATTGACGAAGCCAAATTTGAATACAAATGGCAGTGGGCTTATCACGAAAAGTTTAAAGAAGCAGGCATTATGGCATTGTTGGGCTGTGGCTTCGATCCGGGCGTTACCGGAATCTATACCGCATTCGCCGCCAAACATTATTTTGACGAGATTCATTATTTAGATATTGTGGACTGCAACGCCGGCGACCACGGCAAAGCGTTTGCCACCAATTTCAACCCCGAAATCAATATTCGCGAAATTACGCAACCCGGAAAATACTGGGAAAACGAAGCGTGGCACGAAATTCCGGCTATGTCTATTCACAAACCGATTCACTATCCCAATATCGGTGAAAAAGAATCATATCTGCTGTTTCACGAAGAGTTGGAATCTTTAACAAAGAACTTCCCCACGCTGAAACGCGCCCGCTTTTGGATGACCTTTGGACCAAAATATATCAATGTGCTGAACGTGTTGCAGGAAGTTGGTATGACGAGTATTAAGCCTGTAATGTACGAGGGCAGAGAGATTGTTCCGTTACAGTTTTTGAAGGCGGTACTTCCTGAACCTGCCTCATTGGCAGAAGGCTATACCGGACAAACCTCTATCGGATGTCAAATTCGCGGAATTAAAGACGGTAAAGAACGTACATACTATATTTGGAACAACTGCGACCATGCCGAAGTAAACAGGGAGATTGGCGCTCAAGCTATCTCCTACACTACCGGAGTTCCTGCCATGCTGGGCGCTAAAATGCTACTCACCGGAAAATGGAACGGAGCAGGGGTGTTCAATGTGGAAGAGTTTGACCCGGACCCGTTTATGGTAGAAATCGGTAAATACGGACTGCCCTGGAATGAGGATATTGACGGAGAACTGCCGGTAGAGAAGCAGGGTTAGGCGAAATATACATTGCAATGCGGTTTGTCAAGAGGGTGGAGATTCTTTTTACCCCACCATAAAATAGGTATTCGGATACTGGTGCTGCGTTTGTTTTACGCGCCTTGCCAAAGCAAACGCTATGGATAGTGTGCCGATACGTCCGATGTACATATTGACAATGAGAACAATTTTTCCGTATTCGCTCAGTTCCGGAGTACAGCCTAACGACAGTCCGCAAATTGAAAACGCGGAAACAGACTCAAAAAGCAGGGTGATAAAGGAAAACTTGGGCTCTACAAGGGCAAGCGTAAATACTGACAGAATGATAATGATTATAGACATTACGACAATAGAATATGCTTTGTCCACAATTTCAAAGGGGATCGTTTTCTTTTGAAACTCAATATTGTTTTTTCCGCGAATGGTGGCGGCAACCGACTTAAATATCACAAAAGCGGTGGTAGTTTTAATACCGCCTCCGGTAGAACCCGGCGAAGCGCCGATAAACATCAATACCATCACCAATAATAGCGCAGGAACAGACAATGCGCCTATATTCAAAGTATTAAATCCTGCCGAGCGGGTGTTTACAATTTGAAAAAGCGAAGCAAAAACAGAGCGTCTAAAACCGCTGAAATCTACTAACGAATAACGACGCTCTAAAAAATAGAAAACGGTGGCGCCAAAGAGTATAATCACTAATGTAGTGTAAAGCACAATTTTGGCGCTCGGGCTTAATTTTTTCCATTTGTACAGATGCCTTTCCCTGATTTGTTTCGGGCTAAAGAGGTCGTGCAGAAAAATAAATCCCATCCCTCCAATCACCACCAGACACATAACTACAGTTTGAGGAAAATAACTGTTCAAAATGGCTTTATTCATAAAGTTTTCATCCCATAAACAAAAACCTGCATTAGTGAAAGCCGAGATAGCGTGAAAAAAGGAGTAAAAGAGATTTTCGGAGTTGTTGACAAACAATCCCGTTGATTTCCAATAGAAAAACAGCGAAACTATTCCTATTGCCTCAATAAGGATAGTGGCTAAAATTATCTCCCGCAACATAGAAATAGAGTCGGTGATAGTGGTGGTGGAGAAAAAATCTTTAAGCAGGTGCTGTTGTTTCACGCCCATACGAGAGGAGGCAAAGAAAGCGGCAAAGAAAGTGGCAAACGCCAAAATACTGATTCCTCCAATTTGCATAAGCAACATAATGACCAACTGTCCGCGAAAAGTAAAATCGGCTCCCGTATGCAAAACGGTCAATCCTGTTACACAACTTGCGCTGGTGGAAGTAAATAATGCATCTATAAACGAGATGCCGCTGTGCGTCATACGGGGCATCATCAACAAAACAGATCCTGTACCTATCAAAAGAAAAAATGAAATAATCATCAATACAGGGGGAGTAATTTGTATTTTAGATAAAAATTCGTTGGCATTTGTTAACTCTAACAGTGAGATTACCAAAAAATAAAGTTGAAGAAACAGAATATAATAACTGTGAAAAGATTCGTTGCCGAAAAAATAAGTTTTGTTATTCAACACAATCAATACAAAAAAATAGAGTGCAAAAACAAATAAGAATATCCCTTCCACAATATGTTTTCTGAGGTATTTCAACCTGTTTTCTGCATAAAACCAAAGAAACAGGTATTTCAATACGAAAAAAGATAAACTTGCAAGAGTACAAATATGAATGATAAGTTCCTGTTTTTTTGTGATGTGGAATCCGTGATAATAAAACAGCGAGACTAGAGTAGTCAGTGCTATCACCACGCTTGCAATCCCCAAAATACGAGATACTAATTGAGTATTCTCAATGATATGGCGTTTAAAATTGATATTAAACTGTTGAAATCTTGTCATTGATTATTTACGAATTGGATTTGATAAAAATATCAATATCTTTAGATTTGGCAAAGATCACCAAAATGTCATTGGCTTCAATCACAACGTTTGTATCGGGCACCCCTACCGTTTGTTCTTTATGACCATTATTAAATTTAACGTTGGATTCTTCTACTTTACGACGAATGGTAATCAAACTCAATTTATAGTTATCTCTAAATCCTACGTCTCCTACTTTTTTTCCCACGAGCGATTCGGGGACAAGTACTTCAGCCACTTTGTGGTCATCGGGGAGTTGCAGATACGTAATGAGATTGGCGTTCATCAGTTTATCGGCGAAAATCTGTCCGATTTCATCTTCAGGGGATATAAATTCGGTAATTCCCATTTTTTCGAGGATAATTTTTTGGTTTTCGCCCATTGTTCTGCTGATGATTCGTTTCACGCCAATGTCGAGAAGATTTGCGGCACAGAGCAATCGCGCCACAAAGTCGTTTCCAATAGCGATGATGGCCACGTCGTAATCTAAAATATTTTCGGCAAGCAGCGCACGTTTGTTAGTAACATCAGTACAGACGGCATAAGCCACATCATCGGCAATATTTTGGATGACGCTAATATTGTTATCAATAATCAATACTTCAGCGCCTTTCGATGAGAGCGCCGTAGCGATTGCAGAGCCAAAATGTCCGGCGCCAATAACAGCAATCTTTTTCATATTTTTTGAAATTGAGGGCGCAAAAGAAGTAAAAAAATGATATGTGCGGATTATGGATTTTCACTAATCACTATTTTCCCTACATATATCCCGTTTCTTTTTACTTGCACAATTTTGGTATGATTTACAATCACAGGTTCTTCCAAAAGGGTGTGGGTGTGTCCGCCGATAATAAAGTCAATACCGGCAACTTTTTCAGCAATATCTTTGTCTGTAATCTCTCCTGCAAATTCTGCTTCAAATCCCAAATGGGAGAGACAAATAATGAGGTCGCACTGTTCTTTATTCTGCAAAATATCCATCATTTTTTGTGCGGTAGTAACAGGGTCTAAAAAAGTCGTTTCTTTAGAATATTTGGGCATCGTAACTTTTTCCAAGTTGCACAGCAACCCAAAAAAACCAATTTTTTTACCGCCGGAATAGATAATCGTATAAGGTTTTACAATTTTGGAAAGTTTTTTATTTTTAAATTGATAATTTGCACAAACAATCTTGAAGTCAGCCGATTTCAAACGTTTTGAAAGGGCATTTGAGCCATTGTCAAATTCGTGGTTTCCCAATGCCACAACATCGTATCCCACCATATTCATCAGTTCAATTTCCGGAACGCCTTTAAAGAGATTGAAATAGGGAGTTCCCTGCGAAAAATCGCCCGCATCCACAACAATAGTGTTGGGATATTCTTTTCGTGTTTCCTGAATAAAGACGCTACGTCGCGCTATTCCGCCCACATCGCCGAGATTTGGCTCTATGTAAGATTCTAACCGGCTGTGCGTGTCGTTAGTATGTAAAATAACAATAGGAGAAGACTGGGCAAAAAGAAAAAAAGGCAGCAAGCAAAAGGCAAAGAGCGGTAAGCGGTGAGCGGTATGTGGTGAGCGGTATGCGGTGAGCAAACTTTGAACTTTGAACATTAAATCTTAAATCTTAAATAAAAACAGGTATTATCTTAATAAATCAAATACTGTTTTCACAGGGTTGAAGGTACTGAGCGGGACTTCTACAAATACTGTAATCCAGTCTGCCATAGCGCCATTCCATAGTCCGGGCAGTTCCATTGCCTTCAGTATTCTTCCTTCGTACGATTTTTCGGAGATAAAACCGGTGTAGGGATCTACATATTGGACAAGATTAAAGAATTTGTCGGATATGTCTTTGTAGCAACAAAACATATCCACCGGATTGAAATGGGAAGCGGAGGTCATAAAATCTTTTTGTTGTGGATTGCTCTTGTCAATCTGGGAAGATTCAACTATTTGCAGCGAGGTTTCTCCCTTGCGGTTAGTCACCCAAAAAGGACCACCCCCCGGTTCGCCCTCATTCTTTACTACGCCGCAAATCCGCATAGGACGATGCAGTTTTTGTAAAACCTTTTCCGGAGTAGGTTTTTCATTCTCAAACTGAATAAATAACTCATTTTCAGCAAAGTCTATAATTTCTTTCAGGTTGTCATTACTTAACTGATTATCAATTAATTGTTCTTGATAATTAAAACTTTTTTCCTGTAAGTAAAACAGATACCCTGCCAACGCTTTTTTATATAATAATGTAGGTTTTAAATTATCTTCCGTAGTAACATTATCAATATTTTTCACAAACACGAGGTCGGCGTGAATTTTATTGAGATTTTCGATAAGTGCGCCGTGTCCACCCGGGCGGAACAGCAAGTCGCCGTTTTTGTCCCGAAACGGCGTATTATCCAATTCAGCCGCCAACGTATCGGTGGAGGGCTCTTGAATGGAGTATGTGATTTGGTAGGTTATCCCGAATCGTTGCTCATATCTATCTTTCACTTCTGCTACTAATTCTTCAAATTTTTCTAAATGATTGGGCGAAACGGTAAAGTGCAATCTGCAAACGTCATCTCCGCTTTTGGCATACAGCGCCGATTCTACCAGATGTTCTTCCAAAGCGGTGCGCGTTTCATTAGCATACTTGTGAAACTTTAACAATCCTTTGGGAAGATTTCCGTAGTTGAGTCCTTTTTCTTCCAACAGATACTCAAAGGGAATTTTGGAAGTTTCATCATGCATAACTTCATCAAACGATATTCTATTTTTTTCAATAGTTTTTTTGAGGTCTTCAAAAAATGCGAAATCACGGATTTTATCTACATACAGTTTTGCTTTTTCGTTTGGATTTTCATTCAGTAAAGCATCATACAAGTCTTTAAACATTCTTGAGGCAGCGCCGGAGGCGGGCACAAATTTTACAATCTCTTTATTCTTTGCTTTTAACTCATAAATATCTATCCAGTGTTGAATTTCTTTTTCAGAGAATTTTACAATCCCGTTTCCAATAGTTACATTTCGGGCGATATGGGCGAAATCGAAGCCTGTATTAAAGAAAGAGAACTGTTTTTCAACCTGTTCGGGGTTGCTGCCGCGTTGCGCCATAAAATTCAAATCCCGTGAGAAGAAGTTTAGCATAATTCAATAATTTATAAACTGTCAATAAGGGCGCGTAGTCTCTGAAAATATACGAGTCTGTTTTTTTCATCTACTTCAGAAATGAGAATGGAGGTTCTTTTTTTCTTTTGCATCCATGTTTTAAAAGTTTCAATCATATCAGGATTGTATGAAAGAATGTCATACTTGTTAAAAGCGTGAATACGGCATACCTTAAACCGGTCGGTATAAATATAACTATAGTTTGTATTTATATTTAAGGTAGAGATATAGAGATACACTTTATTTTTCGTTTCAGGGAAACAGCCGGTGCTAGCTACTTCAATCATATAATCTATTAAGTTGTTTAGTTCATTTTTAATTATCTTTTTTTCTTCATCTGTTATTAACATAATAGAGTGAAAGAAGAGTACTTCGCTAACAAAATTATCAAAAAGCATGGGGTCAAGAATAATATTAGTAGTTACCGAATCTTTCATTTTTTGATAGAATTGCCTTACGATATTGTGTATTTCTTGAGAGACAACAATGTCAGAGAGAGGGGTATTTGCATCCACATTAGAAAACTCATATCCCCATTTAAAGATATTGAATTTGTATAGCATATCGAATCCGGTAGCCATAGAGCGCGATAGATTGTTAGTGATAACCATATATTCAGAGTTGGGATCCTCTTTAAGAGCTTCCAGAGAGCGCACTCTGTTTTGCAAATTAATGATATCCTGACTTGAAGGATTGGTATAGTTAATTGGAACCATTTGGAAAGCCACTTTACCGGAGTAGATCCCTACAATGTCATCTAAAGATATTCCCCAATTAGCAGCCATTACGGCAATTTCTCCGGCAGTAAAGGGCACATCGTTACGTATCCTTCTATACGCGGCGGGGCGCTCAATGCACAATAAAGTGCATAGTTCTTCAACCAATTCATTATTTTTTGGAAATTTTTCATGTAGGACTTCCATAAACCTGTCGTGCCATAGCTTAGAGTTCATAATTAAAAATAATTAAATTCAACGCCCGCAAAGATAAAATAAATTTAAATAAGTTTTTCTATATGTGTATATCCAAACATTTACAACCACTTTTTTATCCTGAAAAACAAAGTTATTAAGATAGATATAATGACTGAACCGGCAATAACCAAATAAAAATTGGGGTTATAGATAGTAGAGTCTTTCTCTAAATTCATACCATAAAAGCTTGCTATTAAAGTGGGTAACATCAAAATGATTGAAATAGAAGTGAGTCGTTTCATTACGACGTTTACGTTGTTAGAAATAACAGAAGCAAAGGCGTCCATCATACCGGACAAGATGTCGCTGTAAACATTAGCAGTGGTACGGGCTTGCTGCATCTCAATCTCTACGTCTTCAAACAGGTCGGCATCATATTTCATGTGACGTTGTTTTAATATACTTTGAAATTTTTGCAACAAAATTTCATTGCCACGAATGGAAGTTACAAAATAGATAAGCGTTCTTTCCAGACGCATCAATTCCAATAGTTCTTCGTTTCTAATGGAAGATTGTAATTGTTCTTCTGCGTCTTTAATCTCATAATTGATCATTTTCAAATATTTCATAAACCAAACGGCAGCAGAGAGTTGTAGATGGAGGATAAGGTCGGAGGCATTTTTTTCTTCAAAGTTTTTTCTGCGCGTATATTTCACAAAATCTTCCATCATTTCTACATTACTGTGGCACACGGTAATAAACTTCTCTCCGGAAGTCAAAACGCCAAGTGGAACAGTAGAATACAAGTTTTCCTGTTCCGGAGATTTGAAAGGCAAGCGAATAATGATCATACGCCAACCATCTTCATACTCCACGCGTGGACGTTCTTCGTTGTCTTCAATATCTTTCAAAAAAGGTTCGGGGACTCCAAACTTTTCGGTTAAGAATGTTTGTTCTTCAGGAGTGGGGCGCATAACTTGCACCCAAGCTTTTGTAGAGTAATGCTCCATTTCGTAAAAGCCGTTTTGACATACTAAATATTTAATCATCGCTTCGTTTTTTTAAGGTTACTATTTAAGTCGAAGCGATAGCAAAAAACGAATCAATATCGTAGCGACTCTTTTTTCATTACTACCCAACAAGGCCATCCGTCGTCCATGATAAGTTTGTTTTTTAAGTGAAAAACTGTTTATTTTTTTAACGTGGCGCAAAAATATAAAAAAATTAAAACTGCACTGCCAAACCGAAATGTATTTTTCCGGTTTTGAAAGATATAGGGTTACCTGATTGTTTTCCAAGTGCATAACTTAAATAAAACAATCCGGCTTTCGTAGTAAATGCGATGCCTGCTCCAAAACCGAACGGAAAATCGTGCAGATAATTATTAGTAATTTTTTGTTCGTACCATGCTCCGTTAAAAAAAGTGTTCAAATAAGCAATTTTTGCCAATAGAAACCGCAATTCAATTCCTCCGATTCCATAACTTGAAGCGCGAATAGAGAGGTCTTCAAAACCTTGTAATGAGTTCATTCCACCAATACGGAACAGTTCATTCAGTAAATGTTGTTTTCCGAGCAGTGCGCCCCCCTCCGCACTGAGCCCCAGCGCCCAGCGTTTGTGCAAGGGAATGTACCCTTTTATTTTTCCCTGCATTTTATATCTAATGGTTAGCAAATCAATATTTTCATAATAATCCGGCGCCGCCTGATAGTTTTCAATAATTTTGCGCGTACCCACCGCAATATTCAAATTCAAATCATAGCCTTTGCGGGGATTGTAGATAAAATCAAGTTTTCTGAAACGAAATGCAAACCCGTACATCGTCTTGCGATAATCTGAATAAGTCGGATTATCCGAATGGGTATACAAATTTTTGTCTAAAATATTAGATGTGGCATAATCGAAATAGACCCGTGCAAAGTTATATCCCTTAAATGAATAAAAGAGTCCAACGGTATAGTTCATATTTAGAAAAGCAGTATCTTTTTTATCTAACATAAAAAGTCCGTCCACGCCGAGCGGAGTACCCACAAGATAAGGGAAATTGGCTTTGAGTTCTAAAAACTGCGACAACCGCTCCGGTGCGCGCCACTGTACATCAATACTTTCGCCAATAGTAAACAGATTCATCAAATGCAGGTTCATCTCTCCGTAAACCGCAATTTTTCCTGACCGGTTGCTCACCGGCGCCATCCCGATATATCCGTCAAACTGATTCACACGCTTTTTATTAAGAAAGAGATACAAGGTAGCCTGTTCCTCCGTAAATTCAATTACGGAAGGTTGTTGCTCATCGGCGAAAGGAATCTCTCTTGCCAACTGTGGTATCTGTTTCACAATAGATTCATTATAAGGTTTTTTATTTTTAAAGTTGAAATATGCCTTGAGGTAACTTCCGGCAACTTTCAGATTTCCACGCACAGCAATGGTATCAAAACTGCAACGCAAATTTTTTTCAATAAGAAGTTGGGCAAATACCGTATCGTTTTTCTCAAAGATACTGTCTAAATAGATTGAGGCAAACGGATAACCGTGATTTTCCAGATAGTTAAGTGTTTTTTGTGTTAATGGATTGTAGTTTTGTAAAGAAACAGTGTTGCTCACCACATAATTTCCTGTTTTTGTCTCCTGTAAAATTTTCAGCATATCGGGCGACACGGTGATGCAGGTTTGAAAGATTGTGTCATTTGATACGGATTTTCTATTTTTTTGCGCCGAAACGTCAAATAAAATAAAATAGATTGCCGTAACAATCACAATCCGAACGAAATGATACGGTAGCATATTAAAACCTCACCCCCATTGTCATTACAATACGGTGCGTAATAAACTTATGATTTACCGCATTTATAAAAGCAGGATCAAGCATCCAGTATTTTTCTTTGGAAGTAGTAAATGCGTAGGCAAAATCACCGTAAAAATGATTTGTTCTAAAGCCAAACCCAAAGGAAGCATAATGTTTTGAACCGTCATTAATTTCATCTTTATAAGGAGAAGAAATATAGTTATAGCCTGCTCTTATGGCAAATAGCTGATTTATATTAACTTCAGCACCAATGCGTGCAATGTGGCTAAAGCCGTACATTTTTTGAATAGTTCTGTTCTCTTCGCTAAAATTATAATCGGTGGCATACATAGTTGCCATACTATAGTCGGCAAACTCATACTCAGCGCTGATAAATGCACGCTGCTTAATAAAGAAAGCAACACTTGCCGTAGCCCGCAAGGGAGTTGTGAGGGAGTATTTAAATTTATTTGGATAGTTTAGATAATCATTCGGCAACATATCTAAAGATTCATACTTTGTTGCAGAATACAGTTTCCTGTCAAAGTTATCCTTCACATTTCCGTAATAAGTTGGCGTATGAAATGCCAAACCCAAACGTAAAAAGTCAAGAGGTTGATAGATAATCCCCAGTTTTAAATTGATGCCACTCGAACGAACAGTAAGTTTATCCGTCATTTTATAATATCTAAACACAATATCAGGTTCTTTATCATTGATTTCTTCATACATTCTATCCTCAGTAAAATTAATACAAGGTACCCCAATCGTAGCGCCCAAAAACAACATATCGTCATAGTTAGTTCCTATAGACAATATCATTTCATCTATTCCACCTTTGCGTACCACTGATGAAGATTGGAACATATCAACGTCTTTAAGTGGAGTAAAATAAGAAGTTTCTGTTCCCGGAACGGTATCGAAGAGTACCGCCCACCATCCTGCCCATAATTCATCGTACCACGCACTTGAGTTATTGGCGTTTAGTTGTTTATAATTAGCCTCCGCAGTAAAAAGAGAACCTAAAGGGCTACCCTTACTTCTTCCTTCAATAGAGAAAACATTATTAAAGTTCGCGATACGGTTATAACCAAATCCTACCTGGATCTTCTTCCACAATGTGCTCGAAATGCCAGGAACTGCCAGCACGATACCGGCATTACCGATGTTATATCTCACCCGTTGTCCGGGTGTAGCTGTTCCGTTGTATTCGGAACTATTTTTATAAACAGAAACAGTCATAGGGGTAAAAGTTACCTCGCTTTTTTTGTACAACCCAATGGCAGCAGGGTTTACATTAAGCGCTGAGAACTCGGCGCCCACCGCACTAAAGGCTTTTCCTGCCCCCATAAAGCGCGCACTGCCTTGCCAGTCAAGTTCGGAAAAACGAAGCGCGTCTATCTCGTTCTGAGCGTTAATACTAAGATGGATTAGTAAAATAATACTAATTGAAAGGGTGATTTTTTTAAGTGTTTTGTTCATAATATTTGGTTTTTAACATTTAATTCTACGTAAAATCTCTGTGAAATTCTGTGTTCTCTGTGGCTCTGTGCTGAAATTAACACAGAGACACGGAGGTCACGGATATGCACAGAGAAACAGTATTTCCTCTATTAATTTCCGGTCATTCTGCAATCGCGGCATCTTATGCTGTCCGCCCAGTTTGTTCTTCATAGCCAACCACTTCATAAAAGTTCCTTCCGGGGCGACGGTGATTTCAGGGGCTATCAACATAAGGTCGTCGGTGCGTTTTGCTTCATAATCGGAATTTAACGATTTCAATGTCTGGTCTAATACTTTTCTAAATTTTTCCATATCATTGGGTAATGTGGAAAATTCAATCAGCCATTGATGTTTGCCTTTGGTTTCGACAGTATCTAAGAAAACGGGGGCAGCGGTATATTCGATTAAGATGGCGCCGGTTTGCCTGCACGCTTCGGTGATGGCTTTGTCGGCATTATCCACCACCAACTCTTCGCCAAACGCATTGATGTAGTGCGTAGTTCTTCCCGTAATTTGAAAACGATAGGGGCGCAATGAGGTGAACATAACGGTATCTCCTATTTCGTAGCGCCACAACCCTGCGGGCGTGGTAATCACCAAAGCATAGTTTTTGTGTAATTCAACTTCCTGTAATGGAATGGCTTGTGTTTTTGTTTTTGTTACGCCCATCTCATCCATCTCTAAAAACTCGTAGAAAACGCCGTTGTCGGTAAGCAGCAACAAGTCGTTGCAAAAGCGTTGGTCTTGAAATCCAAAAAAACCTTCCGAAGCGTTGTACATATTCATAAAGAAAACAGAATCGGAAAGTAGTTTGGTATATTCGGTTCTGTATGGCTCGAAAGCCACGCCGCCGTGAAAAAACAGTTCCAAATTAGGCCACACTTCTGCGATATATTTTTTTTCGGAAATCCTTAATACCTCTTTCAATACCAATAACATCCACGACGGCACACCTGATAGAGATGTAATATTTTCATTTAAAGTATGTTCTGCAATAAGATGGAGTTTTGTATTCCAATCGTCGTTCAACAGGACATCTTTACCGGGCGCTTTAAGAAAATCGCCAATAGCGGGCATATTTTCCATAAGCACAGCTGAGATGTCTCCGCACTTTACCTTACTGTCCATATCCATTTTTTGGATACTTCCGCCCAAAGTGATTCCTTTTCCTGCAAACATCTCTGTTTCGGGAAACAGTTCAATATAAAAAGTTAGAGAATCCTTTGCCGACAAATAGTTGTTCAACTTGAGCGAGTCGTCCGTTACGGGAATATACTTACTTTTTGCCTGTGTAGTTCCTGACGATTTTGCCACCCAATCTACTTTAGCGTTCCAAAGCACGTAATCCTCACCTTTTATAACGCGCTCAATATAAGGATAGAGTGCGTTATAATTTTGAATAGGAATAGTGCGTTGAAACGCTTCGTAGCTCATATTGGGCGTAAAACCAAAATCGTGTCCAAATTTGGTTTTCAAGCCGTTACGAACTAAGTAGGCAAACCATTTTTCCTGCGTTTCCAATGCGTGCTCATAAAGGGAGACGATTCTCTCTTTTCTATATCCAAAATAGGCACGAATGGGCGAGTTCAGGAACTGCATATTGCAATTTTATTTTACAGGTACATTTTTCAAAGTTTCAACAAGGAAATCCCAGAATTTTCCAACACTTTCAATATTCACGCGTTCGTCGGGTGAGTGGGGATTTCTGATGGTAGGTCCGCAAGAAATCATATCCCAATGCGGGTAAGCCATACTGAAAAGTCCGCATTCCAAACCGGCGTGAATGGCTTTAATTTCCGGAGTTTTACCATATTTATTTTCATACACTTTAAGCATAGTTTTCAAAATGGGAGATTCCAAATTTGGTTTCCAACCCGGATAGCCGCCGGTTAATTCTATTTTTGCTTCTGCCAATTCGGCAATGGCGCGCATTTTGTCGGCAACCGCTTCTTTGGCAGATTCTACGCTGCTGCGCAACAGGTTGGCAATAGAGAGTACCCCTTTTTCGGTTTTCACAATGGCTAAATTGGTTGAGGTTTCCACCAAGCCGGGCATAGAGTCGCTCATGCGCATCACACCATTTGGAATTGCCAACACCAAATTCACCGCTTTCTGCTGACATTTTGTCCCCATTACTTCTTTGGGGGTTTCTACGTTCTTCAATGCAATTTTCAAATCGGGCTCTGTTCCTGAAAACTCTTTTACAATGGCTGCGGAGAGTTTGTTCATCAGTTGTTCAAATTCGGCAGTTTTGTTATTAGGAACGGCTACTGTGGCAAACGCTTCTCTGGGAATGGCGTTGCGCAAACTTCCGCCGTTGATTTCAGCGATGTAAATTTCAGTATTTGTCAGCGCTTTTTTCAGCAAGCGCATCAGCACTTTATTGGCGTTTGCACGTCCCAGCACGATATCCATACCGCTGTGTCCACCCTTCAAACCGGTAACAGCAATCTCATAACCGGCTGTATCGGCGGGTGTTTGTTTGATATTGTAATCCATTTCAAAATTGGCATCCATACCGCCGGCGCAGCCCACATAGAGTTCACCCTCATCTTCCGAATCCAAATTAATGAGGATATCTGCTTTTATGAAGCCCGGTTTCAGTCCGAAAGCGCCGGTCATTCCGGTTTCTTCGTCCACAGTAACCAGCACTTCAATCGGACCGTGTTCAATCGTTTTGTCTAACAGGATAGCCATAGCGGCGGCGCAGCCCATACCGTTGTCGGCGCCCAAAGTAGTACCGTTGGCGCGCACCCAGCCGTCGTCGCAAATACGCGGCTGAATAGGATCGGTAACGAAGTTGTGATTAGAATCGCTGTTTGCCTGCGGCACCATATCAATGTGTCCTTGAAGCACAACGGGCATACGGTTTTCGTAGCCGGGCGTAGCCGGTTTACGCAAAATAATATTGCCGGTTTCATCTTGAGCATACGCAATGTTATGCTCTTTTGCCCAATTTTTAAGCCATTCCAATATTTTCTCTTCATATTTGGAAGGATGTGGAATAGCGCAAATGTTTGCAAAAATTTCCCACATTTTGTGGGGATACAATTTGGATAGTTCGGTGTTCATAAAATAAATATAATTGGTTTTTAGATTAATTTTTATTTAAAACGTTTAAACTTGAAATAAAGTTGCAAAGATGTATGATTTTTTTATTTTGATAACATTTTATTGTCAGACATTAATGTTTTTTTTCACAAATAAAAATAAATCATATTTTTGCCTCATAAAAAGTGTAAAAAACAAAAAATAATTTATGAAAAAAAATCTCATTTTTGGATATCTACTGATACTATTTTTTACGTTATCCGCACAAAAAAACACTCCCTCTGTTTTTGACCCCGATTTAAAAATTGCTAATCAAATGAAAACCGATGAGTTAAAAAACTCTAAAGTTGATGAATATTTGTATTTATTATGCGATAAAGCAGGGACTAAACTTACCGGTTCATCGGGAATGTTGAGAACAGACACTCTTGCGATGTTAGAAATGAAAAAGTTAGGTCTTGACAATGTGCGCATTGAAAAAGCGAAAACCTGGGAACGTGGCGGTTGGGAACTTAAAAAAGCCTATATGGCTATGACTGCACCCTACTATATGCACTTCTACCCCGCACCTGTGGCGTGGACAGGCGGAACTAACGGACTAATATCAGATAAAGTTTATTACTTCTCTGCTACTTCGCAAGAAGAACTGAATGAACTGAAAGGCTTCTATACCGGCAAAATTGTACTCATGCCCGATGTAATGCAGTATCAAATCAATTTTAATCCGTTGGCAACCACTTATACAGACCAGCAACTCAAGGAGATGGAGACGCTACCCATAACAACCACTAAAAAGAAATCGGGGCTGCCTGCAAAAAACGTTTTGTTAACTTATCAGGATATTTTAGATTTTTTAAGAAATGAAAAAGCCGCTGTAGTTATTCACGAAACCGGCGAATTTAATGTCCCTGTAATCTCTTTTTTCAAATACAAAATGGGCGATCCCGTTTCTCCCTGTGAAATCAATATTACTTCGGAACATCACGGTTTAATGCAACGGTTAATAGAAAACGGCGAGGAGGTACGGTTAGAGGTTGAGATTGATGTTGAGTTTATTAACGATGAAAATATTTATTATGTAGTGGGTGAAATAAAGGGCATTGACCCCAAACTAAAAGATGAACTCGTAATTATCGGTGCGCATTTGGATGGTTATCCTATGAATAACGGTGCGGGCGACAATGTCACCAACAGCGTCGGTGTTTTAGAAGCGATGCGCATTTTGAAATCACTGGATATTAAGCCGAAAAGAACTATCAGAATGATTTTATGGAATGGAGAAGAGGTAGGGTTGCACGGTTCAAAAGGTTATGTGCAGAAATATGTTAAAGATGAAAATGGAAACAAACTGAGTGAGTACGATAAAATTTCAGCCTATTATAATGCAGACTATGGTCCCGGAAAATTCAGAGGGATATCTACGCAAAACAACATCGCTTTAGAGCCGCTCTTTAAAGCGTGGACAGAACCGTGGCATCATTTGGGATTTACAACGGTGATTCATCGCAATTTCACCAGTACCGACCATGTTACTTTTGATGAAGCTGGTATCCCCGCTTTTCAGTTCATTCAAGACCCTTTAGAGTGGGGACGCGGTTCGCATCGCGTTATGGACTTTCTCGACAGGTTAGTCCCCGACAATATTCGACATAATGCCATCATTATGGCTTGGTTTGCATACAAAACGGCAAATCTGGAGGAGAAGTTAGTACGGAAAGAATGAAGGAGAAAAAAAGAATATATTTTTGTTTCACCATTTCTAAAAAATGACAATTAACCTCTCAACAATAAGCATTACCGACCTTATTCCGCAACGTCCCCCGTTTGTGTTTGTGGATAAAATCATTGACTTTAACTACGAAACCTACGCTTGTACCACCTCTTTTTTGATTACTGAAAATTGCTTGCTTATGGAAAATCATCGTCTTTCTGAAGCCGGCATTCTTGAAAACATTGCACAAACTTGCGCCACGCAAATTGGGTTTGTAAATAAGTATATTTTGAAAAAAGATAT
>WRGQ01000163.1 GCA_009787115.1 Bacteroidota bacterium
CGTTGCAATATACTCTCCCTCCGTTCTCCGGATACTTAAACAGCGTAACCGGATAAGTAATCTGCTCAAAATTGGCAACTAAGTTGCGGGATTGCGTTACGGTGAAGGTGTAAGTAGCGCCGGCACCAGCTACAACCGCCCCTTTGTCCGTCCAGTTCAGGAAGGTGTAACAGTTATTGATAGGAGTGGCTGTTACCGTGATAACGGTATCTATGGGAAAGATGCCGCCACCGGTAACTGTGCCACCCGTAGTGGGGTTGGCGGCAACGGTGATGGTGGCATCCCTCATCTTAAAAGTAACGTGAATGGTATGGTTCTCCGTAACATTCGTGAATGTATAAGAACCGCTTAGCACTGCTGCCGGATTAGAGACATCATCTACTAAGACATCTAAAATTATGTAGTTTGAGTTAATGGGGGTAAATATGAAATTTTGGCTATAGCCATAGCCAACGGGAATGGCGCCTTCTGGTGTAATGGTTCCGTTTGCATCGGCAGTAGCAGTGATAGTGAGCGAATTAAGTTTGGGAATAAAGAGGTTGTTGGCAATAGTAACAGGCTCAACTGTCAAATTGGAGGGTACTACATTCAGGGTGAGCCAATAGGTTGTATTTACATCTGCTGCATATTGGGGGATAACTCTTAAATTCACTTCAGGGACTACAGGCAAAATGTTCCAGGGGGCTATTGACCCAAAGGAATAGATATAATAATCGTTGTTGGGGTCGCCGTTTGAAGCGCCAATATCTTTAATCCATTTATTTCCAGAAGTCATAGAACTTTCCACATCAAGGTATGCAGTGGGGATTTTCAATGTAACGGTTCCCGAGGTGACAGTGGAAGTAGGTATTCTATTCGCAATATTGGTTTCGGTTGTAAAGGGGGAATTGATATAGTACAGTTTTGCAGGGTCGGTGAAAATGATATGAGGCCCCATATCCGTGAAGTTGATGGCATCCTGAATCCAGTTTCTTCCGTTGCCTGCGCCATAAGAGTAAGCCAAATGTATCGTTTCTCCCGGCAACACTACTTGCGGATTCCAACGCAACATGTGTTCTGAGTCGGCTGTGCCTACGGAGTTACCATTATTTACGCCAAACAAGTAATGTGTAGATATATTCTGGTAAGCAGCTATTGCCACATAATCAGCTTTTTGCCATTGAATGCCGTTTTTATTCCCAAGATCTGTAAATATTAATCCTGATTGATTCTCGCAAGGGTGCAAAGCATAAAGATATCGCGGGACGGAATTGGTATATGGATTAATATTCTGCGGAATTAAAGACAAACTGCGATATTTTGCTTCTGCCATACTTCCTGCCGGAATAGGAAATCCTACCGATGCCTGCTGGGTTGTAAACTCACTGGTACATCCAGAAAAATAAAAAGGGGCATGATCACCATTACACCCCATCCCCGCATTACCACCTATCTGTGTATCTACATTCCACGATAAACCGAACACACGCGCTACATCGGAAGTGTTGGTTACGGTAAAGAAGAACTCTACATTGTCGGGATGTTCAGTATAGGCATTCAAACCTATTTGCACAGTATGTTCAATGAGAAATCCTGCTATACCCGTAGTAGTTCCGGTAAAACCGTCCATAACTCCATCTGCACCGGGTAAACCGGTGGCGCTATTAATATTGTCGTGATAGGTAATGGCATCCACGGGATATGGAAAATACGCAGGTGTCGTACCAAGTTTTTGCGTACTCCCCATCATAGGGGGACCAGGTACATTACTTATCTCAAACGCAGTACTGCTCGGATTATTGTTCGGATTAGTCATCGTCATTACAGGTTGGAGGTAACTGCCCGGATTGTCAGGATCCGGTAGCGCTAAGTGTGTATAAATCATGTATCTGTTAGAACCACTATAATTATAGAGGAAACTACCAAAAGTACCGGTACCGTTGGGGTCGCCCCGCAAGCTCATATCTCCGCCGCCATTCATTAACTGTATATAATTTGACTGAATACTGTTAGCCGCTCGAACAGAGTGTATCGTATCAGGTTTTTTTTCAGGATTCATCAATAAATCTTTTGTTGCCATTTGAGTTTCTTGTGCATTAGCATTGGAAATGAGGACAGGAAAACTCCAAAAAAGCAAAAAGACTGCCAATACAAAAGAAAATATCGGTTTCATAATTTTATAGATTAGTTCTAATATCCTTAATATTTAATTGAATAGTGGTTACATTATTCCACGTATTTTCTTCAACATGATACAGAATATCAAAATCTTTCTGACTGGCGATGTGGTCATAATGTTGTTTTTGGTTAAAAGCGATGGCTTCAATAGGCTGGCTGGATCTATTTCTATACAACACTCTCATCTTAATGTGTTTATCGCCTACTATTTTACCATTGCCTTCTTCTACTACTGTGGTTGATATGAAAACAGGCGCCATATTGTTGGGACCGAAAGGGGCAAAACGTTTGAGATTATTGATGAAACTATTCGTAATATCGCTGATGTCAAGTTCCATATCTACTTCAATTTCAGGAATAAAATCATCATCATTAATATTTTGGCAAACATACTGTTCAAATTTTTCGGTAAATGCTTCCAGATTTTCTTTTTTCAAAGATAATCCAGCAGCAAACTTGTGTCCGCCAAAATGTTCCAGCAAATCAGAACAATCATCAATGCCATTATAGATATTAAACTCTTTGATTGAACGCGCAGAGCCTGTGATTAACCCGTCGGGGGAGTCCGTAATAACGATTACGGGTTTGTAAAACTCTTCCACCAAACGGGAAGCGACAATTCCGATAATTCCCTTATTCCATTTGGGATTGTACAAAACAATGCTTTTACGATGTTTATAATCTTCGTTAGCCAAAATAAGATTGATGGCTTCTTCGGTCGCTTTTTTATCTAATTCTCTACGGGTATCGTTGTGGTTATTAATATTTTTTCCGATATCCATTGATTTGTCTTCATCTTCGCAAATAAGGAGTTTTACCGATTCGCGTCCTGTATTAATACGTCCGGCTGCGTTAATTCTGGGTCCTACAAAAAACACCAAATCGGAGATAGAGATTTGGCGTGAGAAGATAGTGTTTTCTTTGGGTGGATATTGAATTTTGATGCCCGACTGTTCAATAATTGATTTCACTCCCATACGTGGAAATCGGTTGATGATCATTAACCCGTAATATGCCAATATTCTGTTTTCGCCTGTAATAGCAACAATATCGGAGGCTATGCTAATGGCGACCAAATCTAATTTTGAGAGCCAGAGTTGGTCGGGCAGGTCAAATTTTTGGCAATAAGCCTGAATAAATTTCAATCCGACGCCACAACCGGAGAGTTCTTTATAAGGATAACCGCATTGAGCGCATTTGGGGTCAAGAATTGCAAAGGCGTTGGGTAAAAGTTCTCCTTCAAGGTGGTGGTCGCAAATAATCACATCAACACCGTAACTATTGGCTAAATCTACTTTATCGTTGGCTTTAATGCCACAGTCTAAAGAGATTAAAAGTTTAAAATTATTGTTGTGACAATATTCAATTCCCTGTTCGGAGATACCGTACCCTTCGGTATATCTGTCCGGGATATAGTATTCGATATATTTTTTATAATCGGCGCCAATAACTTCGCTTAAAAAAGAGTAAAGTAATGCAACGGCTGTAGTGCCATCTACATCATAGTCTCCATAAACCAATATTTTCTCATTATTGATAATCGCTTGCGACAAACGCTCTACGGCGATATCCATATTTTTCATTAAGAAAGGGTCGTGGAGTTTACTAATATCGGGATTAAAAAAATCGTTTGCTGCTTCAATAGTATTAATTCCTCTGCTTAATAACAGAGCAGCGAGCGGTTTTTCGATATTCAATTTATTTGCAAAATCATCTATAACTGCTTGATCTGGTTGGCTTTTTATAATCCATCGTTTATCCATTTAGCCCATTTTACAGCGGGGCAAATGTATATTATTTTTCTTACGTTGTCAAGGGGGAGAGTATTTTTTTGAAATATTAATGTAACTTCGTGCCAATAAGGTGCATAAACTCCTGTCTGGTGTTAAAGTTTTTGAGGAAAGCGCCGCTAAATTCGGAAGTAGTAGTTACGGAGTTTTGTTTTTGGATTCCCCGCATAGACATACAGAGGTGTTGTGCTTCAATAACAACGGCAACACCTAAAGGATCAAGCACTTCCTGTATGCAGTCTTTAATTTGCGCGGTAAGTCTTTCCTGCAGTTGTAACCTCCTTGCAAAAGCATCAACCACACGGGGAATTTTACTTAATCCGCAGATTTTTCCGTTAGGGATATATCCAATGTGCGCTTTTCCGAAAAAAGGCAACAAATGGTGTTCGCAAAGCGAATAGATTTCAATATCTTTTACCACTACAATCTGTTTTGAGTCTTCCTGATATAATGCGCTTTTCAATATTTCGGAGGGTTTTAAACCATACCCGTGAATGAGATATTGAAAAGCCTTAGCCGCACGAATCGGAGTCTTTATCAATCCTTCTCTTTCAGGGTCTTCTTTTGAAGCAATAATGATGTTTCGATAACTGTCGGCTAAAAGTTCAATGGTTGCTGCATCGTAAACGTCTCGGCGTTCAAAGCCTTCTTCTAAATCTTCTAACATAATTTTTACAAATAAGGGTTATTCATTTTTTCGTTACCAATGGTAGTTGTTTCCGCGTGACCGGGAATGACCATAACATCATCGTCAAGCGGAAGCAGTTTCTCTTTAATGTTTTGAATGAGTAGATGGAAATTTCCCGTAGGCAAATCGGTTCTGCCGATACTTCCGGCAAAGAGCACATCTCCCACGATGACGAGTTTGTTTTTTTCGTCATAAAAACAGATACTTCCATCAGCGTGTCCGGGTGTGTAAATTATTTTCCAAATCTGATTTCCGAAAATCAGGTTTTCATTATGATTAAGAAAAACATCGGGCATAGGATATTCATAAACAGGAAACCCAAACGCAATGCCATATTCCGGTGCATTTTGATAGATGGGCAATCCTGCTTCGTGTGCTACCAAAGGTACTTTAAAAGTTGTTACACAAAAAGCATTTCCCACAACGTGATCTATATGTGGGTGGGTGTTTATAATATAGTTGATATGAATCTTTTCTTTTGTAATAAAATCAAACAACATCTTTTGTTCCATTCCAGAACTCATACCGGGGTCAATAATAACACCGTTTCCGGTTTCATCATAACAAACTAATGTATTCACTTGAACTAAGTTAAAGTGAAATATTTTAATATTCAGGTCATTAATTTTAAATTTCATAGCTTCAACATATTCTTTCAGGTTTATTTTTTTCTTCATAAAATATTATTGCTTTACTATTTTAGCAGTGTATATTCCCTTGTCGGTTTCAATTCTTATCTGATAAAGTCCCGCAGAAATTTTGGCAACATTGATTTTGGCTTCGGTTACGTTGTTTTGCTGAATATTGATTACCTCTTTACCCAGTAGATTCACCAAAATCACTCTTTTAATTTGCAGTTGTTCATTATTAATTATTAACTGTTCATTCACAGGGTTGGGGAATATTTTAAAGTTTCCGTCTTTTACCGCGTGTCCTCCGATAGAAAGGTTATCAACAAGAATAGTGTTTGAAGGTTCGGAAGCACAATTATCTAATGTAACTATGGTGAAATAGGTTCCGTTTTCGGTCGGAGTAAATGTTTTTTCAACTGCTCCCGGAATTAAACCGTCCTGATTATGCCACTGGTTACCTTCGTCAGCATTTGATGTTAATGTGTTTTCTGTTCTTGAAATAATTGGAGTTTGCGGTTTTGGATTTACTTTAACAAAATGTTTGTCTGAAAATACGGTAGTAACAAGTGTTACCTTTGCTCTAAAATAAGTACTTTCGTGAAGAGGTTCACTTTGATAGGAGGAAGATGTTGCTCCTTCAATATCACTCCAATCGTTTCCGTTTAATGATTTCTGCCACTGAATAGTTCCTGCTGCACCGATTAAAAAGAGTTGTGCTACTTCATATTCACAAAGTTGTGAGGGACCGTTAATAATTCCCGCAATCGGTTCAGTTTGGATAATTATCGGCGACTCCCAAAGCCCCCGTCCATAAGTGGCAGCACGCAAACGGCACGCTTCAGGATTTTGAAGGTTGTAATAAATCTCAATTTCGCCTATCTTTACATTGGGAAGCCCGTTATTATAGGCTACCCATTCGTTATCTCCATCTTTATAATAAACGCCCACTTCCGAACCTACATAGAGTTGTTCGGCTTGTCCTTCTAATTTACTGCTAACAATGGAATACATAGGGATATTTGGCAACCCTGCTGAAATATTTTCCCAGTTGACACCTCCGTTTATTGATTTATAAACACGCAAAGCATTATAACCGCCACGGGTGTACCATATTGTGTTAGGGTCATCATTTTTTACACAAAGAGAAGTTATAGAATTACCGGGGAGAGATAGTTGTGTCCAGTTTTGTCCACCGTTTGTCGTTTTCCAGATTCTGGATTCATCTGCCATATAGATTACATCAGGGTTAGCATCACAAATGGCAATATTTCTTAGTTTGTTGCTTGTATTCACAGTTGAAATTTGTGTCCACGTATTTCCTCTGTTTTCTGTTTTATAAATGTCGGTGTATCCTGCATAAAGTATTTGCGGATTTGTGGGGTGAATGATATAGGGCGTAACCCAAGCGCCGTCATCTCTGGGATAAACTTCTACATTTGAATTCCAATGATTCATTGTTCTAAATATTTTTCCATAATAAATAGTTGCATATTGGATATTTACATTAGAATAATCGATCAAACATTCCATACCGTCTCCGCCATATACATCTTGCCAATTATTTCCGCTAAACAGTTTAGAACCATTGTCTTGCAATCCGGTTATAACATCGCCGGATACGGTAGCCGAGCATCCCAATTTATACATTTGGCTGATACGCATACCATTGGTTTTGTCTGTCCAAGTGGTACCATCATTAGGCGAAGTATAAATACCACCGTCGTTGCCTTCAAATAGAGTGTCGTCATTTCTATAAATTAATGCGTGTTTATCAGCGTGTACGGCAATAATACCGGCTTCTCCCCACCAATGGTTTACACATTGCCAATCGTAGCCTCCGTTTGTTGAACGCCAGGTATTTACTCCTCCCACTAAAACTATATCTGCGCTGGTTGGAGAAACCGCAATACAAAGGTCATACCAGCCCTGTCCACCGTTATCGTTTCCATAAGCGCTCCAACCCAACAGATTAAGGGTTGAGCCTGAAAAAGTTTGCTCAAAAGTGGCGCCACTATTTGTTGATTTATAAACACCGTGCAATCCGGAAGAGTTGTTGGAAACTAATGCATAAACCACTTCAGGATTAGCGGGAGTTACGGCAAGTTCGGCGCGTTGCTGATTGAGAGTTACTACCTGTTCCCAGTTTGCGCCCCCGTCTATTGACCTCCAAATGCCTGCACCTCTTGACCCGTAAAGAGTATTGAAATTTCCGGGTTTGTATTCCATATCAATAAAATTCTGGTTACTCAACTGTGTACTCCACGTTGTTCCGCCATCGGTGGTTTTGTAAACTCCCTGAGAGGTTGCCGCAAGGATAGTGTTATTGTTATTGGGGTCTAATAACAAACGATTCACACGTCTTCCCTGATTTATGGTATAGGTTAGTCCCGTTTCCATCCACGTAACCCCATTGTCGGTTGATTTCAAAACACCAATACTGCTGTTATCGCCTGCATCGCGGTCTCCGGTAGCAATATAGATAGTCTGTGAAGTAGCATAATCTGTAGGAATGATGATATCGCTTACGGCAAGCACGCCGTTGTCATCGGTTAAACACTCCCACGACGCGCCGTTATTTGTTGTTACCCACAGCCCGCCCGAAGCAGCGCCTACCCACCATATATTATTATTTGTGGGGTGAAAAGCAATACAGTTTATGCGTCCAATACCTGCGTAACCTCCTCCTGAGTTAAAAGGACCTAAACTACTCCAGTCTGATGATTTGGGAGTATTGGCATATACTTCGGGGTTTGTTCTTTTGTGTTCGCGCACCACTTGCATGCCGGTTTGTTTGGGGAAATGCCCGTCAGCATCCACAACTCCTTCCATATAATATTCCCAGCGTTTAAATTTTTCCCATCCGCCTTCTATCTGTTTATTCTCTTTGATAAATTTGATATCTACATTAGAAACCTCCAAATAAGTGTTAAAGGCTTGTTGATAATCTTTTAAAGTTAATTGTTCGGTTGACTTATTCTTAGGCAGAAACTCTATCCAAGGCTGAGCATTTGTAAAATGAAAGCAGCAAGCAGCAAGCAGCAAGCAGAAGGCAATTTTAATTGTATTTTTTTTCATAAAGATTTTTTTTTGAAGCGCAAAGAAAGCATTTTTTTTTGAGTGACGAGAGCGTTACAATCAGCAAAAAAACCGGTCGTCAAAGTTTATAAGATATACCTTTTCTGTGGCGCGGGTCACGGCGGTGTACAACCATCTTATAAATTCCTTATCTAATTTCTCTTCTGTAAAATAGCCCAAGTCTATCAATACTACTTTCCACTGTCCGCCCTGTGTTTTATGGCAAGTTAATGAATATGAGAATTTTACTTGCACTGCATTCAAATAGGGATTGTTTTTAATTTTTAAGAAACGGGCACGTCTGTTTGGAATGTCTTCATAATCTTTGGCAATCTCCTGATAGAGTTGCCGCATTTGTTCGTTAGTCATAGAGGCGCCTTCGCTTTCCAAACTTTCCAAGATAATTTTAAAATCCACATCGGGATAATTGGGATAATCGCACAGTCGCGCCCGAATATTCATATAAGTAAATCCGTAGAGTTCCTGTGTTTTAGTAATGGCAGTCACCTCCATCAAATCGCCGTTGGCAATAAAACCCACTTCCGAGAGTTCGTCAATCCAATAGTAGTTGTTTTTAACCGCCATTAAAAAATCGCCGGTGGTCAATCTGTTTTCACGGCAAAAAATTCGGTTTCTAATCTCATTGTTAAAAATGTAAGCGCGTTTGTTAGAACGGGTGATCACTGCAATATCTTCAGCGTCATAACGCGCATAAAGGCGATTTAACTCATCTTCAAGTTCCTGACTTCCAATACGTTTAATATCATTAAAAGCAGACAATGAAAAGAGGGGCAGTTTGTATGGTTTAGTGTGCAAAATATTTCTAAGCAGCGTAGCATTGTATAAAATTCCCGAATCTATTGCCTGTCTCACCACATCAGTAAGTTGAAAGGTGGTTGTATGTACATCAAAATTAGAGGCTAAAAAGTCTAAATTTAACGCAGGAGATTCATCGCTCTGCACAGGGGGAAGTTGGGCATCATCGCCGATAAACAGCAATTTATTGTTTTCCCCTTCAAACACATACTCCATCAGGTCGGTCAGCAATTCACGCCCGCCAAACAGTTCACCGTCATTACTCTTGCAGGATATCATAGAAGCCTCATCTACAATATATAATGTATTGGAAGTTTCATTCATTCTTTTTTTTATCTTCACAAAACCCTCTTTAAGCGTTATTTTATAGATATGTTTGTGAATAGTATATGCTTTAGTTCCTGAGTATGAAGCAAATACTTTAGCAGCTCTACCGGTAGGCGCCAGCAAAACGGTTCTCTTTTTTAAGTTTGCGAACACTCTTACCAAAGCGCTGATCAACGTTGTTTTTCCTGTACCGGCGTATCCTTTTAAAATGAAAAGTTGTCTTGGGTCTCTGTTGTACAGAAAGTCAACCATTTTCAGCATTGCCATCTCCTGTCCTGCGGTAGGCTCGTGCGGTATCTGCGCGTTAAACAGTTCTAAAAATTGCGATTTAGAAGGCATAGTTAATTCCAAATTGTATGCCCTGAGTACCTGTCCACCAGTTATTATCTATCCAACTTTTACTGATCCAGTAGTTTCCAATCGGTTTCGAGGGGTCGTAAACAGGAAGTCCGTAATCTAATCTCACCAGAAAGTAGCTGAAATCCAATCGAAGTCCCAAGCCTACACAAGCCGCAATCTGTTTATAAAAGGAGTTAAAACGAAATTCGGCATTGGGCATCTTTTCATATTTAGATAACAGCCAAATATTTCCGATATCTGAAAAAACGCCGAACTTAAATGCTTTATAAATAGTGCCCCTATACTCCAAATTGAGTTCCAATCTCATATCTCCCACCCGTTCAATGGTTTTAAGTTCGGGGTCAGTGTAATTATCTGTTGTAAAACCGCCGGGTCCCAACTTTCTGAACGACCAGCCGCGCATACTGCCCGCACCGCCCACAAAAAAACTTCTTTCAAAGGGAATGACAGTACCTTTTTTATAGGGTACAGCCATACCGAAAAGGAAACGGGTAGCAAACGAATTGTTCTCATTGATTGTATTCGTATAAACAAGATTCAGGTCAAATTTTTCATAAGTACCATAATTAAAATTACCGAATACTTTCCACATCTTATCATTATTCACCGCTGCATTTACCGTATAAAGCATCAACCCAACGGTTTCAAAAAAGAGATTAATTCTCAACGCATGGCGATCACCCCGATAGGGTATTTTATAATCAAAGGTATAACGGGCAGAGGGAAGAAAAAACTTTTCAAATTTACGTTGATAACTTTCGGGATATGATGAGAGATAATTATTATTGTTAGTGCGGTTATTGTCCAAAGTTGCCAGATCAACAGGTGAAACAGTATGGGTAAAGTATCGTGTGGGACTCCATTTATAAGTATAAGATGCCTGTAAATTCAAACGCTCGTGAAATTGAGAATAACTGCACGCTACTTTTATCTCTGTTGCATAATACCATAATTTAACATTTTGATATTTAGGCAACATCAATAATCTTGGGAACTCTAATGATGCTACCCCTCCAACCTCTCCATAAATAAGATATAAGGGGGGAACATCTGATTTATTGATGAGCGAGTTTACCCAATTATAATAATAAACGCTTCCGTAACCTTTGATATTCAAATATTCGGCGCCTCTAAAAATATTTTTGTTGGTATAAGAAACGGCTAAAGTAGTTCGGTCGGTTCTCAAATCAAAATCGGCTCCGGCAGTCTTTTGTTTGGCGCGCGTAAGGCGTAGCGTTGTGTTTAAAACGCCCATCTTATGAATCGTGTCCCAAAGGGCATCTTCTTCATTATAGGTGATATTGACAATAGAAAAATTGCGCAGGTCGCGCAGTTTTTTAGCAGTTCTGTCGTAAGCCGTTTGCGTATAGATATCCCCTTTTTTCATCCAAATGGCGCCGGCAATAGTACGGCTGTTATAATCCTTTATCAACTTCATTTTATTAGTCTTCTGTTTCAACTTCCTCAATGTTACAAACTTATACAAAGTAGAATCTGACTTTGATCTGAAATCATAATAATAAACCGTATCCAGATTTATACTCTTGTCAAAATTCAAATCATAATTGGTATAAATTGAAACGTTATTAAACTTATAACGATTTCTACTTTTAAGTTTTACAGTCTCATCATTCAGTGCATCGAAAGATATTTTAACAGTAACGGCAACCGTAGGATTTCCCTGCGCGTTCAAATGTTCAAAAGCGTTCACAGAATCCACCAAAAAGGTAACGATATCGGTATTCGCATAAAAGTATCCCTGATCTCTAATCTTGCTTATGATACGGGTACGCTCCGCCACAAACAGTTCTTCATCATAAATCATTCCTTTTTTTATGAATGAATTTGCCATATCTGTCATTACAATGCGTTTATATTCAGGAACTTCAATTTGATAATCAACACTTCTAACGGAGTAAGGACGATTTGGAATAACGAAATAATTGACTTTTGCTTTCTGTTTTTTCAAATAATTGATTTCCACCCTTGCCTGCGCGTCAAAATAGCCACGCTGAAACATTGCCAATTTGAGTTGTGAAATAGAACGTTGCATATCGTTGGTATCAATCAATACGGGCGGCTCTCCCTTTTCGCGAAGCCATTTATTGGTTTTGGAATCTTTTGTAATATTTGTAATAGAATCAAATTTCGGTTGATGGTTAGTCCAAAGCGATACCTTTATCGGAAAGATATCCATAAATTTCTTATTCGGAATAGGTCTCACCAAATAAAACAAATCATCAAATTGTTGTCCATTTCCTTTAATATCCTCCACTTTAACAGTATTCTTTACTAACACATACTCATTTTCGGCTAAATTTTTAGTATAATTACAAGACGAAAATGTCAGCAACAACATAATCCCAAACAGGGAAACAAAACTTATTATTATGGTCTGTATCTTCACATTAAATCTTAAATCTTAAATCTTAAATCTTTACCGCATATCATTAACCTGCACATCCGGATAATCTTTTTTATTAAAAGTAAATTTGTTATCTTCAACCACTGCATTGGGTTTAAACTTTGTAACTAAATAAGTAAGAGTAGTTCCATCAAGTTCATACATCATCACCTGTTGAATATATGAAGTTGCTTTGTCAATAAACAATCTTATTTTATAAAACTGCGATTGTTTTTTCGGAGTTAAATCCAGAATAGTAACGCTATTTTTTTGGAGTTCCTCTTCTCGAATAAATTTGGCGTTGTATTCTTTATCCCAATTATTTAACATCTTTAATGGGTGAAAAATCATAAGTTCATCGTCTTCCGCTTCAAAAAGTGTAACTTCTTTAGTGTTTTTCTGGTAATTCCACATAGTAACCCCATCGTTTGCCATAATTTGGTCTTCAAAGGAGAGGTAATATTTTTCTTTCTTAACGAATAAAACGCCGGTAAAACTGCGAATTTTCTTACTGTCTGCTTCAATATTCATTGTAAAATCTAAAGAGAATGCAGAGAGTGCGCTATATTTCTGAACTATTTTATTGATAATCGGGGCAGCCGCAGGGGTTGTCTGCTGGGCAAAGAGCGCGCCTGAAAAAGAAAACAAAAGAATGAAGAATATTTTGCGAACCATTTATGTTGTATAATTACGGCACAAAAATATATGAAATTTTAAATTTCATTAAAAAAGATCTATTTTGTCCCGCTATATTTATAATAGTGGTTTGTTGTTTGGGCATAGGTAATCTGCAAAATTTTAAATCCACAGACAATAAGCGAAGTCCGTATTTGCGGACTTTCTTATTTGGATTTGGGCTTTTGCAGATGCCTCTATGCGGAATGGAAAGTCTGCGCGTATATCCTACAGTAATTCTTTTCAAAACAGTATGAACACTCTCTAACATAGTGTAATTTGTTAATTTAAAACAATATGAACAAGCAATTATGATATGAAAATGGCTCTATACAGTATCTTCTTCTTTTTACTTTTATGCTCTATCTTTGCCCGTAAGTTAGTATTTTACAATTCCATTCTGAGAATCTTAACCGCAAAATACTAAAAAATCTTGTACATTCTGAAAATAATATATCTTCGCCCCAAATTTAAATTAAAGAAATGATTAAAATTCAATAACTTAATAAATTTTAAACAAATGAAACATTTCACAATCATTGTCCTTTTATTTATTACCTTACATTCTTTTTCTCAAAACTGTATTGACTATGTTATTCTAAATATTGACGATACCAATGCAAAAACCGACACCCTCTTTTGCAGGTTGCTCAGTGAAGATGAAGAATCCATAGTGATTGACAATGGATATGCCATTACTACCTTAAAAAAATCGTTGATTGAATCTATAAAACATTGTGCGCGAGAGATGACTCCGTATGAAGTGTATAAATTTCAAGGGTTAGATGCAGTTACTGCCGATATGTTTAACAATCAACATACTGCGGGTGCCTATTTGCGAAAAGCGGCACGCAATACTTACCTCGGCACAGGGTTGGCAATTGTGGGTACGGGAGTAATTGCGATAGGCGCTTTTTGGGTGAATACAGAAGCCGGAAAAACAGCCTGTTACATCACCGGCGGAGTTACCGTTGCCACCAGCCTCTTTTTTGTTATCAGAGGTTGGAATCAAATCTATAGAGCCGGTAAACTGTTAGACCTCAATGCGCAAGCCGCACTGTATCTGAGTGCAAATCAAGATGGAGTGGGAGTTTCTTTTAAATTTTAGTATGATCATGCGAGACTATTTTAACATTGTATTATTGGGCGCTCCGGGCTCGGGAAAAGGCACGCAAGCCAATCTGTTAAAACAGAGATACCACCTGGAACACGTTTCTACCGGCGATCTGTACAGAAAAGAGATTGCTTCAGGCTCACCCATCGGAACGATGGCAAAACGATTTATTGACAATGGGCACCTCTGCCCCGACGAACTGACCTTAGACCTGCTGTATCACCACTGCACCTCTTTCAAAAATGTTCGCGGATTTCTTTTAGACGGCGTACCTCGAACGCTTGAACAGGCTAAAATGATGGAAGGTATTGGATACCACCATATTATTCCTGTGAAATTAGCGATTTATATTGAGGTAGATGAAAAGGAAATCGTGGACAGGCTTGCTAAAAGAGCAATTCTACTTAAACGTACGGACGACACCCACCATGTGATATTGCAACGCATTCTAAACTACGAAAACCAGACCAAACCGCTTATCGCACACTACAGCGCCCAAAACAAACTTATGAAAGTTAATGGTCTGCAATCGGTAGAGGAAGTATTTTTAAATATTTGTGAGATATTAGACAGAATAATGTCCACAGCAGGGTAAGACAAAAAAACCTTTTTAAATTCCCTCTGAATTTTTATATCAAAAAAAATATACTTTTGCGCCCTTCAAAAAATGGGATAAGTTTTATTAAAAAATAAATAATCAAAATGGCAAATCACAAATCGGCAAAGAAAAGAATCAGAGCCAATGACAGTAAGAGATTAGCAAATCGTTACTTCTCTAAAACGATGCGTAATGCGTTAAAAGACATTAGATTAACATCTGAAAAAACAGTTGCGGAAGAGAAACTTCCCAAAGTAACCTCTTTGATTGATAAATTGGTTAAAAAAGGAATTATCCACAGAAACAAAGCCGCAAACTTAAAGTCCGGTTTGGCGATAAAAATTAACAAATTATAATTTTTTACAGCAAACAAAGCGAGGATTGCCATTCAAATCGTTCCAAAGCACTATCTCTTTGAACCCTTTTTTAGCAAGCAGCGCGTACAGTTCAGCGTGAAATTTTTCATAAGTTTCAAAATATAAAAGACCTCCTGCACGGAGGTTTTTTTGTGCAACGCTGGCGATGGCGTCATAAAAAACAAGCGGAGTTTCATCCGGTACAAAAAGCGCCCCGTTCGGTTCATAATTAACTACATTCTTATGCAAATTGCTGCTTTCGCTGTAAGGAATATAAGGCGGGTTGGAGACAATAATGTCTAAATTTTCAGGAAGAAGTTTACTTGCATCTTTCAAAATATCGTGAAGCAGGAAGGTAATATCTGCGTTGTTATGCGTTGCGTTAATTTTGGCGGTTTCAAGCGCTTCTTTGGAAATATCTGTTGCCCAAACCTTAGCATTTGTTATATTTTTTGCCAGTGCAATGGCAATGGCGCCGCTGCCTGTGCCGATGTCCAAGACCGTAAGACTGTAAGACTGTAATACCGTAAGAGTTTTTACTTTGTTTATAATCATTGAGACAAGTTCCTCAGTTTCAGGGCGTGGAATAAGCGCCGATGGATCTACTTTAATATCAATATTATAAAATATGGTTTTTCCTGTTACATATTGGATGGGGCATCCATTTGCAAGCATTGCCAAATCAGACTGTTCAAACTCAATGGAGTTGTCAGGATTTAAAAAAAAGTCATGTTTTTTTATATTGTATTTATAATCAACATACATAAAAAAAATGGCATCAATCTCTTTTTTTTCGTAGAGTGGTGTTAAAGCGGAATGAAATAAGGTTCGTAATGCTGAAATCTTCACGTTAATTTCCTACATCGGACATATATTTAATACGCATAATTCTAATCTCTTCCAGAGTAAAATCGTCTTCTCCCAGAATGTCAAGGGCTACTTGGGCAGAGTCTGATTCAGCTTCGGAAAAGTAATCCAGAATATCTTCCTGATGGTATTTTTCAATCGTGTCGTCAATATAATAATCAATATCTAATTTAGTTCCGGAAGAGACAATACTTTCAATTTCGGTGAGCAGTTCGTCCATATCCAAACCTTTAGCGTGCGCGATGTCTTCAAAATGTATTTTTCTATCAATACTTTGAATGATAAACACTTTGATAGCAGATTTTTTAACTATGGATTTAACGATGAAATCTTGTGGTCTTTCAATTTCGTTTTCTTCCACATATTTTTTGATTAAATCGGCAAAAGGTTTTCCGTATTTTTGTGCTTTTCCCACGCCCACGCCGATAATATTCACCATCTCTTCAAGGGTAGTTGGATATTGAATGCACATATCTTCCAAAGAGGGGTCTTGGAAAATGATAAAAGGCGGAAGATTTTCTTTTTGAGAGATTGACTTTCGTAAATCTTTTAACATAGCAAACAGGGTAGCATCTGTAGTCTCCACTTTTCCAATCATCATATCTTCGGGCATATCTTCGTCGTCCATTTCTTCGTCATCTGATTTTGATTTAGGTTTCTGAACGTAGAGTGTGTATGGATTTGTAAGATATTTTTCCCCTTTTGGCGTAATTTTCAGCAGACCATAGTTTTCAATATCTTTATAGATAAGTTCTTCAAAAATAGCCACACGAATTACACTTGCCCAAAATTTATTGTCATACTCTTCTCCTTCTCCGAACTGTTTGAGTTTATTATGCTTAAATTTGACAATAGTGGTGGTTTTTTCTCCTCTTATAATATCAATAATGTGAATATCAACAAATTGTTGTTTTACCTCTTTAATTACATCAATTACTAATTGTACCTGTTCGGTGGCGTTCATCTTGGGTTTTGGGTGGAGGCAAACGTCACAGCAGCCACAGTTTTCCTGTTCATAAACTTCTCCGAAATAGTGCAATAAGTGTTTTCTGCGGCAATTGGTAGATTCTGCATACGATGCGGTTTCTGCCAACAGTTGTTTTACCATCTCCTGTTCTGCTACCGATTTTTTAGAAGAGAATTTTTCCAATTTGTACAAATCCTTAATATCATAGAAAGCGATGCAAAGTCCTTCCCCGTCGTCACGTCCTGCGCGTCCGGTTTCCTGATAGTAGCCTTCCAAACTCTTGGGCATATCGTAGTGAATTACAAAACGCACGTCCGGTTTGTCAATTCCCATTCCAAAAGCGATGGTTGCACAAATCACCTCAATATCTTCCATTAAGAAAGCGTCCTGATTATTTACACGTTCCTGTGATTCAAGTCCGGCGTGATAAGGCAACGCCCGAATTTGGTTTGCACGCAAAAACTCGGCTAATTCTTCTACCTTTTTTCTACTCAAACAATAGATAATTCCCGATTTTCCACTATGATTTTTTACAAATTTAACGATTTCTCTATCAATATCTTTTGTTTTTTCCCGAATTTCATAATATAGATTGGGGCGGTTAAAAGAAGCCTTAAAGAGTTCTGCTTTTTCGATACAGAGGTTTTTTTGAATATCGCTTTGCACTTTAGGGGTTGCGGTTGCCGTAAGTGCAATCAGAGGCACTTTTTTGTCAATTCTGTCAATCGTTTCTCTTATTCTTCTGTATTCCGGTCTGAAATCGTGTCCCCATTCCGAAATACAGTGCGCTTCATCAATAGCAAAGAAAGAGATTGGGATATCTTTAAAGAAATCAATATTATCCTCTTTGGTCAATGTTTCAGGGGCTACATAAAGAAGTTTGGTTTTTCCTCTCAGCAGGTCTTCTTTTACATCTTTAACCTCCTGCTTTGTTAATGAGGAGTTTAAAAAATGGGCAATTCCCAATTCCGTACCAAAATTTCGCAAGGCGTCCACCTGATTTTTCATCAATGCTATCAAGGGTGAAATAATGATTGCTGTGCCTTCACAAATCAATGCAGGTAATTGATAACAAAGTGATTTTCCCCCTCCGGTAGGCATAATTACAAAACAATCTTTGCCTTTCAGTAATGATTTTATTACCTTGAGCTGGTCTCCTTTAAACGTATTAAACCCAAAAAATTTTTTCAACATTAATTGGATTTCTTTGTCAGATACATTTTTTGTACTCATTTTCTTATTCTTTCAATTTTGGTTTTAAAATTAATACTTGTTTTCTTTTAACTTTAAAGAAAAACAAAATTATAAAAAAATCGATGTTTTAATTAAAAAACGTTTTTTTTTCATGATTTTATTATAACACACTTATAATTAGTTAAATAAAATTTAAACAAAATGATATTCATTAGTTATATGCTGATAGAAAGTAGATTGTTTTTCAATAAGTTTTAATATTTTTGCCGAAAATAATCAAAATATGAAATATATCGGAGCGCATGTAAGCGCTGAAGGCGGAGTTGAAAATGTTCCATTAAACGCAAAAGAGATTGGCGCTACTGCTTTTGCATTTTTTACTAAAAATCAACGGCGTTGGGACTCTGCGCCTTTATCGGCGAAAAGTATAGCGCTTTTTAAAGAAAATTGTGCAAAAACCGGCTTTACTGCCGCACACATTCTTCCGCACGACGGCTATCTGATAAATTTGGGACATCCCGATAAAGAGGCATTGGAAAAATCTCGTAAATCGTTTAATGAAGAGATGTTCCGTGCAGAACAGTTGGGACTTTCGCTGTTGAATTTTCACCCCGGAAGTCATTTGAATCTTATTTCAACAGACGAATGTTTACGCCGTATTTCGGAATCTATCAATTTGGCTTTGGAAAAAACGCAGGGTGTAACGGCGGTGATTGAAAATACTGCCGGACAAGGTTCAAATTTGGGTTTTAGTTTTGTACATTTGGCACAAATTATTGACGAAGTTGAAGATAAGGGTAGGGTAGGGGTTTGCATTGATACTTGCCACACCTATTCTGCCGGCTATGATTTAAAAACAGAAACAGGATACCAACAATTGTGGTGCGAGTTTGACGAAATAGTAGGTGCGCATTATTTACGCGCTATCCACTTGAACGATACTAAAAAAGAGTTTGGCAGTCGTGTGGACAGGCACGAGAATATCGGATTAGGTTTTTTGGGTAAAGAAGTGTTTATAAGAATGATGAAAGACCCGCGATTTGACAATATTCCCATCATTTTAGAAACGCCTGACGATAGCAAATGGGCGGAAGAGATTGCGTGGCTGAACACATTTACCAAGCCTTGACATTTTTGCTAATCACTTCAACCGTTGGCTCAAAAATTGGGAAGCATTACAGTTTGGTCAGGTAGTAATATTCATACATTGTTTCAAAGGTTTGTGTCAGCACGTTGGCAATCTCCTGTGCGCCTTTGGCAGTGAAGTGTACGTAGTCGTTTCCTGCCCAGCCTTTCCGCACCCACGCACGCATAGAGTTTGCACCGCCCATCACCTGATACATATTCCAAAATGCTGCCCCCGATTTAGGAATCTCTGCGCTCAGTTTATCTACTAAATAGGGAAGATGTTTGTAGGTTTTCAACTCCCCGTCAACCACAGAAAGCATGTCGGAAGGACCAATAAACAGAATGGGTACATTGGGCGCAACGCGCTGTAAATATTTTATTTGCGAGATAATACCGGCAACATATACGTCCACGCTTTTTTCACCTGACAAGCCGGGTACAGCATTTCCACCGTATTGCAGCACAATCATTCCAACGTCTAACAATTGAAAAGTTAAACGCATCAAAGAATCCTGCATAGTCGTGAAATGGAGTCCATTTGCACCGCGCATGGCAATATTGTCCACTGCCACCCCAAAACCATCGTCAATTAACACGCCATAAATATTGGCATTTCCGGTCATAGAGATAGAAAACGACTGCGTGGAAAAATTCATCTGAAAATCCAGCAGGTGAATTCCGGTTGTATCGGTTTGCACTGCATATTTAGTATGGTTGGTTTTGTCGGTAAGTTCAGCCGTAAAATTGCCTTTCAGATCATTAACCAATAAAGAGATATTGGAGTAATTGTCTTTTCTGTCCGTTTCCCCTTTTCTGTTGGGCGTATTGGCGGTGAATGTGTTGTACCCATTAATTCTGTACATTTTCGCTAAAGGGCCGTAATCGTTTTCTTTGTTTTTATAAACCTCACCCCAAAGCGAAAAAGAGGAGCAGTCGCCCGTATAACTTTGATTTAAAGAGCCGTTAGGAATAGTTTGATGAAAAGGTACCATACCTGGACCTCCGCCGCCAAATTTTCCCTGCAAAAAACTACGCAAGTTGGAACTGAACCGATCTAACTCAATTTGCGAATCACCGTAATATAAAACTCTCACTATCTTGTATTGTTCCCTTGCAGTTTCCGCTTTGGCAAAAAAAGTGTCAAAATAGGAAAGGTCACCGTGAGGCAACTCAAAGGTAGATACAATCTTTTCAAATGCAGCCTCAATATATTTGAGCGTATCCCCTTTTACTTTCTTTGTAGAATCATTATGAGAAACATTAACATTTTTTATCATCTTGCCTATCTCCCATTGTTTTAAAATCTCTTCAGGGTCTTCGTCGTATTCGGCGCTGTGTGTTAAGATTTCATTCAGACCGGGGAAACGTAATGTTTTCTTAAAAAATGTAATACCATTAGTGGGAAAAACAACGGTAATAAGCGCTAAACAAGCGATAATGACGAGGATAAAAAGCAGAATTTTCAGTGGTCTCATTTTTCAATTTGAGTTTTAAAAGCGGCGCCGTTTTTATAAACGCCTGAGGTTATTAATTTTCTATTTTCGACATCGGTTTTCCAAATCACTAATGCCTCTTTTTCATTATGATTGATAATAAAACCGCCATCGCATTGCCAGGTAATTACATCTACATCTTTACTATTTGAAATAAAATAGCGTTGGAGTTGTTCGGTATCGTGTTCTATTTTTACGGGATTGGGAACTAAATCTTCATAAAAGAACAGTTTCATATCATTGATAATCTTATCATAAGTATCATTTAATTCTCCTTTGGTTTCCCATAAATTGTGTGTGTCTTTATTTACAGTGACCAACTTTTCACGGTATCCTAACTTTTTCAATTCATCGTGGAGAGGTTTTGAGCCGTATATTTTGGGGAATAGAACAGGCGCGAGTTTTTTAGCGATTTTTTGCATTGGAAAATCGTAACCGTAAGGCACAATCGGATCGTCGGCGCCGTGATAGGAAAGGATGGAAACATTGTTGTTTTTCAGCATATTAAGATTCTCTATGGCGCCCCACAGATTGACAACAGATTTAATTTGAAAGGATATATGCTGATGTTTTCCCACCGATTCAATATTTCCTAAATCTTTACTCAGAAGCAATTTGTAAGTACTTTCTGGGCGGTTCTTATTTTGCATAAAAGCAAGATTTAATGTGGTGATACCTCCGGCGCTGGAGCCTCCCACAAAAATATTGTTTGGGTCAATCCTGTATTTTTCGGCATTGGCGATAAGAAAGCGCAACGCCGCGTGCGCGTCCTGCACCGCCATATATCCTGTGCGTTCAATAGACCACTTCGTTGGCTGAAACCCCATCCGGTAATTGATAGAGGCGGTGGTATAGCCTAACGAGGCAAAGTATTTACAGGTATTCGCAATGGCAAGTTCCGATTTGTCGCCCACATAGAAGGCGCCCCCGTGAATTAGCATAAGCAAGGGACGCTCGGTCTTCCCCGCGTGTTGTGGAACGTAAATGTCCATCTTTAAATGCAATTTTTTCTTTTTAAGCGAGGCAACCACTCCATCAAACAATATTTTCGCCATATCCTCTTCTGTGTGAAAATTATATTCCCAATATCCTTCTGCCTGTGCATATTCTACATCTCTGTAAATGTATGCAGAGAAGAGCGTATCCAAATAACGATGCGGAAATTCTGTGATGGTTGGAGGTTCATATACCGTAAAATTGTTGGAGAACCCAGCAAACCTCCCATTTAACAGGGCTTTTGCGTTTTTTCTTTTGTAGTTTATCTGAAACTGTTGAGGATATGTAAATTCGCTGTTGTTAATAAGATAGGCAGTAGAATTTAAAGTTGAAAATCTAAGATTTAAAGTTGAAAGTTTAAAGTTGGAAGTTTTTTTATTACAGATAAGTGTATCAATGTAAATGATATACGGTTGTTGATTGATTTGAGTAGTATAATAGATGTTTTGTTTTAGTAAAGGAATTTCGTAACGGGTGGTGCAACTGTGCAACAAAACCGCGATGAGAAATAACCATAAGAAATTAATATTTTTCATAATTTCAGAGCACTCCTGATACGCACAAAACTTTCGGATTTTCGACAAAAAATACATTGGGACCGAGGAACTGAGCGATTGAAAGACGCGGCGAAAATAGAAAATATCCTTATTATTTTTATTATAAAAAAAACAATATTTTTGCGCCCGCATTTTGCCCGAATGGCGAAATTGGTAGACGCGCTACATTCAGGGTGTAGTATTCGTACGGATGTGCAAGTTCGAGTCTTGTTTCGGGCACCAACAATGATTAGGTGATTAAATAATGTGATGACGAGATGATGTGATGATTGTCACCTGTCACTCGTCACTCGTCACTTAAATTAAAAAATATGAACCCTGAACTTGAATTAATCGAAAACGTTGAAACAGAAAATCTTCAACATGAAACTGAAAAAAAATCCGTATGTTGTTCCATAATGAATTGCAAATGGTGTAACTTAATTGCTTTAAGCGTGTTGTTTGTTGCGGTAATTGTGCTTTACGTATTGCATTTTATTGCGCCTAAAGCGCCTGTTTTTACTCCCAAAGAGATTGTTGGCGAACCCGGAAGCGGCGAAATTGTGTATGTAAATTTAGATACTGTGAATGCTCAATATGAGTTGGTCGCCATTTTAACCGGCGATATTAAAATGGAAATGTCGAAACAGGAAGCAATTTTTGCAAATAGAGAAAATGCGTTTCAAAGAAAATATAAACAATTTCAGGAAAATATGAATTCCGGTATTTTAACGCAAGTGCAGATGGAAAACGCCCAAACACAACTGATGCAAGAGTATCAACAGTTGGAAGATGACAAAGAACGTATCTTTAATAATCTGCAATCACGACAATCCGAAGCGCTTTTACAGGTTTATGATTCATTGCAGGCAGCAGTAAAACGTATTAATATGACAAGAAATGCTTCTTTTGTAATTACTTATCAAAATCAAAGTCCTTTTTTACTAACCGCTGACCCTACCAAAGATATTACCGATTATGTTCTGTTTGAATTAAATCGTTCTTATAAAAAATAATGTAATTTCGCGGCTTCAAATTTTTAACCCTATTCGCATTATGAAAAAATCAAAATTAGAAGAAAAGAAAGAACAAGGACAACACAAGCACGAAGGTTTTGTAACACGTATTTTTGGATTTTTTAACCAATATGACAAAATTATTTATGGGGTAACCATTGGGTTACTTATTTTGGTTTGCGGACTTTTGGCATTAAATAAATTCTATTTGATCCCTCAATCTGAAAAAGCCTCTTCTTTAATGAGCGCCCCTATTGATTTTATGCTGAAAGCCGATTCCTTATCACTTGTGAAAGCACTTGAAGGTGACGATGAAAATGAAGGTTTTTTAAATATCGCTTCTTCATTTGCATTCACCAGCACGGCAAATACGGCTAAATATTTTGCCGGTATGTGCTATCTGAAACTCGACGATAAAGAGGAGGCATTACATTACCTGTTGAAATTTAAACATAAAGACGAGATTTACTGGTATGCCGCACAGGGAATTATTAGCGATTTGTATGATGACCAGGGAGATCTTGCTAAAGCCATTAAATATTGTAAAAAAGCTGCCGAAAGCAAAGACCCTTACTTCGCACCCGTGAATTTGTTTAAGTTAGGTCAATTGTATGAAAGAGAAGAAAACTGGAGAAAAGCATCTATAGCATATCAAACTATTAAGGATAAGTTTTATGCTGAGTATCAAAAAATGAACATAGATAAATTTTTGGAACGGGCGCTTATTAACCAAAATAAATAATGAAAAAACATAACCTTTCCCAACACGGCGATGTTCCTGAATTAAAGAACAAAAACGTTAAGATTGGAATTGTAGTAAGTGATTGGAATAAAACCATAACCGGCGCACTCAAAGAGGGTGCGTTGGCTTTTTTATGTGAAGTAGGTATTGCCAAAGAACAGATTATTGTTCATTCTGTGCCGGGTAGTTTTGAGTTGCCTTCCGGCGTTTCCATGTTGCTGAATACGGACATTTCGATAGATGCGGTAATTTGTCTGGGATGTGTTATTCAAGGCGAAACACGACATTTTGAATTTATTTCTCAAGCAGTAGCAAACGGTATTATGCGCGTTTCGTTGGATTACGGAGTACCGGTAATTTTTGGCGTGCTTACTTGCGATACTATGGAACAGGCACAGGAACGCGCAGGCGGTAAACACGGCAACAAAGGCATTGAAGCAGCTTATACCTGTTTGAAAATGCTTGAACTTCAAGAAAAAATAGATTATTAACATTATCACTATGCGTGTAGTTTTTATGGGCACCCCCGACTTTGCGGTTGCTTCGTTAGATGCAATTTACCACTCTGAACACGAGACGGTTGGTGTTGTAACAGTTCCTGACAAACCGGCAGGAAGAGGGTTGCAAATGCAATCTTCCGAAGTCAAAAAATATGCAGTTGAACATCATATTCCTGTTTTACAACCTGTTAAATTAAAAAATACTGAGTTTATTGAAGCGTTAAAACAATGGCGTGCTGATATATTTGTTGTAGTTGCTTTCCGCATGTTGCCTGTAGAAGTTTACGACATTCCTCCTAAAGGCGCTTTTAATGTACATGCTTCTTTATTGCCGCAATATCGCGGCGCAGCTCCCATTCATTGGGCAATTATGAATGGCGAAACAAAAACGGGAGTTACTACTTTCTTCCTTAATAATGAAATGGATTGCGGAGATATTATCCTGCAACGGGAAACAGATATTTTACCCAACGAAACAACAGGAGAACTTTACGACCGTTTGAAACTGATGGGCGCTGAAGTAGCATTACAAACTTTGTCGCTTGTTGAAAAAGAGAATGTGAAATTTCTCTCCCAATCTCATATAGAAAACGCTGCAATTAAACTTGCCCCAAAAATTCACAAAGAGGATACGATAATTGATTGGAATCTTCCCGCCAAAGATATTATCAATAAAATTAGAGGACTTTCTCCCTATCCGGGAGCCGTAACTTTTTTAAAAACAACAGAGGGTACAAAAATTGCAATAAAGATATTTGAAGCTGCTGTTACCTCTGAAATATCCAATGAAAATGCAGGAAAAATTGATACTGATGATAAGAAGTTTTTTCATATTTCTTCCAAAGATTTCAAAATTTCCATACAGAACTTACAATTGGAAGGCAAAAAACGATTAAAAGTAGATTCGTTTTTACAAGGATATAAAGTTTCAAATTATACTATATAAATAAAATAGTATAATATTTTATATGTATTTTATTTATTTATTAACATTTTTCAAATCTTATTAACATGTTGATGAATTTTTGTGTTTTTTCTAAAAAAATAAGAAAATATTTTAGATTTGCGAAGTTTTTAAAACAAAATGATTAACAATTAAAAAAAGTATTTATGAACAAAGCAGAACTCATTACCGCAATGGCTGAAAAAGCCTGTATGACCAAAGTTGATGCAAAAGCAGCCTTAGAAGCATTTGTTTGCGCAACCTCAGGCGCCCTTGCAAAAGGCGACAAACTGTCTCTTATTGGATTTGGAACTTTTTCCGTGATTAGCCGTCCGGCAAGAAAAGGAAGAAACCCAAGAACGAAGAAAGAGATTATGATTCCGGCAAAAAAAGTGGTTAAATTTAAAGCAGGCGCTGAATTAGCAGTAAAAGTTTAGTCAGTTTTTTTTTTGCGATTGATATTTCAGGCGTTAATAATTATTATAAAATTATTAACGCTTGATTATTCTATACCTTTTTCCGGGCAGTACTTCAATAATTCCATTTAATTCTAGTCCTAACAAAACGGAAGCAATTTTTGAAGGGGTCAGTGTGGCTGTTAATGCTATAATTTCATCAATATGAGGTTCTTTAAGATTGTTTATAATGGAAACAATCGCTTCTTCGTTTTCGTTTAAGTCTTGAAAAAATTGAGGTTGAATGCTTGTGTGTTTCTCCTCATTCCAACCCATCATTTCAATAATATCTTCTCCTGAAGTTACTAATGCGGCTAAATTTTGGCGTATCAATTCGTGGCAGCCTTCCAATGAGGGTGCAAATACAGATCCCGGAACGGCAAACACATCACGTTGATAAGAGTGGGCAATGCAGGCAGTAATGATACTTCCCCCGCGCTTGCCCGTTTCTACTACTAACAAGGCATCTGCCATACCTGCAATAATACGGTTTCTTTTGGGAAAATTCTGACGGTCGGGTAGGGTATAGTACGAATATTCCGATATCAAACTACTTCCCGATTCAATCATTTTCTTTGCTAATTTGTTATTGGAAGAAGGATAAATGTTACCAAATCCGGAGCCCATAATGCCAACCGTATGCAATCGGTTGTCCAATGCGGCTTCGTGCGCAAAAGTATCAATCCCTATTGCCAACCCGCTGATAATGGATATGTTTTGAGCAGATAAATCAGAAACAACGCGCCGTACCGCATCTTTACCATAAGAAGTGGCATGTCGTGTCCCCACAATAGCCAGTGTTTTCTCTATATTAAAACTATTATTTCCTTTGTAACTAAACATATAAGGCGCATCGGTGCACCGTAGCAACCGTTTAGGATAATCTTCTTCCGTAAAAAAACAATGCGTAATATTGTTTTTGGTCGCCATCTCAATTTCATTATTAACCGCTTTTTCAATTTCGGAAGTAATTACAGGCGCATTTGGAAAAGTGCGCGTAGTTTTCATTTTTTTACGTACGGAATGAAAATCAAGAAATAGAGCAGAAGCGCTTCCTGAAACTTGTAAGAGTTTTTTAATTATGGAGTTACCGTATCCTTTCTGGTGCGATAATGCAATTTTGTAAAAGAGTTCTGTGAGCATTTTTTTAGTATAAAATTAGGGGGCAAAGATAAATAATATTGAGCCAAAAATCAACCCTTTTATAAAAATTCTATTTTTGCCCAAATTATTGGTTTGAAAAGAGTATTTGTTGCTTTCTTAATAATATTTTTTTTAACCCTTTTATTCGGGTCAAGTTTCTTTTTTTTAACGGAATTACAATTTCCGTTTCATAAACGAAAGCAGGAACTTCGTGTAACGATTCCTCAAACGGATATTATTGATGAAGATATGGATAATGTGAGGGCGCTACTTTTGTTTAATGCTTCCGACTATTTTGTATATCGCGGAGTTCCTATAGGATTTCAATATGAGATGTTAAAGGAATTACAAAAAGGAATAGGAAGAAATGTAGAAATTAAAGTGGAAACCAATGTAAGTAATATTTTAAAAGATTTATTTGAAAACAATTATGACATAATAGTTATGGATATTAATCATAGCGGTTTTTTACTGCCTATGTTTGCCACCTCTATTCCTCACTCATATTCCTATCCTGTTTTGGTATCCGGAATGAAAACAGACAGTGCTGAAGAAAAATCAATTTGGGTTTCTAAAGATTTCCGTACCATACTTTTTTTTAAGGACGAATCGCCCTATTGCGATTATCCTGTTCAAATAAGCTATGGATTGTCCACCGAAGAACTTTTTGAGAAGGTAGATGCCGGTGAAATTTCTTATATGATATGCGATTATAATCAAGCGATTACCTTAATGCCTTTCTATTCCAATGTACGAATTTTAGAGAAAGCAGGGGCACAGTTTGATAGACGATGGATTTTGAAAAAAAAGAATGTACAACTCAATGAAGATATAAACCACTGGTTGATGGATTTTAAAAAAACTCCAAAATATCGCAGGTTCATAAGAAAATATTTTTCACAGGAATCATCTATCATTAACGCATCATTTGCAAATAAACAACAGGGAAGTATTTCAAAATATGATGGCATTATCAAGAAATATGCCCAAAAATATAACTTTGACTGGCGTTTTGTTGCTTCGATAATTTTTCAGGAAACCAAGTTCATACCCGAACTGACGGGAAAAGGAGGAAGTTACGGTTTGTTGCAGTTAATGCCGATTACTATGGAATACTACGGAGTTTCTGTTGCAGATGGCGAGGAAGCTAATATTAGAGCAGGTATTCAACATTTGAATTTGATTCGCAACTCTTTTGATGAAATTGAAAATGAAGATGAAAAACTCTATTTTGTGGCAGCGGCGTACAATGCAGGGCGCGGCCATCTTTTCGACGCCCAACGGTTATGCGCAAAATATGAAGATGATTTTACAAAATGGAAAGATGTTGCTAAATATCTGAAACTGAAATCACACCGCCAATATGCTACCGATTCGGTGGTAAAATCAGGCTATTACCCCGGCATTTATGCCGTCAGGTATTCTCAGCAGGTAATGGAAAGATATTTTGCCTATAAAGCCGCTTATCCTAATTCAAAATAAAATCATGCACAAAGTTACCCCAAAAAAAGCGCTCGGACAACATTTTCTTAACGACGAAACCGTCGCAGAAAAAATTGTGCAAAGTATTACTTCAACCCATCCTGATATTTTGGAAATAGGTCCGGGAATGGGCGTTTTAACGCAATTTTTATTACAACAAAAAGATAAAAACTTTAAAGTGGTTGAAATTGATAATGAATCGGTTATCTATTTACAAAAAAAATATCCTTCTTTACAAATTATCTCCGGTGATTTTTTAAAACTGAATTTATCTGAATATTATAATAATAATCTTACCGTTATCGGAAACTTTCCGTACAACATCTCCTCTCAAATACTGTTTAAAGTGTTGGAAAATAAAGATAGGGTAACAGAATTGGTAGGTATGTTTCAAAAAGAGGTAGCAGAGCGGATAGCATCTAAACCCGGAAAAAAGATGTATGGTATTTTAAGCGTTTTATTGCAGGCTTATTACGATATTGAGTATCTGTTTACCGTTGAGGAACATCTTTTTACTCCTCCTCCTCAAGTAAAATCCGGGGTGATTCGTATGGTACGCAATCTTGATAAAAAATTACACTGTGACGAAACATTATTTAAAACTGTGGTGAAAACTGCTTTTAACCAACGGCGAAAAACATTACGCAACTCTTTAAAAAGTTTCTCATTTACAGAAAAATATAAAGATAATCCCATTTTTGCCCTGCGCCCGGAGCAATTATCGGTAGCCGAATTTGAAGAGATTTGTTTGAATTGTCTTGGTTAAAACTGCAAAACTTTATCAGAGATCTAATTGCTTTTTCTTCTGTCTAACGTCGCTATCCAAAATAACGGAAATGCCTCTGACTGTGATGATTTTTTCTTCTACTGAGTTGAAGTTGAGTATATCCATAGTATTTTTTTTGAGGGTGCAAATATACAACCCCAAAAAGGTGTTTTTTAACGATTTGCGCTTGTTATAAATCCTATCGGATTACTTGGTTTTTCAAGTTCTCTTTTATGTTCCAATAATTCTTTGAGAAG